>NZ_JBVVPW010000029.1:0-93971 GCF_055811385.1 Mesorhizobium sp. WSM4849
ATTCGGCAATCTGAAACCTCAAATCAGGGGAAATTGTTAAACAGAATCAAAGCATTCCGAGTTCTTCACGGACGACTTTTTGAAGACCGGCACTTTGGGGCCGGTTATCCCCGGTATGAAAATGATCGAAATTGCCAAAGTGCTTGGAGCGCCGGACGGCTGGCTGACCGAGTATGCGGAGACAGTGCCCGATTATTGGTTTTATGGGACGCTTGAGGCCTCGTTTGACAAAGACCCGCCATACGAACTGGATTGGTTTCAGATCGAACATGTGCATGCCATTCGCGGCAAGACCGAACGCATAACGGACCAATTTGCTCTTTCAATGGATGGGTTCAACAGCAGAACAAAGCCATCGGAATTCCTGGCTGCGGGCCTGTGGACACCAGAAGAAGCTATGGTCTTCTACACCGCATCGAGGGACGACATCGAGCTGAACATCTGCGTGGGTCCCATCCAGATTTATTTCCGCGTTGATACTGACTTCATCGAAGATCGGGACGCCGAGAAATATCTGAACGGCGTGACTGTGTCCCAATTGATAAGCGATATCGATCACCGAACGGAGATCGATAGTATTTATTCCTATTCGCACCCCGCAATCGAGCAGATTACAAACGCGATTGATTGGAGGCCGATAGGCGGAAAAGACTACCTCAACTTTGCTCGGTAAGAGGTAGCCACCCCAACGAAAAAGGGGCCCTCGGGCCCCTTAAACTTGATCAGGAGAAATCGAAGCTTATGCGGCTGCGGCTTCCTCGTCGGTGCCTTCTGCCTCGATGCGGGCACGGTCGCCGGCGCCCTTGGCCGAGGTATCGCGATCGACGAACTCGATGACCGCCATGGCGGCATTGTCGCCGTGGCGGAAGCCCGCCTTCATGATGCGCAGATAGCCGCCGTTGCGGGTGGCGTAGCGCGGCGCGATCGTGTCGAACAGGCGCTTGACGACGCCTTCATTGCCGATCTGGGCAATCACCTGGCGGCGGGCATGCAGATCGCCGCGCTTGCCGAGCGTCACCAGCTTTTCGACGATCGGACGCAGATCCTTCGCCTTCGGCAATGTGGTGAGGATCTGCTCATGCTCGATGAGCGATACGGCAAGGTTGGCAAACATCGACTTGCGATGGCTTATGCTGCGGGCGAACCGGCGGCCTTTAAATCCGTGGCGCATGGCTCTTCTCCTTCATTCCGGGTTCAAGAAGCTCTTCCCGAGCCTCAGTATTGATCTTCGTAACGCTTGGCGAGGTCTTCGATGTTTTCCGGCGGCCAATCCGGCACTTCCATGCCGAGGTGCAGGCCCATCGCCGCCAGGACTTCCTTGATCTCGTTCAGCGATTTGCGGCCGAAGTTCGGGGTGCGCAGCATTTCGGCTTCGGTCTTCTGGATCAGGTCGCCGATATAGACGATGTTGTCGTTCTTCAGGCAGTTGGCCGAACGCACCGAAAGCTCCAGCTCGTCGACCTTCTTGAGCAGCGCCGGGTTGAAGGCAAGCTCGGTCACCTGTTCGGCGGCGACTTCCTTCTGCGGCTCGTCGAAATTGACGAACAGGCCAAGCTGGTCCTGCAGGATGCGGGCGGCGAAAGCCACCGCGTCCTCGCCCGAGATCGAACCGTCGGTGTCGATCGTCATGGTCAGCTTGTCATAGTCGAGGACCTGGCCCTCACGGGTGTTCTCGACCTTGTAGGAGACCTTCTTGACCGGTGAGTAGAGGCTGTCGACCGGGATGAGGCCGATCGGCGCGTCTTCGGCGCGATTGCGGTCGGCCGGCACGTAGCCCTTGCCGGTATCGACGGTGAACTCCATGCGGATTTCAGCGCCCTCGTCCAGCGTGCAGATGACGTGGTCGGGATTGAGGATCTCGACGTCGCCGACCGTCTGGATGTCGCCGGCGAGAACGGCGCCCGGTCCCTGCTTGCGCACGACCATGCGCTTGGGACCGTCACCTTCCATGCGGATGGCGATTTCCTTGATGTTCAAGACGATGTCGGTCACGTCCTCGCGCACGCCGGCGATGGACGAGAATTCATGCAGAACGCCGTCGATCTGCACGGCGGTCACAGCCGCGCCACGCAGCGAAGACAGAAGCACGCGACGCAGCGCATTGCCGAGGGTGAGACCAAAGCCGCGCTCGAGCGGCTCGGCGACCAGCGTGGTCAGCGTCTTCTTCTTCGACGAAAACTCGATCTTGTTCGGCTTGATCAGTTCCTGCCAATTTTTCTGGATCATGATGCTTTCCTTCCGTTGACCCGCCACCATCCAATCGTGGCGGGCGACCTGGAATGCCGTGGAGGAACGCTACTGGGCGTTCGCGCGGCGTTCGGTAATTCTTTAGACGCGGCGCTTCTTGCGCGGGCGGCAACCATTGTGCGGGATCGGCGTCACATCACGGATCGAGGTGATAGTGAAGCCGGCTGCCTGCAATGCGCGCAGCGCCGATTCACGACCGGAGCCGGGTCCGCAGACCTCGACCTCGAGCATGCGCATGCCGTGTTCCTGGGCCTTCTTGGCAACGTCCTCGGCAGCCATCTGGGCAGCAAACGGGGTCGACTTGCGAGACCCCTTGAAACCCTGGGCTCCCGCCGACGACCAGGCAATCGAATTGCCCTGCGCGTCGGTGATGGTGATCATCGTGTTGTTGAAGGTCGAGTTGACGTGGGCAACGCCCGACGAAATATTCTTGCGTTCGCGACGGCGAACACGTGTGGCTTCCTTGGCCATGATGGTCCTTTCAGTTGATCTCTACACCGCCGTAATGCCAGCGGCTCCACCTGGAAAAGCGAATAGTGAGTAGCGAATAGTGAGTAGAAACCTATTCGCTAAGAACTACTCGCTATTCGCTCACTTATTTTTTCTTGCCGGCGATCGACTTGGCCGGGCCCTTGCGGGTGCGCGCATTGGTATGCGTGCGCTGGCCGCGAACCGGCAGCGAGCGGCGATGACGCAGGCCGCGATAGCAGCCGAGGTCCATGAGCCGTTTGATGTTCATCGACACTTCGCGGCGCAGATCGCCCTCGACCTGATAGTCGCGGTCGATCGTCTCGCGGATCTGCAGCACTTCCGCGTCGGTCAGCTGGTTGACGCGGCGCTCGGCCGGGATGCCGACCTTGTCGACGATCTCCTGGGCGAAATTCTTGCCAATGCCGTGAATGTACTGAAGCGCAATGACGACGCGCTTGTTGGTCGGAATGTTGACGCCGGCTATACGAGCCATGTTCTTCTCTTCTCCATGTGGGCCGGGCAAGCCGGCGCTATCAAAGTTGCCCCGCGTCCGGTGGAGGCCGGCCCATGCGGGAGTTTCCAGTTCAAAGCGGCTGCCTTGCCCTTGCGGGCAAGCAAGCCTCATGCCTGATAGGAAGACGGGCCGCCATACCCCAGCGAACCGCTCCAGTCAAGCGTAATCGTTTATTCTCCGTACGCAGACCCTTGGGCCGCCGCTGGGGTCGCAGCCGTGAGCACCGCTTCGATCTGCCGCGTCACCGCATCGATGTCGGCCATGCCGTCGACACCTCTGAGCTTGCCCTTGGCATAGTAGTAGCCGATCAGCGGCGACGTTTTCTTGTAGTACTCCTTCAGGCGCTCTTCGAACACCGCCGGATTGTCGTCCTTGCGCACTGGCAGACCCGCGGCCTTGGCCTCTTCGACGCGTTTGCCGATTCGACCAACCAGCGCCTTGTCGTCAACGACAAGTTCAATGACAGCGTCGAGAGTGAGGCCGCGGTCCGAGAGCATCGATTCAACCGCGTCCGCCTGCACCAAGGTTCGCGGGTATCCATCAAGGATGAATCCCCCGGCGCAATCGGCCTGATCGATGCGCTCGGCCACGATGGCGTTGACGATGGCGTCGGAAACCAGTTCGCCAGCGTCCATCACCGCCTTGGCGCGCTTGCCGACTTCGGTGCCGGCCTGGACAGCGGCGCGCAGCATATCGCCCGTGGAGAGTTGGGGTATGCCGTATTTTTCTACCAGTCTTTGTGCTTGCGTCCCCTTGCCCGCCCCTGGCGGTCCAAGCAATATCAACCTCATCTGGCCTTTTTCCCCCCGCGCAGCTTCGACTTCTTGATCAGGCCCTCATACTGGTGCGCGATCAGGTGACCCTGAATCTGCGCCACCGTATCGAGCGTTACACTGACCACGATCAGAAGCGATGTGCCACCGAGGTAGAATGGTACGCCAGTCGCTGAAATCAGGAACTCGGGCAGCAGACACACCAGCACCAGATAGATGGCGCCGACGACGGTGATGCGGGTGAGAACATAGTCGATGTAATCGGCCGTGCGCTCGCCCGGACGGTAGCCCGGAATGAAACCCGAATGCTTCTTGAGCTGGTCGGCGGTGTCCTTCGGGTTGAAGACGATCGCCGTATAGAAGAAGGCGAAAAACACGATCATCGCCGCATAGAACGCCATGTAGAGCGGCTGGCCATGGCCGAGTGCCGCCAGGACGGTGCTGGCCCAGGCTGGCATGTTGGTCGTCTGCGAGAAGCCGGCGACCGTCGCCGGCAGCAACAGCAGCGACGAGGCGAAGATCGGCGGAATGACGCCGGCTGTGTTGAGCTTAAGCGGCAGGTGCGAAGTGTCGCCCTGGAACATGCGGTTGCCGACCTGACGCTTTGGATACTGGATCAGCAAGCGCCGCTGGGCGCGCTCGAAGAACACGATCAGCGCGACGACGACGATGGCGAGAACAATGATCGCCAGGATCAGGCCGGTCGACAGCGCGCCGGTGCGGCCAAGTTCCAGTGTACCGGAGATGGCTCGTGGCAGGCCGGCGACGATGCCGGAAAAGATAATCAGCGAAATGCCGTTGCCGATGCCGCGGGCGGTGATCTGCTCGCCGAGCCACATCAGGAACATGGTGCCGCCGACCAGCGTCACGACGGTCGAAATCCGGAAGAACATGCCGGGATCGTTGACGATGCCGTTGCCGCCTTCCAGCCCGACCGCAATGCCGTAGGCCTGGACCAGTGCCAAAAGCACAGTGCCGTAGCGCGTGTACTGGTTGATGACCTTGCGGCCCTGTTCGCCTTCCTTCTTCAGCGCCTCCAGAGACGGGATGACGGAGGTCATTAGCTGCATGATGATGGAGGCGGAGATGTAGGGCATGATGCCGAGGGCAAAGATCGCCATGCGCTGCACGGCGCCACCGGCAAACATGTTGAACATGCCAAGCACGCCCTTGCTCTGCGACGAGAAGGCCTGGGCGAAAGCGTCGGGATTGATGCCGGGAAGCGGGATATAGGTGCCGAGGCGGTAGACGAGTAGCGCGCCCAAGGTGAACCAGATGCGCTTCTTCAGATCCTCCGCCTTGGCGAAGGCCGAGAAATTCAGATTCGAGGCTAGTTGTTCAGCAGCCGAAGCCATGCCTGATTCTCCGCTTGGTCACGCTCGATGGCCCGCAACTCAGGCGGCGCGTGTCACCGAAGCTCACGAGATAAGCTCCGGACTGCAAACATGCAAGCGGCCGCGTTGATGCGGCCGCCATATTGATCGGATCAAAGCGCAAATCGAAAGCGAAACGTGTCCCACTCTTGCCGATCGCGCTTCAAATCGCCGTTACTCGGCGGCTGCCTTTTCCGGCAGCTTCACCGAACCGCCGGCCTTTTCGATCTTCTCGATGGCAGCCTTGGAGGCGCCGGCCACGTCGAAGGCGAGCTTGGCCTTGATGTCGCCGTCGGAGAGGATGCGCACGCCGTCCTTGACGCGGCGGATGACGCCGGCCGAGACCAGCGCTTCGGCCGTCACGATCGTCTTGGCGTCGAGCTTCTTGGCGTCGAGCGCGGCCTGGATGCGGGCCAGCGACACTACTGCAAAGCTCTTGGCGAAGATGTTGTTGAAGCCACGCTTCGGCAGGCGCCGGTAGAGCGGCATCTGGCCACCCTCGAAGCCATTGACGGCGACACCGGAGCGCGCCTTCTGGCCCTTGACGCCGCGACCGGCGGTCTTGCCCGAGCCGGAACCGATGCCGCGGCCGAGGCGCTTCCTGGAATGCGTCGCGCCGTCCTTGTCACGCAGATCGTTGAGTTTCATCTGAGTTCTCCTGCGCTCTGGTTCAGCCCTCGTCCACAACGCGGACGAGATGCTGGACGGCAGCGATCATGCCGCGCACGGAGGGGGTGTCCTCCAGCGTGCGCTGCTTGTGCATCTTGTTGAGGCCGAGGCCGACCAGCGTCGCACGCTGCTCCTTCGGCCGGCGGATCGGCGAACCAATCTGCTCGACGGTGATGGTCTTGGTTGCTTTCTTGGCCATGGTCAAAATCCCTGGTCAGCGTCGACTATTCTTCGGCCGCAACGGCGGTGCCGCGGCGGGCCTGAAGGGTCGAATACTTGATGCCGCGCGCGGCAGCCACATCCTTGGGATGCATCTGGCTCTTCAGCGCGTCGAAGGTGGCGCGAACCATGTTGTACGGGTTCGACGAACCCATCGACTTGGCGACCACGTCATGCATGCCGAGCGTCTCGAAGACGGCGCGCATCGGGCCGCCGGCGATGATGCCGGTACCCTGCTTGGCAGCGCGCAGCAGAACGCGTCCGGCACCCCAGCGTCCCTCGACGTCGTGGTGCAGCGTACGGCCCGAGCGCAGCGGCACGAAGATCATGTCGCGCTTGGCCGATTCGGTCGCCTTGCGGATCGCCTCAGGCACTTCGCGCGCCTTGCCATGACCGAAGCCGACGCGGCCCTTCTGGTCGCCGACGACGACGAGTGCTGCAAAGCCGAAGCGCCGGCCGCCCTTGACGACCTTGGCGACGCGGTTGATGTGGACGAGCTTGTCCACCATGCCGTCGTCGCGCTCTTCGCGATCACGGCCGCGGCCGCCATCCCTACGTTCCTGTGCCATATCCTGTTCCTTGTTTTTTTCCGGAAGCACGGTTGATGATGATATCCGGTTCCCTCTGTGGGTTGCCGGGGCGAAACTTTTTAGAAGCTCAAGCCACCTTCGCGGGCGGCCTCGGCCAGCGCCTTGACGCGGCCGTGATAGATGTACGGTCCACGGTCGAAGACGACTTCCTTGACGCCTGCCTTCGAAGCGCGCTCGGCAATCAGCTTGCCGATTGCCACAGCGGCGGCAGTGTCGGCACCGGTCTTGAGCGAACCCTTAAGGTCCTTCTCCAGCGTCGAGGCGGCAGCGATGGTGTGGCCCTTGGCGTCGTCGATGACCTGGACGTAGATATTCTTCGACGTGCGGTGGACCGACAGACGCGGACGCTCGCCCGCGACCTTCTTGATCTGGCGGCGGACGCGCTGAGCGCGGCGTTGTGTGGATTCTTTCGAGCCCATGATATCAGTTCCTTGCCTTCAAAAAACGGGGGTAACCCTATGCGGTAGGGACAAGCCTCCCGCGACCGCTCCCCGCGGCGTTGATTTGCAGTGAATGGTGAATGGAAAAATGGTGAAATGGTAGAAACGAAGTGCCACCCGGCCCTGTTCTATCCTACTGCCATTTTACCATTCACCATTCACCATTCACTAAACTACTTCTTCTTGCCTTCCTTGCGGACGATCTTCTCGCCAGCGTAGCGGACGCCCTTGCCCTTGTACGGCTCGGGACCGCGATATTCGCGGATCTCGGCAGCGACCTGACCGACCTTCTGCTTGTCGATGCCGGTCACGGTGATTTCCGTCGGCTTCGGCACGGTGATCGTGATGTCCTGCGGCGTTTCGTAGACGACGTCATGGCTGAAGCCGAGCGCTAGCTGCAGGTTCTTGCCCTGCATGGCGGCGCGATAGCCGACGCCGGTGATCTCAAGCTTCTTTTCGAAACCGTCCTTGACGCCCTGCAGGATGTTGACGATCTGCGTGCGCGACATGCCCCATTTGGAGCGGGCGGTCTTGGTCTGGTCGCGCGGCTGGACAGCGATCTCGCTGCCTTCCATCTTGACCAGCACTTCGTCGTTCACCACGAACTTCAGCTCACCCTTGGGGCCCTTCGCCGTGACGGTCTGGCCGTCGACGGTCGCGGTCACGCCCTGCGGCAGCGAAACGGGTTTCTTTCCAATACGAGACATTTTGTTGTCCTCGTCACTTCTCTTGTTTCAGGTCTCTGTTTCGAGCGTGATCTTGTCCGAAGGCCGGGTTCCACTTTTCACTGCGTGGTTCGGTTCGGGATCGCGCTCCAGATCAGAAGATCTGGCAGAGGATTTCCCCGCCGACATTCTGTTCACGCGCTTCGTGGTCGGCCATCACGCCCTTCGGTGTCGAAAGGATGGCGATGCCGAGGCCGTTGGCGACGTGCGGGATCGACTTCGCCGAAACGTAAACGCGACGGCCCGGCTTCGAGACGCGGGCGATTTCGCGCACGACCGGCGCACCGTCGAAATACTTCAGTTCGATCTCGATTTCGGACTTGCCGTTGTCGAAGTCGGTCTGGCTGTAGTCGCGGATATAGCCTTCCGCCTTCAACACGTCGAGGACGCGGGTACGCAGGCGCGAGGCCGGCGTCGAAACGCTCGACTTCTTGCGGCCATAGGCGTTGCGGATGCGGGTCAGCATATCGCCGAGAGGATCGCTCAATGACATGTTATGTCCTCCTTACCAGCTCGACTTGACCAGGCCCGGGATCTGGCCGTTGTTGCCGAGATCCCGAAGCGCGATGCGCGATACTTTGAGCTTGCGATAGTAGGCACGCGGACGTCCGGTGACTTCGCAGCGGTTGCGGATGCGGATCTTGGCCGAGTTGCGCGGCAGTGCCGCAAGCTTCAGCTGAGCGCGGAAGCGCTCTTCCATCGGCTTGGACTGATCCATGATGATCGCCTTGAGGACCTTACGCTTGGCAGCGTACTGGTCCACAAGCTTGCGGCGCCTGTTGTTCTTCTCGACTGAGCTGGTCTTTGCCATTTCAGATTTTTCCTTTTCTCGCTGCCGTTACTGGCGGAAGGGGAAGTTGAAGGCCTTGAGCAATGCCCTGGCTTCGTCGTCCGTCTTCGCAGTCGTACAAACGATGACGTCCATGCCCCAGATCTGATCAACCTTGTCGTAGTTGATCTCCGGGAACACGATGTGTTCCTTGATGCCCATGGCATAGTTGCCACGGCCATCGAAGCTCTTCGGATTGAGCCCGCGGAAGTCGCGGACGCGCGGCAGCGCGATGTTCACGAGGCGGTCGAGGAACTCGTACATGCGTTCCTTGCGCAGCGTGACCTTGGCGCCGATCGGCATCTTTTCGCGGACCTTGAAGCCGGCGATCGAATTGCGGGCGTGCGTGACGACGGCCTTCTGGCCGGCGATCAGCGCAAGATCTTCCGCCGCAATCGAAGGCTTCTTCGAATCGCCGGTCGCTTCGCCGACGCCCATGTTCAGCACGATCTTGTCGATGCGCGGAACCTGCATCTCGTTCTCGTAGCCGAACTGCTCCTGCAGCGCCTTGCGGATGGTCTCGTTGTAGACCTGCTTGAGGCGCGGCGTGTTCTGGGCAGTCGCCTGCTTGGTTTGAGCCTTAGCCATTGATGACTTCTCCCGAGCGCTTGGCGACGCGCACCTTCTTGCCGTCCTTCTGGAAGATGAAACCGACGCGGGTCGGCTTGCCATCCTTGGGGTCGGCCAGCGCGATGTTCGACAGCTGGATCGGCGCTTCCTTGGTGATGATCCCGCCCTCTTGGGACTGGGACTGCTTCTGGTGACGACGGATCATGTTGACGCCGCGCACCAGCGCGGTGTCTTCCTTCGGCTGTACCGAGAGGACTTCGCCCGAACGGCCCTTGTCCTTGCCGGCCAGCACGACGACCTTGTCGCCTTTTCTAATCTTCTGCATTGGTCCGGCTCCTTACAGCACTTCAGGCGCGAGCGAGATGATCTTCATGTGGTTCTTGGCGCGGAGTTCGCGCGGAACCGGTCCGAAGATACGCGTGCCGATCGGCTCTTTCTTGTTGTCGACGAGAACGGCCGCATTCTTGTCGAAACGGATCACACTGCCGTCCGGGCGACGAATGTCCTTGGCCGTGCGAACCACGACCGCCTTCATCACATCGCCCTTCTTGACGCGGCCGCGCGGGATGGCTTCCTTGATCGACACCACGATGATGTCGCCCACGGAAGCGTATTTCCGCTTCGAGCCGCCCAGCACCTTGATGCACATGACACGACGGGCGCCGGAATTATCCGCGACGTCGAGGTTTGTTTGCATCTGAATCATGACTGGCCGCCTTCTTCTCTTCTAACGGGACGGGTTCTTCACCCTTCCCCGGTCTGTCCAAAATTCGTTTCGTTCGCCCTGATCAGGCTTGGTCCGAAGACACTACGGTCCAGCGCTTGTCCTTGGAAATCGGCTTCGATTCCTGGATGAACACCTGATCGCCAACCTTGTGGGCGTTGTTCTCGTCGTGCGCCTTGTACTTCTTGGTCATGCGCACGGTCTTCTTCATCACGGGATGCGTGAAGCGCCGTTCGACCTTGACGACAACCGTCTTCTCGTTTTTGTCGCTGACGACGGTGCCCTGCAGAATGCGCTTTGGCATGGTTTTCGTCCTTAAGCCTTCTTAGCCGCGGACTTTTCCGCAGCGATGGTCTTGATACGCGCAATGTCCTTGCGGACCTGCCTCACGCGCGCGGTCTTCTCGAGCTGGCCGGTGGCCTTCTGGAAGCGCAGGTTGAACTGCTCCTTCTTCAGGCTGGCCAGGTCGTCGGTCAGTTGGTCCTGGGTCTTGGTCCGGATGTCTTCGGCTTTCATGATCAGCCCGTCCTTATTCTGCGATGCGCTGTACGAAGCGCGTCCTGACCGAGAGCTTGGCCGCGCCGAGACGCAGCGCCTCACGGGCGGTTTCCTCATTGACGCCGTCGATCTCGAACATGATGCGGCCGGGCTTGACGCGCGCCGCCCAGTAATCGACCGCGCCCTTGCCCTTGCCCATGCGGACTTCGGTCGGCTTCGACGTCACCGGCACGTCCGGGAAGATACGGATCCAGACGCGGCCGGCGCGCTTCATTTCGCGAGTGATCGCGCGGCGGGCCGCCTCGATCTCGCGCGCGGTGACGCGGTTCGGCTCAAGCGCCTTCAGCCCGAAACCGCCGAAATCCAGATTGGTGCCACCCTTGGCGGCACCATGGATACGACCCTTGAACTGCTTGCGGAACTTTGTGCGCTTTGGCTGCAGCATCGTTCTAACTCCAAATTCTCAACTGTCTCAGGCGTTTTCGCGACGGCGACCGCGTTCGCGCTCACCACCACCGCCATGCGCATGATCGCCCTCGGTGGCGCGGCGTTCCGAAGCCATCGGGTCGTGCTCGAGGATTTCGCCCTTGAACACCCAGACCTTGACGCCGCAGATGCCGTAGGCGGTGTGCGCTTCGGCCGTGCCGTAGTCGACGTCGGCGCGCAGCGTGTGCAGCGGCACGCGACCTTCGCGGTACCATTCCATGCGTGCGATCTCGGCGCCGCCGAGACGGCCGGCGCAGTTGATGCGGATGCCTTCGGCACCGAGGCGCATCGCAGACTGCACGGCGCGCTTCATGGCGCGGCGGAACGCGATGCGGCGCTCGAGCTGCTGGGCGATCGACTGGGCGACCAGCGTGGCGTCGATCTCGGGCTTACGCACTTCGACGATGTTCAAATGCGTCTCGGACTTCGTCATCTCCATCAGCTTCTTGCGAAGCTTCTCGATGTCGGCGCCCTTCTTGCCGATGATCAGGCCCGGACGCGCCGCATGGATGGTGACGCGGCACTTCTTGTGCGGACGCTCGATCACGACCTTCGAAATCGCGGCCTGCTTGAGTTCCTTCTCAAGATACTTGCGGATCTTGATGTCCTCATGCAGCAGCTTGCCGTACTCGCCGGTGTTGGCGAACCAGCGCGAATCCCAGGTGCGATTGATGCCAAGACGCAGACCGATCGGATTGATTTTCTGGCCCATTATGCGGCCTCCACTTTTTCTTCGACTTCACGAACGACGATCGTGAGGTGCGAGAACGGCTTCTCGATACGGCTGGCGCGGCCACGGCCACGGGCATGGAACCGCTTCATGACGATCGACTTGCCGACATAGGCTTCCGCCACGATCAGCGCATCGACGTCGAGGTCGTGGTTGTTTTCCGCGTTGGCGATCGCCGATTCCAGCGTCTTCTTGACCGTGCCGGAAATCCGCTTGGCCGAGAATTCGAGATCGGAAAGCGCTGTCGCGACCTTCTTGCCGCGGATCAGCGCGGCAACCAGGTTCAGCTTCTGCGGGCTGATACGGATCGTGCGCAACACGGCGCGCGCTTCGTTATCAGCAAGCCTGCGCGGAGCTTTGGCCTTGCCCATGATTATTTCCTCTTCGCCTTCTTATCCGCGCCATGACCGTAATAGGTCCGGGTCGGAGCGAATTCACCGAACTTGTGGCCGACCATGTCCTCGTTCACCGAAACGGGAACGTGCTTCTGGCCGTTGTAGACACCGAAGGTGAAGCCGACGAACTGCGGCAGGATGGTGGAGCGACGGCTCCACATCTTGATCACCTCATTGCGACCACCTTCACGAACCTTGTCCACCTTCTTGAGAAGGTAGCCGTCGATGAAGGGGCCTTTCCAAATCGAACGAGTCACTTGGCGTTACCTCTTCTTAGCTCTTGCGCTGATGGCGCGAGCGCAGGATGAACTTGTCGGTCGCCTTGTTGGACCGCGTCTTCTTGCCCTTGGTCGGCTTGCCCCAAGGCGAAACCGGATGGCGGCCACCCGAGGTGCGGCCTTCGCCGCCGCCATGCGGATGGTCGACCGGGTTCATGGTCACGCCGCGATTGTGCGGACGTTTTCCCCGCCACACCGTGCGGCCGGCCTTGCCGTCATTGATGTTGCCGTGGTCCGGGTTGGACACGGCGCCGACAGTGGCCATGCACGAGCCGTGGACGACACGCTGCTCACCCGAATTCAGGCGCAGGATCGCCATGCCCTGGTCACGGCCGACGAGTTGGGCATAACCGCCAGCCGAACGGGCAACCTGGGCGCCCTTGCCCGGCTTCAGCTCGATGTTGTGGACGATCGTGCCGACCGGCATCGAGGCCAGCGGCATCGCATTGCCCGGCTTCACGTCGACCGCTTCGCCGGCCACGATCTTGTCGCCGGCAGCAAGGCGCTGCGGGGCGATGATGTAGGACAGCTCACCATCGTCATACTTGATCAGCGCGATGAAGGCGCTGCGGTTCGGATCGTATTCGATACGCTCGACAGTGCCGACAATGTCGAACTTGCGGCGCTTGAAGTCGATGATGCGGTACGTACGCTTGTGACCGCCGCCGATGAAGCGGGCCGTGATGCGGCCGTAATTGTTACGGCCGCCCGACTTGGTCAGGCCTTCGGTCAAGCCCTTGACGGGCTTGCCCTTGTAGAGGCCCGAGCGATCGACGATGACCAGCTGGCGGGTGCTCGGCGTTATCGGGTTGAATTTTTTCAGTGCCATGTTTGTTGTCCTCGCGGTCTTGCTCAGAGACCCGTCGCGACGTCGATCGACTGGCCGTCAGCCAGCGTCACGATCGCCTTCTTGACGTCGCTCTGGCGGCCGATCGTGCCGCGGAAGCGCTTGATCTTGCCCTTGCGGACAAGCGTGTTCACGGCCATCACCTTGACGCCGAACAGCGCTTCGACGGCAGCCTTGATTTCCGGCTTCGACGCCTTCTTGGCGACGTTGAAGACGACCTGGTTCTGCTCGGAAGCCATGGTCGACTTTTCGGTGATCGCCGGCGAGACGATCACGTCGTAATGACGAAGGTCGGTCATTTGAAGCGCTCCTCGAGAGCCTCGACGGCGGCCTTCGAAAGGACCAGCGTGCCGCGGCGCAGAATGTCGTAGACGTTGATGCCCTGGATGGGCAGCACGTCGATGTTCGGGATGTTCGTGGCCGCCAGCTTGAAGTTCTTGTCAAGCTCGGCGCCGCCGATCAGCAGGGCGTTGGACAGGCCCAGCGTCGCGAAATTCGCGATCAGTGCCTTGGTCTTGGCCTCGGTCAGCATCAGCTCGTCGATGATGATGAGCGACGCGCTCTTGGCCTTGGCCGAGAGAGCATGCTTGAGGCCCAGCGCACGCACCTTCTTCGGCAGGTCGTGCTCGTGGCTGCGGACGACCGGGCCGTGGGCCTTGCCGCCGCCGCGGAACTGCGGAGCGCGTGCCGAATGGTGACGGGCGCGGCCCGTACCCTTCTGCTTGTACATCTTGGCGCCGGTGCGGGCGATCTCGGCGCGACCCTTGGTCTTGTGCGTGCCCTGCTGCTTCTTGGCAAGCTGCCAGCGCACGACGCGCTGCAGGATGTCCTCGCGCGGATCAAGGCCGAAAATCTCCTCGGAGAGTTTCACCTTGCCGGCGTCCTTGCCGCCAAGCGTTGTGATCTTGAGGTCCATTATTCCGCTCCCTCTGTGGCCGGGGCATCTACTGTGGCCGGGGCATCGTTCTTGGCGCCATCACTGGTTGCAACGGCGCGGATTGCGGCGGGCTTCGGCGCATTGGCCGGCAGCGCAACCTTGGCCGCGTCACGGACCAGGATCCAGGCGCCCTTCGAACCGGGAACCGCGCCGCGGATCAGGATCAGACCGCGATCGGCGTCGGTCGAGACGACCTCGACATTCTGCGTGGTGACGCGGGTGTCACCCATGTGGCCGGCCATATGCTTGCCCTTGAACACCTTGCCCGGGTCCTGGCGCTGGCCGGTCGAGCCGTGCGTACGGTGCGAGACCGAGTTGCCGTGGGTCGCGCGGCCACCGCCCATGTGGTGCCGCTTGATAACGCCCTGGAAACCCTTGCCGATCGTGGTTCCCGTCACATCGACCTTCTGGCCGGCGACGAAATGATCGACGGTGATCTCGGCGCCGACATCGATCATGTTGTCGGCGGAGACACGGAATTCGGCAACCTTGGCCTTGGGCTCGACGGAAGCGGTCGCGAAATGGCCGCGCATCGCCTTCGACGTGTTCTTCACCTTGGCAAGGCCAACGCCGAGCTGGACGGCGGTATAGCCGTTCTTCTCCTGCGTGCGCTGCGCCACGACCTGGCAGTTCTCCATCTGGAGAACAGTGACGGGAACATGTTCCCCGGCATCGTTGTAGATGCGGGTCATTCCCACCTTCTTTGCAATCACACCTGAACGCATCGGTTCAATTCCTTTAGAGTTCCCTGTCGGGGCTGTCGCCCCTCCACGCCTCTTGTTCCTTCAGAGTTCCGGGTCGCCCCGCCCCTCTGGTTCCTTAGAGCTTGATCTCGACGTCGACACCGGCGGCAAGATCGAGCTTCATCAAAGCGTCGACCGTCTGCGGGGTCGGATCGACGATATCGAGGAGACGCTTGTGCGTGCGCATCTCGAACTGCTCGCGGCTCTTCTTGTCGACGTGAGGCGACCGGTTGACCGTGAACTTTTCGATCCGCGTCGGCAGCGGAATGGGGCCGCGGACGTTGGCGCCGGTGCGCTTGGCCGTCGACACGATTTCCCGCGTCGAGGCGTCAAGCACCCGGTGATCGAACGCCTTCAGGCGGATGCGGATATTCTGTCCGTTCATGCGTCACTTCCTTGTTCTGGCGCGGCGCGGGCAGCGCCCGCGACAGATCGGTTTAAGTCCAAATTACTCTTTGATAGTGACGACGATGCCGGCACCGACGGTGCGGCCGCCTTCACGGATGGCGAAGCGCAGCTTCTCTTCCATGGCGATCGGCACGATCAGTTCGACATCGACGGTGATGTTGTCACCCGGCATCACCATCTCGGTGCCTTCCGGCAGCGACACGATGCCGGTCACGTCGGTCGTGCGGAAATAGAACTGCGGACGGTAATTGGTGAAGAACGGCGTGTGACGGCCACCTTCGTCCTTGGTCAGGATGTAGGCTTCGGCGACGAACTTCTTGTGCGGCTTGACCGTACCGGGCTTGGCCAGAACCTGGCCACGCTCGACACCTTCGCGGTCGACACCGCGCAGCAGCGCGCCGATGTTGTCGCCGGCCTGGCCCTGGTCGAGCAGCTTGCGGAACATCTCGACGCCCGTGCAGGTCGTCTTGGTGGTCGGACGGATGCCGACGATCTCGAGCTCCTCGCCGACCTTGACCACGCCGCGCTCGACGCGGCCGGTCACCACCGTGCCGCGGCCCGAGATCGAGAACACGTCCTCGATCGGCATCAGGAACGGCTTGTCCAGCGGACGAACCGGCGTCGGGATGTAGTCGTCGACCGCAGCCATCAATTCGCGGATCGAATCCTCGCCGATCTTCTTGTCGGAATCTTCCAAAGCGGCAAGTGCCGAACCCTTGACGATCGGAATGTCGTCGCCGGGGAACTCGTTCTTGGTCAAGAGTTCACGCACCTCGAGCTCGACCAGTTCGAGCAGCTCGGCGTCGTCGACCTGGTCGACCTTGTTCAAAAACACCACGATCGACGGCACGCCGACCTGACGGGCCAGCAGGATGTGCTCGCGGGTCTGCGGCATCGGGCCGTCGGCGGCCGACACAACCAGGATCGCGCCGTCCATCTGCGCGGCACCGGTGATCATGTTCTTCACATAGTCGGCGTGGCCGGGGCAGTCGACATGGGCGTAGTGGCGGGCGGCCGTCTCGTATTCGACATGCGCCGTCGAGATGGTGATGCCGCGCGCCTTCTCCTCGGGCGCCGCATCGATCTGGTCGTAGCGCTTGTATTCGCCAAAATACTTGGTGATCGCCGCCGTCAGCGACGTCTTGCCATGATCGACGTGGCCAATCGTGCCAATGTTCACATGAGGCTTTGTACGCTCGAATTTACCTTTTGCCATGTGATGTCTCCATTCCTGCTCGCCCGTGCGGGCTTTGAATTAAGTTAGCGCTGCAACCCGTTCTGGTTACGCGTATTTCTTCTGGACTTCCTGAGCGACCGCGGTCGGCACCGGCTCGTAGTGATCGAACTGCATCGTGTAGGCCGCGCGGCCCTGGCTCATCGAGCGCAAATTGTCGACGTATTTGAACATGTTGGCGAGCGGCACCATGGCGTTGATAACCACCGCCACGCCACGGGCTTCCTGGCCCTGGATCTGGCCGCGACGGCCGTTCAGATCGCCGATGACGCTGCCGACATAATCTTCCGGCGTCACCACTTCGACCTTCATGATCGGCTCGAGCAACTGCACGCCAAGCCTGGGCGCCGCTTCACGGAAGCAGGCACGGCCAGCGATTTCGAAGGCCAGAACGCTGGAATCCACGTCGTGGTAGGCACCATCGATCAGTGTCGCCTTGACGCCGATCATCGGGAAGCCAGCGAACGGACCCGACGACATGACGCTGTTGATGCCCTTTTCGACACCGGGGATGTATTCCTTCGGCACAGCGCCGCCGACAATCTTGGATTCGAACAGGAATTCGCTGCTCTCCGGATTCGGCTCGAAAAGGATCTTGACGCGGGCGAACTGACCCGTGCCGCCGGTCTGCTTCTTATGGGTGTAGTCCTGCTCTTGGCTGCGGGTGATCGTCTCGCGATAGGCCACCTGCGGCGCGCCGACATTGGCCTCGACCTTGAACTCGCGGCGCATGCGGTCGACGATGATGTCGAGATGAAGCTCGCCCATGCCGGAGATGATCGTCTGGCCTGATTCCTCATCGGTCTTGACGCGGAAGGACGGGTCCTCGGCGGCCAGGCGATGCAGCGCAAGGCCCATCTTTTCCTGATCATTCTTGGTCTTCGGCTCGATGGCGATCTGGATGACCGGATCGGGGAATTCCATGCGCTCGAGGATGACCGGATGCAGCGGATCACAGAGCGTGTCGCCCGTGGTCGTGTCCTTGAGGCCGGCCAAGGCGACGATGTCGCCGGCGAAAGCCTCTTCGACGTCGGCGCGCGAGTTCGCATGCATCTGCAGCATGCGGCCGATGCGCTCCTTCTTGCCCTTGACCGTGTTGTCGACCGAGATGCCCTTGGTGAGCTTGCCCGAATAGATGCGGGCGAAGGTGAGCGAGCCGACGAATGGGTCGTTCATGATCTTGAAGGCAAGCATCGACAGCGGTTCGTTGTCGTCGGCATGACGCTCGATCTCGGCGTCGGTCTTGGCGTCGACGCCCTTGATGGCCGGAACGTCGGCCGGCGACGGCAGGTATTCGACAACGGCGTCGAGCAGCGGCTGCACGCCCTTGTTCTTGAAGGCCGAGCCACAGAACATCGGGTAAAATTTCACCGCAATGGTGCCCTTGCGGATCAGCGCGCGGATCTCGTCATTGTCGGGCATCTTGCCTTCGAGGTAATTCTCAAGCGCCGTCTCGTCCATTTCGACGGCGGCTTCGATCATCTTCTCGCGGTACTCTTCCGCACGAGCTTTGAGATCGTCCGGGATCTCGACGACGTCCCAGGCAGCGCCCAGCGTTTCGTCGCGCCAGACCAGCGCGTTCATCTCGACGAGGTCGACGATGCCCTTGAACTCGGTCTCAGCACCGATCGGCAGCTGCATGACGACGGCATGCGCGCCGAGGCGCGAGCCGATCATCTCGACCGAGCGGTAAAAATCGGCGCCGATCTTGTCCATCTTGTTGCAGAAGATCATGCGCGGCACGCGGTACTTGTCGGCCTGGCGCCAGACGGTTTCCGTCTGCGGCTCGACACCGGCATTGGCGTCGAGCAGCGCAATGGCGCCGTCGAGCACGCGCAGCGAACGCTCGACCTCGATGGTGAAGTCGACGTGGCCGGGGGTGTCGATGATGTTGAAACGGTGCATCTTGCCGTCACGACCCTTCCAGAAGGTCGTGGTCGCGGCGGACGTGATGGTGATGCCGCGTTCCTGCTCCTGCTCCATCCAATCCATGGTGGCAGCGCCGTCATGGACTTCGCCGATCTTGTGCGACTTGCCCGTGTAGTAGAGGACGCGCTCGGTGGTCGTCGTCTTGCCGGCGTCGATATGCGCCATGATACCGAAATTGCGGTAGTCTTCGATTTTATATTCGCGGGCCATGGGAGGTGCCTCTTCAGTCTCGTTCGCGCTTTACCAGCGGTAGTGCGCGAAGGCGCGGTTGGCTTCTGCCATCTTGTGGGTGTCTTCACGCTTCTTGACGGCGGTGCCGCGGTTGTTGGCCGCGTCCATCAGCTCGCCGGAGAGGCGGTCGACCATCGTGGTCTCGTTGCGGTTGCGGGCGGCGGCGATCAGCCAGCGGATGGCCAGCGCCTGACGGCGCTCGGGGCGTACGTCGACCGGAACCTGGTAGGTGGCACCACCGACGCGGCGCGAACGCACTTCCACATGCGGCGCGACATTGTCGAGCGCCTGGTGGAAGACGGTGACCGGCTCCTGCTTGGTCTTGGACTGGACCTGGTCGAGCGCGCCGTAGACGATGGTCTCGGCAACCGACTTCTTGCCGTCATACATGACGGCGTTCATGAACTTGGTGACGATCAGATCGCCGAACTTCGGGTCCGGGTTGATCTCACGCTTTTCTGCACTGTGACGACGGGACATTTTTTCTCTGCCTCAATTCTGCGTGGTGGCCTGGATCCCGGATCGTCGCTTGGCGCCGTCCGGGATGACCTTGGCTACGCTTCGGTCACTTCGGACGCTTGGCGCCGTATTTCGAACGGCGCTGCTTGCGGTTCTTCACACCCTGCGTGTCGAGCACGCCGCGGATGATATGGTAGCGGACGCCCGGAAGATCCTTGACGCGGCCGCCGCGGATCATCACCACCGAGTGTTCCTGAAGGTTGTGGCCTTCGCCGGGGATGTAGCCGATCACTTCAAAACCATTGGTCAGGCGGATCTTGGCCACCTTGCGCAGCGCCGAGTTCGGCTTCTTCGGCGTCGTTGTGTAGACGCGCGTGCAGACGCCCCGCTTCTGCGGGTTCTGCTGCATGGCCGGGACCTTGTTGCGCTTCACCGGCGCAATGCGCGGCTTGCGGATCAGCTGGTTGACGGTAGGCATTAAACCCTCTTGTCTCTCAATTCCGTGTCTCGCCCGGTCAGGGCCGCTCAAAGCGTCATTTCCATACGCAAATTCGGGCCACAAACCGCGCCTCGCGGTCTTGCCCGAACAAATGGCAGAGGAAGCGGAAACCGCTTCATGCACGCCGGAAATGTCTTTTCGCTCGTAAAACGAACCCTGTTTGAGGCAAACTCCAAAGCGTGTCGCTTCGGAAGGGAGAGCCTCACATCGGTTCTGACTGGGCGGCTTCTACTCGCAAGCCTGTTGCCCGTCAACCCCGGAGCGCCAAATATTACGCTGAAACCGAGGCTTGGCAGCCATGCGAAAGGCGCATGTAATTTTCTTTCGCCATTTTGCAAGAGGAGGGAAGAAAGTGACCGGCTTTCGGCTGTTGCGCGGCCATGCTTCATGCGAAAAAGAGGCATGAACAGCACAAATCCCCTCGCCCGGAGGAATCAGCCCGTGAACGACAATGACGAGCGCCCGGTCACCATCATCACCGGCCGGGCGTGGAAGAGGAAAGACGGCAAGCCGGAAGGCGTCCACGTCATGCTGGTCGCGCCGGACGACGATTCGGCGGTGCGCCGGGCGCTCGAATCGCTCTCGGCCGAAGGTTACGCCGAGGCGGAGCTCGACCAAATCGGCGACCTGGACGGGGTGCCCGACGAAGAGCCGCACCTGTCGGCCTATCAGGGTGCGCTCGAAGGCGAAGTGTCGATCGTCACCTTCGACGTGCCAGTCTGAGGCAGGGCCAGTCTAAGCAGGGCCAGTCTGAAGCAAGGCCAGTCTGAAGCGGGTTCTATCCCGGCCTACCGGGCGAGCCTCCCGCGACTTGCCCGGCATCGGTTCTCTGCTAAGAGAACCAATCGCTGCCAGGAGCAGTGCATTTTCCAATCCGTGGAGTCTCCCATGTCCTCGAACAGCAACCCTATCAAGCTCGGCATCGTCGGGGTGGGAAAGATCGTCCGCGACCAGCACCTGCCAGCCCTGGCCAAGGACCGGGACTACCGCCTCGCCGCCGCCGCCAGCCGGCACGGCAAGGTGGACGGGATCGCAAATTTTCCTGACATCGAGGCGATGCTCGACGCCGTGCCGGAGCTTGAAGCCGTATCGCTCTGCATGCCGCCGCAGTTCCGCTACGACGCTGCACGGACGGCACTCGAAGCGAAAAAGCATGTCTTCCTGGAAAAGCCCCCCGGCGCCACGGTCAGCGAAGTCGAGGACCTGAAAGCGCTGGCCGCGGCAAACGGCGTCTCGCTTTTCGCCAGCTGGCATTCACGCTATGCCCCGGCGGTCGGGGCCGCGCGCGATTTTCTCGGCTCGACCACGATCAGATCGGCTGCCATCGACTGGAAGGAGGACGTGCGCCGCTGGCACCCGAACCAGGACTGGATCTGGGCGCCAGGCGGCTTCGGCGTGTTTGATCCCGGCATCAACGCGCTGTCGATTGCGACCCACATATTGCCGGCGATGTTCATCACCTCGGCAATTCTCGATTTTCCCGAAAACCGCGCCGCCCCGATCGCTGCGCATATCGCCTTCCGCACCTCGAACGGCTTGCCGGTGACGATGGAGCTCGACTGGCGCCAGACCGGCCCGCAAAGCTGGGACATCCTGGCCGAGACGGACAACGGCGCGATGGTGCTTTCCGGCGGCGGCTCAAAACTAGCGGTCGACGGCCGCGTCGTTCACGACGAGCCGGAAGCCGAATACCCGATGCTCTACAGGCGTTTCGCAGAGATCGTGCGCGCCGGCGTTTCCGATGTCGATCTTGCCCCGCTGCAACATGTCGCCGACGCCTTCATGCTGGGTAGGCGCAATGTGGTGGAAGCGTTTTTCGATTAAGCCGCGGAGCTGTAAGGAGTGGCCTTCGCTCCGGTCCTGACCATCTTGCAAGCGTCGCGCCGCCCCTCATCTGGCTGCCGCCATCTACTCCCCGTGAACAGGGAGAAGGACGCCGTCATCAAAGATTTCGCCAATCTCCAGCGTCGCAGAAGAACGCCAAGGCTGCGGCCAGCTTCTTTCTCCCCGTTTACGGGGAGAAATGCCCGGCAGGGCAATGAGGGGCGGCGCCGGACGATCGAAATAAGTCGCGAACGCTCGACGACGCCTCCTCCCACTCCGTCGCCAGCGGCATAAGTTTTCCAGCTTCAACACACAAAAAAGCCGCCGGGTTGCCCCGACGGCTTTGTTGCCTGAGATCTGTTCCGCCGCGCTTACTGCGCGGCGGAAGCCATGTCGGTCAGCATCTGATCGGCGACCTCGACGCCAGACGCCTTGCGGCGCTCGTCGATGATCAACTCGTCGCGCGAGGTGGCGATGCGCCGGATCTGGCTCATCGTGCCGCCGGTGCCGGCCGGGATCAGACGGCCGACGATGACGTTTTCCTTCAGCCCCTGCAGCATGTCGGTCTTGCCGGCAACCGCCGCTTCTGTCAGCACCCTCGTCGTCTCCTGGAAGGAGGCCGCCGAGATGAAGGACGGCGTCTGCAGCGAGGCCTTGGTGATGCCCAGGAGCACCGGCTGGCCTTCGGCCGGCTTCTTGCCGTCCTCGACCAGGCGCTCGTTGACCTCTTCCAGCTCGATCACGTCGACGTGGTCGCCCGGAATGTAGGTCGAGTCGCCCTGCGCAGTGATCTCGACCTTCTGCAGCATCTGGCGAACGATCACCTCGATGTGCTTGTCGTTGATCGACACGCCCTGCAGACGGTAGACCTCCTGGATCTCGTTGACGAGGTAGGACGCAAGCGCCTCCACGCCCTTGATCGCCAGGATGTCGTGCGGCGCCGGATTGCCGTCGAGGATATAGTCGCCCTTCTCGATGACGTCGCCGTCCTGGAGATGGAACGGCTTGCCCTTCGGGATCAGGTATTCGACCGGCTCAAGCGTCGAGTCATGCGGTTCGATGATGATGCGGCGCTTGTTCTTGTAGTCGCGGCCGAAGCGGATCGTGCCGTCGATCTCGGCGATGATGGCGTGATCCTTCGGACGGCGTGCCTCGAACAGTTCGGCAACACGCGGCAAACCGCCGGTGATGTCCTTGGTCTTGGCGCTTTCCATCGGGATACGCGCCAGGACGTCGCCGGGGCGAACCTGTGCGCCCGGCTCGACCGAAAGAATGGCCTCGACCGAGAGCAGGAAGCGGGCGTCGCCGCCCTTCGACAGTTTGCCGACCTTTCCCTTGGCGTCCTGGACGACGATCGCCGGCTTGAGGTCGTTGCCGCGTGGCGTCGAACGCCAGTCGATGACCTCGCGCTTGGTGATGCCGGTCGACTCGTCGGCCGTTTCCTGGACGGAAATGCCGTCGACCAGATCCTCGAACGCCACCTTGCCCTCGATTTCGGTGAGGACCGGGCGGGTATAGGGATCCCACTCGGCGATGCGCTGGCCGCGCTTCACCTTGTCGCCATCGTCCACGAAGATGCGCGAACCATAGGTGACACGGTGCGTGGCCCGCTCCTTGCCGGCTTCGTCGAGGATCAGCACCGCCATGTTGCGGCCCATGACCATCTGCTGGCCGTCGGAGTTGCGCACCACGTTGCGGTTGCGGATCTCGACCTTGCCCTCATACGAGGCTTCAAGGAACGACGAGTCCACCACCTGCGCCGTACCGCCCATGTGGAAGGTACGCATGGTGAGCTGGGTGCCCGGCTCGCCGATAGACTGAGCCGCGATGACGCCGACCGCCTCGCCCTGGTTGACCGGGGTACCGCGGGCCAGATCGCGTCCGTAGCAGACCGCGCATACACCGACCCTGACATCGCAGGTCAGTGCCGAGCGGATGCGGACCGACTGGACGCCGGCCTGTTCGATCTGCTCGACGTCGCGTTCGTCCATCAGCGTTCCGGCCTTGACCAGAACCTCACCGGTGACCGGATGCGTGATGTCGTCGAGCGCCGTGCGGCCGAGAACGCGCTGGCCGACGGAAGCGACGACCTGGCCGGCATCGACGATCGGCTGCATGGTGAGGCCCTTGTCGGTGCCGCAGTCGACGGAGTTGACGATGCAGTCCTGCGCCACGTCGACCAGACGACGGGTAAGGTAACCCGAGTTCGCCGTCTTCAAGGCTGTGTCGGCCAGACCCTTGCGGGCGCCGTGGGTCGAGTTGAAGTACTCGAGCACGGTCAGGCCTTCCTTGAAGTTCGAGATGATCGGCGTCTCGATGATCTCACCGCTAGGCTTGGCCATCAGGCCGCGCATACCGGCAAGCTGGCGCATCTGGGTGGGCGAGCCGCGCGCACCGGAGTGCGACATCATGTAGATCGAGTTCATCGGCTTTTGACGGCCATTGTCCTCGAACTCGACCGCCTTGATGCGGGCCATCATCTCGTCGGCGACCTTTTCCGAGCACTTGGCCCAGGCGTCGACGACCTTGTTGTACTTCTCGCCCTGCGTGATCAGGCCGTCATTGTACTGCTGCTCGTATTCCTTGGCCAAAGCCTCGGTGTCGGAAACCAGCTTGATCTTGGCATCCGGGATCAGCATGTCGTCCTTGCCGAACGAAATGCCGGCGCGGCAGGCGTGGCTGAAGCCGAGGGCCATGATACGGTCGCAGAAAATGACCGTCTCCTTCTGACCGCAATGGCGGTAGACGGTGTCGATCATCTTGGAGATGTTCTTCTTGGTCATCTCCTGGTTGGCGGTCTCGTACGGCACGTTGACGTTCTTCGGCAGAAGCTCGCCGATGATCATGCGGCCAGGCGTGGTGTCGAAGATCTTCGACACGACCTTGCCGTCCGCATCGACCGTGCGGAAGCGCCCCTTGATCTTGGAGTGCAGCGTCACCGCCTTGGTCTCGAGCGCGTGCTGGAGTTCGCCCATGTCGGCAAACACCATGCCCTCGCCCGGCTCGTTCTGGTTGACGATCGAGAGATAGTAGAGACCCAGAACCATGTCCTGCGACGGCACGATGATCGGCGCGCCGGAAGCCGGGTGCAGGATGTTGTTGGTCGACATCATCAGCACGCGGGCTTCAAGCTGTGCTTCCAGCGACAGCGGCACGTGAACCGCCATCTGGTCGCCGTCGAAGTCCGCATTGAAGGCCGTGCAGACCAGCGGGTGAAGCTGGATAGCCTTGCCTTCGATCAGGATCGGCTCGAACGCCTGGATGCCGAGGCGGTGCAGCGTCGGCGCACGGTTCAGAAGCACCGGGTGCTCGCGGATGACCTCGTCGAGGATATCCCAGACCTCCGGACGCTCCTTCTCGACCAGCTTCTTCGCCTGCTTGACGGTCGAGGAATAACCCTTGGCGTCGAGACGGGCATAAATGAAGGGCTTGAACAGTTCGAGCGCCATCTTCTTCGGCAGGCCGCACTGGTGCAGCTTGAGCTCCGGACCGGTCACGATGACCGAGCGGCCGGAATAGTCGACGCGCTTGCCGAGCAGGTTCTGGCGGAACCGACCCTGCTTGCCCTTGAGCATGTCGGACAGCGACTTCAACGGACGCTTGTTGGCACCGGTGATGACGCGGCCGCGACGACCGTTGTCGAACAGCGCGTCAACGGCTTCCTGCAGCATGCGCTTTTCATTGCGCACGATGATGCCGGGCGCACGCAGCTCGATCAGCCGCTTCAGGCGGTTGTTGCGGTTGATGACGCGGCGATAGAGATCGTTGAGATCCGATGTCGCGAAGCGGCCGCCGTCCAGCGGGACGAGCGGGCGCAGGTCCGGCGGGATCACCGGAACCACCTTCATGATCATCCATTCCGGACGGTTGCCGGACTCCATGAAGTTCTCGACGACCTTAAGCCGCTTCAGATACTTCTTCTGCTTCAGCTCGGACGTGGTCGAAGCCAGCTCCGAACGCAGATCGCCGGCGATCTTCTCCAGGTCCATGCCGGCCAGAAGATCGTGGATGGCCTCGGCGCCGATCATGGCGGTGAAGCTATCTTCGCCATATTCGTCGACAGCCATCATGTACTCTTCCTCGCTGAGGAGCTGGTGCTCCTTCAGAGCGGTGAGGCCAGGCTCGGTGACGATGTAGTTCTCGAAGTAGAGAACGCGCTCGATGTCCTTCAGCGTCATGTCGAGCAGCGTGCCGATACGCGACGGCAGCGACTTCAGGAACCAGATATGGGCGACGGGCGCGGCCAGCTCGATATGGCCCATGCGCTCGCGACGGACGCGCGACAGCGTGACTTCGACGCCGCACTTTTCGCAGATGACGCCCTTGTATTTCATGCGCTTGTACTTGCCGCACAGGCACTCGTAGTCCTTGATAGGACCGAAAATGCGCGCGCAGAACAGGCCGTCACGCTCCGGCTTGAAGGTGCGGTAGTTGATGGTCTCCGGCTTCTTGATCTCGCCGAACGACCAGGACAGAATCTTCTCAGGGCTGGCGAGCGAGATCCGGATGGAATCGAACACCTGCGCAGGCGCCTGGGGATTGAAGAGATTCATGACCTCTTGGTTCATGCCGTTCTCCTTTTCGGGGTCCTCGAAAACCCCTTGCATCTAGCGCGGGCCAAACGCCCGCCGACTTGATCGGCCATCGGCCGAAGAATTTGGTGCGTCCGGTCGCGGAAGCCGCGACCGGACGTCTTGCTCACTCGGCCGCGTCGGGCAGCCGAACCGGGTTGTCGTCCAGCTTGGTGTTCTCCAGCTCGACATTGAGGCCCAGAGACCGCATTTCCTTGACGAGAACGTTGAAGCTCTCGGGAATGCCGGCCTCGAACGTGTCGTCGCCTCTGACGATCGCTTCGTAGACCTTGGTGCGGCCGGCGACGTCGTCCGACTTCACCGTCAGCATCTCCTGCAGCGTGTAGGCGGCGCCGTACGCTTCGAGCGCCCAGACCTCCATCTCGCCGAAGCGCTGGCCACCGAACTGCGCCTTGCCGCCCAGCGGCTGCTGGGTAACGAGCGAGTACGGCCCGATCGAACGCGCGTGGATCTTGTCGTCCACAAGGTGGTGAAGCTTGAGCATATATATGTAGCCCATTGTCACTTTGCGATCGAACGGTTCGCCGGTGCGTCCGTCATAGAGCTGCGACTGGCCGCTGGTGTGCAGGCCCGCCTGCTCCAGCATGATGTTGATGTCGGCCTCGTGCGCGCCGTCGAACACCGGTGTCGCGATGGAGACGCCGCGGCGCATCTGCTCGCTGAGGCGAACGACGCTCTCGTCGTCATAGTCGCGGATCGGCTCGTTGCGGTCGTTGGCCGGCATGAAGCTCTCGAGCGTCTTGCGCAGCGGCTTGATGTCGCCGGCGGTCTTGTAGGCGTCGATCAGATCGCCGATCTTCCTGCCCATTCCGGCGCAAGCCCAGCCCAGATGCGTCTCCAGGATCTGGCCGACATTCATGCGGCTCGGCACACCCAGCGGGTTGAGCACGATATCGGCATGCGTGCCGTCCTCGAGGAACGGCATGTCCTCGACCGGAACGATCCGCGACACGACACCCTTGTTGCCGTGCCGGCCGGCCATCTTGTCGCCAGGCTGCATCTTGCGCTTCACGGCCACGAAGACCTTGACCATCTTCATGACGCCGGGAGGCATCTCGTCGCCGCGCTGCACCTTCTCGACCTTGTCCATGAAGCGCTGTTCGAGCGCCTTCTTGGAATCGTCGTACTGGCCACGCAGGGCTTCCAGTTCGCTCTGGAGCTTTTCGTTCTCCACCGCAAACTGCCACCACTGCGAACGCGGATACTCGTCGAGCGTGTCCTTCGACAGCTTCGAGCCTTTCTTGAAGCCCTTCGGCCCGGCAATCGCGTCCTTGCCGACGAGTACGTCGGACAGGCGCGAATAGACGTTGCGGTCGAGGATCGCCTGCTCGTCGTCGCGGTCCTTGGCGAGGCGTTCGATCTCCTCGCGTTCGATCGCCATGGCGCGCTCGTCCTTCTCCACACCGTGGCGGTTGAAGACGCGCACTTCGACGACGGTGCCGAAAGTTCCGGGCGGCATGCGCATGGAGGTGTCTCGCACGTCCGATGCCTTTTCGCCGAAGATGGCGCGCAGAAGCTTTTCTTCCGGCGTCATCGGGCTTTCGCCCTTCGGCGTGATCTTGCCGACCAGGATGTCGCCCGGCTGCACTTCCGCACCGATATAGACGATGCCGGCCTCGTCGAGGTTCTTCAGCGCTTCTTCCGAGACGTTGGGAATGTCGCGCGTGATCTCCTCCGGCCCGAGCTTGGTGTCGCGCGCCATGACCTCGAACTCCTCGATGTGGATCGAGGTGAAGACGTCATCGGCGACGATGCGCTCGGACAAGAGGATCGAGTCCTCGTAGTTGTAGCCGTTCCACGGCATGAACGCGACCAGCACGTTGCGGCCGAGCGCCAGATCGCCGAGTTCGGTCGACGGACCGTCGGCGATGATGTCGCCCTTGTTGACCCGGTCACCCATGCGCACCAGCGGACGCTGGTTGATGCAGGTGTTCTGGTTCGAACGCTGGAACTTCATCAGCCGGTAGATGTCGACGCCCGACTTGCCGGGATCGAGATCTTCCGTGGCACGGATGACGATGCGCGTCGCGTCCACCTGGTCGACGATGCCGCCGCGGCGGGCGCCGATGGCGGCGCCCGAGTCACGGGCGACGATCGGCTCCATGCCAGTGCCGACAAACGGCGCTTCGGCGCGCACCAGCGGCACGGCCTGACGCTGCATGTTCGAGCCCATCAGGGCGCGGTTGGCGTCGTCGTTCTCGAGGAACGGGATCAGGGCCGCGGCCACCGACACCATCTGCTTCGGCGACACGTCCATCAGATCGACGTTTTCGCGCGGCGCCATCATCACTTCGCCGGCGTTGCGGCAAATGACGAATTCGTCGACGAAACCACCATTCTTGTCGAGCTCGGCATTGGCCTGCGCGACGTGGTGCTTGGCCTCTTCCATCGCCGACAGATAGACGACCTCATTGGTCAGCTTGCCGTTGACGATCTTGCGGTACGGGCTCTCGATGAAGCCGTACTTGTTGACGCGCGCGAAGGTGGCCAGCGAGTTGATCAGACCGATGTTCGGGCCTTCCGGCGTCTCGATCGGGCAGATGCGGCCGTAATGCGTCGGGTGCACGTCGCGCACCTCGAAGCCGGCGCGCTCGCGGGTCAGACCACCGGGTCCAAGCGCCGAGAGACGGCGCTTGTGGGTGATCTCCGACAGCGGGTTGGTCTGGTCCATGAACTGCGACAGCTGCGAGGAACCGAAGAACTCGCGCACGGCGGCAGCCGCCGGCTTGGCGTTGATCAGGTCCTGCGGCATCACCGTGTCGATCTCGATCGAGGACATGCGCTCCTTGATCGCGCGCTCCATGCGCAGCAGGCCGACGCGGTACTGGTTCTCCATCAGCTCGCCGACCGAACGCACGCGGCGATTGCCGAGATTGTCGATGTCGTCGATCTCGCCCTTGCCGTCACGCAGTTCGACCAGCGTCTTGACCACGGCCAGGATGTCGTCCTTGCGCAACACGCGCACGGTATCCTCGGCCTTGAGCTCGAGGCGCATGTTCATCTTGACGCGGCCGACGGCCGACAGATCATAGCGCTCGCTGTCGAAGAACAGCGAGTTGAACATGGCTTCGGCGGTTTCGAGCGTCGGCGGCTCGCCGGGGCGCATGACGCGGTAGATGTCGAACAGCGCGTCCTGGCGGCTCTCGTTCTTGTCGACGTTGAGCGTGTTGCGGATATAGGCGCCGACATTGACGTGGTCGATGTCGAGAACCTTGATCTCGTCATCGCCGGCGCTGAGAAGCACCTTCAGCGTCTTTTCATCGATCTCGTCGCCGGCTTCGAGGAAAATCTCGCCGGTCGCGTAGTTGACGATGTCCTCGGCAAGGTAGTTGCCGAGCAGATCCTCGTCGGTCGCCTTGATCGCCTTGAGACCCTTTTCGCCGAGCTGACGGGCCTGGCGGGCAGTTATCTTCTTGCCGGCTTCGACCACGACCTCATTGGTGTCTGCATCGACCAGGTCGCCAACCGCCTTGAGGCCGCGGAAACGCTCGACGTTGAACGGGATGCGCCAATGGTCGCCGGCGCGCTTGTAGGTGATCTTGTTGTAGAAGGTCGACAGGATCTCCTCGCCGTCCATGCCGAGCGCCATCAACAGCGACGACACCGGAATCTTGCGGCGGCGGTCGATGCGGGCGTGCACGACGTCCTTCGAGTCGAACTCGATGTCGAGCCACGAGCCGCGATAGGGGATGACCCGCGCGGCAAACAGCAGCTTGCCGGACGAATGCGACTTGCCCTTGTCATGGTCGAAGAAGACGCCCGGCGAACGGTGCATCTGCGAGACGATGACACGCTCGGTGCCGTTGACGATGAAAGTGCCGTTCAAGGTCATGAGCGGCATGTCGCCCATGTAGACGTCCTGCTCCTTGATGTCCTTGATCGACTTGGCGCCGGTATCCTCGTCGATATCGAACACGATGAGGCGCAGCGTCACCTTGAGTGGCGCGGCATAGGTCAGGTCGCGCTGACGGCATTCGTCAACATCGAATTTCGGTGCTTCGAACTCGTACTTCACGAATTCCAGCATCGAGGAGCCGGAAAAGTCGGAAATCGGGAACACCGATTTGAAAACCGCCTGCAGTCCCTCGTCAGGACGCCCGCCCTTGGGCTCCTCGACCATCAGGAACTGGTCATAGGATGCCTTCTGAACCTCGATCAGGTTCGGCATCTCCGCAACTTCCGGAATCTTTCCGAAGAATTTGCGTACGCGTCTGCGGCCATTGAAAGTTTGTGTCTGGGCCATCGTCGCTCCTTAGCTCGATTCTCGGGGCGAGCCTCGCCGCGGCTCGCCTTGCATTCTCGGCCACCTCGGCGGCGGCCCTTATTTGTTCACCCGCCACCTGACGGTGGCCGGCCAAAACGGGAGAAAACCCGTTTCCTGAAGGCCGATGCACGGCCCTCAGGAAAGAGGTTTTCGTACTCTTCGCGTTACGCAGCCTCCCTTTGCGCCAAGGGAGTGGCGGACGGCGCGAAGCCGCCCGCCGATATCAAACGCTTACTTCAGTTCGACCTTGGCGCCGGCTGCTTCCAGCTGGGCCTTGAACTTGTCCGCGTCGGCCTTGGAAACAGCTTCCTTGACCGGCTTCGGAGCCGCCTCGACCAGGTCCTTGGCTTCCTTGAGGCCAAGACCAGTGATGGCGCGAACTTCCTTGATGACGTTGATCTTCTGAGCGCCCGCCTCGGTGAGGACGACGTCGAATTCCGTCTTTTCCTCGACCGGAGCAGCAGCAGCCGCGGCACCGCCAGCGGCGGCAACCGCCACCGGAGCAGCAGCGGAAACGCCCCACTTTTCTTCCAGAAGCTTCGACAGCTCGGCCGCCTCGAGGACGGTCAGCTTCGAAAGGTCGTCTACGATCTTTGCCAGATCAGCCATTGCAATATTCCTTCATAAGGTTCGAACGTGTGTTTGTGATAGCGAGGAACGGCCTCATGCCGCCTCGTCCTTCCGGGCGTAAGCGCCGATGACACGCGCGACCGAAGCCGCAGGCGCATTGACGATCTGGGCGATCCGGGTTGCCGGCGTGGCGATCATGCCAACCAGCCTGGCGCGCAGCTCATCGAGCGACGGAAGTGTGGCGAGTGCCTTCACACCGTCGGCGTTGAGCGAGGTGGTGCCCATTGCGCCGCCGAGAATGACGAGCTTGTCATTTCCCTTGGCGAAATCGGACGCGACCTTCGGCGCCGCAATCGGATCCTCCGAATAGGCGATCAGCGTCTGTCCCTTGAACAGGTCGATGATCGATGCGGAGTCCGTGCCCTGAAGAGCGATTTTGGCGAGACGGTTCTTCGCGACTTTGACGGTGCCACCGGCGACACGCATTTTCGACCGAAGGTCGTTCATTTGCGCGACGGTGATACCGGCGTAGTGGGCCACGACGACTGAACCAGCGCCCGAAAACGCTTCATTCAGGCCCGTGACGAGTTCGCGTTTTTCCGCTCTGTCCACTGCCTATCTCCAGTTGACCCCAATCCTGTTAACGGGAACATTCCCATTACGAGGACAGGCGTCGGGTTGCCTTTTTGCCGGTCGGGCCATCCAGTAACGGATCTCCCGAACGACGCTCGAGGATCCTGCCCCCTTTCGCCACACCAGCCGGCAAGCCGAATGGTGCGCAGACAAAAGGCAAACACGGTTCGAACCTTTCATTGGAGCAGTCGCTCCGTTGTCCGGTCTTCACCCGTCTCATGCAGGCCCACATGAATTAAGGCCCCCCTTGAACTAAGGCTTGGGGCCGCCCGCAATCTCGGACAGGATGTCCGGAAGCCTTCCGACTTCCGGTACCGGGCCGCCAAGATAAGTCGGAGGCCCGGAATTCTGTTTGCGGATCAGCCCTTTAGCGGCCGATCCAAATAGTTCGTATCAGGACGCCGCCAGCGTCGAGACGTCGAGCTTGAGGCCCGGGCCCATCGTCGAGGTGACCGACACCTTCTTGACGTAGTTGCCCTTGGCACCAGCCGGCTTGGCCCTGTTCACCGCGTCGGCGAAGGCGCGGACGTTCTCTTCCAGCGCCTTGACGTCGAACGAGATCTTGCCGACGCCGCCATGAACGATGCCGGCCTTCTCGACGCGGAACTCGACCGCGCCGCCCTTCGACGCCTTGACGGCGGCGGTAACGTCGGTGGTGACAGTGCCGACCTTCGGGTTCGGCATCATGCCGCGCGGGCCGAGCACCTTGCCCAGACGGCCGACCAGCGGCATCATATCCGGCGTGGCGATGCAGCGATCGAAGTCGATCGTGCCCTTCTGGACGATGTCGACCAGATCCTCGGCGCCAACGATATCGGCGCCGGCCGCCTTAGCTTCCTCGGCCTTGTCGCCACGCGCGAAAACGGCGACGCGGACGGTACGGCCGGTGCCGTTCGGCAGATTAACCACGCCACGGACCATCTGGTCGGCATGGCGCGGGTCGACACCCAGGTTCATCGCGATTTCAACGGTCTCGTCGAACTTCACCGAGGACCGGTCCTTGAGCAGCTTCAGGGCATCACCCAAGGCATAGGCCTTGTTGGGATCGATGCCTTCGCGGGTCTTCGATACACGCTTTGCAATCTTTGCCATGATCTCAGCCCACCACTTCCAGACCCATCGAGCGGGCGGAGCCCTCGACCATGCGCATGGCCCCCTCGATATCGGTCGCGTTCAGATCCTTCATCTTCTGCTCGGCGATGGCGCGCACCTTGTCGCGGCCAATCGTGCCGGCCTTGACCTTGCCCGGCTCCTTCGAGCCCGACTTCAGGTTCGCGGCCTTCTTCAGGAAGTAGCTCACCGGTGGCGTCTTCATGACGAAGGTGAACGACTTGTCCTGGTAGTAGGTGATGACGACCGGAATCGGCGATCCCTTTTCCATTTCCTGGGTCTGCGCGTTGAACGCCTTGCAGAACTCCATGATGTTGATGCCGCGCTGACCAAGCGCCGGTCCGATCGGGGGCGACGGCGTCGCCGAGCCCGCGGAAACCTGGAGCTTGAGCTGGCCTGCAATTTTCTTAGCCATCTCTTTCCTGCCTTTATCTCATGCCGGCCCCACTATCTGGGCAACACCGGCGGTTGCAGTCTGGTGGTGCGGTTCCTGCGGCCGGCTAAAGCCGCATTCGCCTCCCACCCGTTTTGGCCGCGATTTCCACGCCGCCTCCCCTCACCGCCGCATGGGCGACAAGGATTTCGGATCAGCCTTTTTCGACCTGTCCGAATTCGAGATCGACCGGCACGGCGCGCCCGAAGATCGAAACTTCCACCTTGAGCCGCGCCCGCTCCTCGTCCACTTCCTGGACAAAACCGTTGAACGACGCGAACGGACCGTCCGAGACGCGGATCGCCTCGCCGATCTCGAAAGTGACCGACGGCTTCGGCCGCTCGACGCCTTCCTGCACTTGGTTCAGGATGCGCTGCGCCTCGGCCTCGGTGATCGGAACCGGCTTCGAGTCACCCAGAAAGCCGGTGACCTTCGGCGTGTTCTTCACCAGCGAGAACACCGCGTCGGTCAGGTTGGCCTTCAGGAGCACGTAGCCCGGGAAGAACTTGCGCTCGGCATCGACCTTGCGGCCGCGGCGTATCTCGACGACCTTCTCGGTCGGCACCACGATCTGCTCGATGTCAGCGGACAGGCCCTTCTGCTTGGCCTTGTTCTCGATGTCCTCGGCGACCTTTTTTTCAAAGTTCGAATAGGCGTGGACGATGTACCACCGCGCAGTCATCTCAAGACTTCTCCGTAATCGCCGGACTTAGCGTCCAATGCCCAGAATCTGCTCGACCGCGAGGCCCATGAGCTGATCGGCAGTAAAGAAAAAGATCATCGCGATCACAGCGAACGCCAGAACCATTACCGTCGAGATCATCGTTTCGCGCCGCGACGGCCAAGTCACCTTGGCGGTCTCCGCGCGAACCTGCTGGAGAAAGACGAAAGGATTTGTGGTTTTCGAAGCCATGTGCCGCCTGTCTGCGAGACCCGTTGACCGGATCTCCTGGATGATCCCGCTGGCCGGGATGTGCCGCCTGAGCCTGTGTTCGCGCCGAATCAGCGCAATCATTTCGCCCATGCAAATCGGACGCGTAAAGCCGGATTCCCAGCTCCACGCGTCGCGTGTCTGTTTCGTCTACATAAAACCGATTCTTGATCCACGCAAGTGGCAAGTGTCCGCTTTATGACAAACGCCGCATCGGAACCATCCAGTCGTCCCGTCCCGGCTATGGGCGCTCTTATGCCTCAAAACAGCCTATATGGCAAGCCACCGCGCGATTTTCAAAAGGCCGATGCGTAGAAGATCAGACATTTTCATGAATTGGCCATTTCGAAAAATGGCACGGGCAGCAGGGCTCGAACCTACGACCTGCGGTTTTGGAGACCGCCGCTCTACCAACTGAGCTATGCCCGTATCGCGCGCTGCTATTTCATAAAGCGGACAAGAACTCAAGTCGAGTTTTTAGGCGTGGCCGCGACGAGCTGCGATCGTCGAAATCCGAGGGCCAGCGCCCAGGCGCATATGAGAAGTTCGAGAGCAAAAGTCCAATGCAGCATGAAGCTCATGACCCAATTGCGGTACATGGCCGGAACCGTGACGAGTTCGAGCGCATGCCGGTCGAACGGCATTAGCCACATTATAGGCGAGGCCACGCTGTCCAGGATCATATGCATCATTGCGGCGGCAAAGAAGGCGCCGACTGGGGCCAGATATCGCTGATCACGCCATCTCGCGAGCGACAATGCCACAAGGCCGGCCGCTGCCCAGAAGAGCGGCCAATGCGTGATGTAGGCGTGGTGATGGGTCTGGCGGCCATCGACAAAATGGAAGTAGAGCATGTCGATATCCGGGAAGACGCTGCCGAGCATAGCCGCCGCCATGATCCCCGATCTGCCGGGCCAACGGTTTCGCGCGAAAGTACCGAGTATGTAGCCAGCCGGAAGATGAGCGATCAGCATCACCAAACCTCGTTCATTGCCGAATCGCTCGAACGTCGCGGCATATTGTGGCGCATTCAGGAAGGGTCACCCCGCTTCGCCCCAAGCGGGCTAGCGAGAGGGCTATTTCGCGCTCGGCGGCTTGTACGGTCCGCCGGGCACGCCCCAGCCCCAGGCCGGCATCGGTTCCGTCTCCGGGTCGCAGGTCTCGCCAAGGTTGGAGTTCATCTTCGCCAGCCGCGACCCCCATTCGACATAGGCAGTGAAAGCCGAGCGGAACTCCGGATCGTCCGGCAACCCGACTTCATCGGCGGCATCAGCGAGCAGATTGATCCAGCGGCGGCGCTGTTCCTCGCTCAGATGCTTGCCGAGATGGTGCATCACCATCTCGCGGTGGCCGCCATGCTCTTCGCTGTAGGTCTTCGGTCCGCCAAAGACCTCTCCGATGAAGGCCGCGACATGGGCAGGATGGTCCGGCGACATGTTTTTGAACACCGGGCCGACGATCGGATCCTGAAACACCTTGCCGTAGAAGGTTTGGGTCAGGCGGTTCAGCGCTTCGGTGCCGCCGGCCCATTCGAACAATGTCGGGACGTCCTCGTTCATCACCGATCCTCGATTGCAACTGTCAGCGACGATAGCGGAACGATCGTGCGGAGCTCAACCTGCCTCGATGGCCAGTTTGGGCCGGCTGCGGTGCTGCACCCTACAACTTGACCGGCGCGTCGGCCTGAACCTCGGACGTCGACACCACGCGGCAATTCTCCGGCATGGGCTCCGATTTGCAGATGGTCGGACCGGTAAATTCATCGACCGATTCAAGCCCGGTCGTCAGCCCGACTTTCAACATCATGTCGGGTTCGAGCTGCCGATCGCGCGAGGCCGGCACCGACCGCATCGCCACCAGCAGACCGGGTCCGACTGCCATGTCTTTGAGATAGGTTTTGACCCGCTGCTCCAACCCCATCGAATGCACGGTCAACTGCGCGCGAGGACCGACAAGGCGTCTGACACCGCCGGCAAGCATGATCGGACAGGCCGCGCCACATTCGCCGCTCGCATCGATCGTGAGCCCGACATAGACGCCATCCTCGGCGGTGCAATCCGCCTTGTCCGGCTCGCATCCAATGAAGTCCGTCCGCGCAACCGCCACGTCGAGCTTGCGTTCTCGAATCAGCCTTCCGGCGGCCAGAGCACCGAGCACGTCACCTCCCGGCGAGTTGATCACCACGGGCAGTCGCCGATCACCGATCGTGTCCAGCAGTTGGCGCAACCGTTCCGGCGTTTGAGCGCTAATCATGCCTTCAGCGGAGATCCATTCGGGACAGTTGGGATCGCAGAGAAAACTTCTGCCTCGAACCAGAACGAAGCGCATATCGCCAACATCGGCCCGGTGCACGGTTTCGGGTTCGAGCGACGCGGCGGGAGCGGGCTTGGCGTACGCCACCACGTCGCCGGCCGGCGCCGGTATTTCTCTACAGTTCGCGGCCACCGGATCGGTGTCGCATAGGGTTGCCGCGGTCAGCAGGTCGACGGCATCCAGGCTGGTAACCAGCTTCGTCTGCAGCATGTCGTAGGGGGTCAGTTGCTGAATGGTGCTGGCCGGCGTGTTCTTCATCGTCTCGAGTACGGCCTGGCCGACGCCCATTTCGTTCAGATAGGCCGCCAGTCTTTTCTCCACCGACTTGCTCATCTCGTAGGTCTTGTAGCTGCCGGCGTTCTTGCGGCCGACGACCTTCTTGCTGAGGATCTTCTTCTTGCCTCTCACCACGCGATAGGTGGTCCGGTACTGCAATTTCGTGCGGATGTAGGTCGTGGTGATTTGATGGACGCCGAGATAGGCCCATTGACCGACGACGCGCCTGATGCCGCCGGCAAACATCAGCGGACAAGCGGAATTGCAAATCGCGCCGTCGGCATAGGCATTGCCGAAATAGCGAGCGCCCTTGTCGTCGTTTTCCTTGCACACCTTGGCGTCGGGCTGGCAACCGGTGAACTGGGTTTTGCCGACCGCAATATCGAGCTTGCTCTTGCGGAGTAGCCGGCCAAGCGCCAGCGCCGCTTCGACGTTGCCGCCGGGAGAATCCACGACAACGGGCAGTTTTCGGCCACCAAGCCCCTTGAGTGTGCGTTTGAACAGGGTCGGCGTGCCGGCTTCTATCGAGCCTTCAGCCGATATCCATTCCGGGCAGATCGGTTCGCAACCAGGCGCGCTGCTGCGGACGACGACAAACCGCATCGTCGGGCCAAGATCCGGCGCGGATTTTTTGGTGTTCGCCGCGAAGGCAGCGTGTTCCATGACTAGGAACGACGTCAGGCAGATCACCCCAAGCATCCACCATGCCTGGCCATTCAGACGGTGCCAAAGAACCATTCGGGCAAGCCCCCCGCAATGCAAGCTATACTAGTCCAGCTTTGAAGGCTTGCAACAGGGTTTTGCGACGACGCAGGCGCCGGCTCTGTTCCTCGCTCAGATGCTTGCCGAGATGGTGCATCACCATCTCGCCGTGGACGTCTTGCTCTTCGCAGTAGGCCTTTGGCCTGCCAAAATCGGCCAACTGTCCTGTCGTCGAGATAGGGCTTTGGTAGTTCAACGGCTACGGCTTGAGTGGAAATTGTGCGTCAACCTTGAGCGCCGATGCCGCCGGGCAATTTTGCGGCCTCGGTTCGGTCTTACAGACAGTTGGCCCCACCAAATGGTTCGCCGATTCAGGTCCCGTCGTCAGTCCCATCGTCAACATTGTGCCGGGTTCGAGCCGGAGCCGGTCACGCTTGTAATCGAAGCGGTCGAGCGGCATCGGCGGAAACAGATCCTGCCTTACCGACATTTCCGCAAGATAAGAGCGTATCCGCTCCGCGAATGCCAGTGATTGAATATTGACCGGCACATTGGGGTCCACGAAACGTCTGACGCCCCCAGCAAGCATGATCGGACAGGCGTCATCGCACCCCGCGGCTGAATCGGTCACGACACCAGGATAGAACCCATCCGTTGGCGCGCACCCTTTGTCCTGCGGCTTGCACCCAGGAAAATCGGTGCGCGCAATCGCGACGTCGAGCTTGCGTTCGCGGATCAATCTTCCTATGGCCAAGGCGCTGAGCAAATCGCCTCCCGGCGAACTCACGATCAACGGCAGACGCCGGCCGCCGACCGTATCGAGCAATTGGCGAAATATCTTTTGGGTTTCGGGAGTGATCGTGCCTTGCGCTGCAATCCATTCGGGACAATCGAGACCGCATTCCGGGTCGCTGCTCCGGACGAGGACAAAACGCATCTGCCAGGAATTGTCGACCGGCGCTGAACGGGCCGCCGACGGAGTGGCTGGAACGGCCCCTTGGACGGCCATCGCTGCCGCCTTCTTGGCATTCGCAGGGACCTCCCTGCAGTTCCGCGGCGCAGGAGTCCGCTGGCATATGCCTGACAGCGTAAGTGTGTCGAGGGAGTCCCTGCTGGTGACCAGCTTCATCATCAGCATGTCGTCGAGAGCGATCTGCCGGATGTCGCTGGCGGGCGTGGCCTTCATTCTGTCCAGCACGCCCCGCCCGACGCCCATCTCCCTGAGATAGGCCGAAAGCCTCCTCTCAAGCGCCTTGCTCATCTCATAGGTCTTGTATCCGACATTGTCTTGAGTGACGGTTTCCGTGGTGATCTTATACTTTTTGCCCCGCACAATCCGATAGGTGGTTCGATATTGCCGTGTCGTGCGGAAATGGGTCGTAGTGATCTGATGGACGCCCAGATGGGCCCAACCGCCGACCACGCGTCCGACGCCTCCGGCAAACATCAGCGGACATGCGGAGTTGCACATGGCACCGCCGTCAGACGCAATGCCGAAATATGCGGCGCCCTTGCCGTCATTGGCCCGGCAATCCTTCATCCCGGGCCAACAATCGGAAAACCTGGTCGTACCGACGGCGATATCGAGCTTGTTTTTGCGGATTATTCGACCAAGCTGGAGCGCAGCATCGACATTGCCGCCCGGGGAATTGACGATGATCGGCAGTTTGCGGCGGCCGAGCGTCTTCAATATGCGCTTGAGCTGCGCTGGCGTGCCCGCTTCGATGGCGCCTTCAGCCGATATCCATTCCGGGCAGCTGGGCTCACAGCCCGGCGCGCTGCTGCGAACGACGGCGAACCGCATCGGCGAAATATCATCGGACCATATCTTCGGATCGACCCATGTCGGGAAGACTTCATCAGACACTGGCTTCGGAACGGATAATGTCTTCCAAGTCTCCGGATCGGAGAAGACATCCTCGGCTTTCGCCGCAAAGGCAACCATCGCCATTGCGACCACCGGCGCCAGGCGAACCAGCCCGCGCCACCACCCGGCCCTACTGTCTGAACGGCGTCCCAGAACCACGCTTGGCAAAAGCCCCCTTGATGCAACCTATAATAGGTGCGGCAGTGGTGCTTGCAATAGCTTTGAAACGACCGCGCAAGATTGTTCTGCGTGGAGCCAGTAAACGTAGAAAGGGCGGCCCGAAGACCGCCCTTCCCTGTCGATCCGACAAATGCCGGCGACGATTACTCTTTGATGGTGACGACGATGCCGGCACCGACGGTGCGGCCGCCTTCACGGATGGCGAAGCGCAGCTTCTCTTCCATGGCGATCGGCACGATCAGTTCGACATCGACGGTGATGTTGTCACCCGGCATCACCATCTCGGTGCCTTCCGGCAGCGACACGATGCCGGTCACGTCGGTCGTGCGGAAATAGAACTGCGGACGGTAATTGGTGAAGAACGGCGTGTGACGGCCACCTTCGTCCTTGGTCAGGATGTAGGCTTCGGCGACGAACTTCTTGTGCGGCTTGACCGTACCGGGCTTGGCCAGAACCTGGCCACGCTCGACACCTTCGCGGTCGACACCGCGCAGCAGCGCGCCGATGTTGTCGCCGGCCTGGCCCTGGTCGAGCAGCTTGCGGAACATCTCGACGCCCGTGCAGGTCGTCTTGGTGGTCGGACGGATGCCGACGATCTCGAGCTCCTCGCCGACCTTGACCACGCCGCGCTCGACGCGGCCGGTCACCACCGTGCCGCGGCCCGAGATCGAGAACACGTCCTCGATCGGCATCAGGAACGGCTTGTCCAGCGGACGAACCGGCGTCGGGATGTAGTCGTCGACCGCAGCCATCAATTCGCGGATCGAATCCTCGCCGATCTTCTTGTCGGAATCTTCCAAAGCGGCAAGTGCCGAACCCTTGACGATCGGAATGTCGTCGCCGGGGAACTCGTTCTTGGTCAAGAGTTCACGCACCTCGAGCTCGACCAGTTCGAGCAGCTCGGCGTCGTCGACCTGGTCGACCTTGTTCAAAAACACCACGATCGACGGCACGCCGACCTGACGGGCCAGCAGGATGTGCTCGCGGGTCTGCGGCATCGGGCCGTCGGCGGCCGACACAACCAGGATCGCGCCGTCCATCTGCGCGGCACCGGTGATCATGTTCTTCACATAGTCGGCGTGGCCGGGGCAGTCGACATGGGCGTAGTGGCGGGCGGCCGTCTCGTATTCGACATGCGCCGTCGAGATGGTGATGCCGCGCGCCTTCTCCTCGGGCGCCGCATCGATCTGGTCGTAGCGCTTGTATTCGCCAAAATACTTGGTGATCGCCGCCGTCAGCGACGTCTTGCCATGATCGACGTGGCCAATCGTGCCAATGTTCACATGAGGCTTTGTACGCTCGAATTTACCTTTTGCCATAGTCTCTTTCCTTGGACGGCCTGGACCTTCAGTTCAGTCGAATGCGGGGCGATTAGCGACTGCAGCCGAAAAACACAAGTGCCTTGTGGCCGGGGCTTTCTCACCCGGTCTGAACCCATGATCCGGTTTTCGGGGATGTGGCGCGGATATAGGAACGAACAAGAAGAAATGGAATGGCCGGAGATAGGTTCCGCGGGTACCGGCATTCAGCGGGTGGACATCGCCGCTCCCGCCTGTCCGCTTGCCGGATTTACAGCCGGATCTGGCCCATTGCCGGTGGGGCGCCGGTCTGATTTCCTGATCCGATGCATTTCATTCCGATCACCATCCGCGGCCCGCTGTTCATGATCCTCTCGACCGGGTCCTATGTCGCCAACGACACCATGTTGAAGCTCGCCACGGTGGGGCTGCCGCCCTATGAAGTGCTGTTTTTGCGCGGGACGGCGGCAACGCTTTGGGGCATCCCGTTGCTGTTTGCGCTGGGCTACGCCAAGCAGATCCCGCTGATCCTCGACAGGAGAGTGTTGCAAAGAAACCTGTTCGAGCTGGCGGCAATCCTTTGCTACGTGGTGGCGCTCGCCAACATGCAGATCGCCGATTCGACCGCCCTGGGGCAGATCACTCCCCTGCTCATGCTGATTGGCTCCGCTGTCCTGTTCGGCGAACGAATCGGGGGGCTGCGCATGGCGCTGATCGGGCTCGGCTTCATCGGCGCGGTGATGGTGGCGCAGCCGACCATGCAGGGCATCTCGGTCTACGCCTTGCTGGCGCTCGGCAATGCGGCATTCGCCGCCGCGCGCGATCTCGCCGGGCGCCGGGTCGCTGCCGACGTGCCCGGAATGATCGTCGCAATTTCCGCGGTGGTGGTGGTGCTGGTCGGATCAGGCGTCGCGCATCTGATGTCGGAGGGTTGGGTGGCGCCGGAGATACGTCATTTGCTGCTGATGGCCGGGGCCGGATTGTTCCTGATCTTCGGCCATTTCTTCATCTTCATGGCCTATCGCGCCGGGCCAACCGGCATCGTGGCGCCCTTCTACTACTGCTTCACCGTCTGGGCGGTCATTTCCGGCCTGCTGGTATTCCAGCAATTCCCGAACACGCTGGCGATCGGCGGCATCCTGCTGGTGGTGGCCAGCGGGCTGACCATCGTGTCGCTCGACGAGCGTAGGCGCCGACTGACCGTCGTCGCATAATTTGGGCAGTGGTGACCAAAACAACGGTTACACCACAAATTTCAACTTGGCCGCTGCCCGCAAAAAATGGAGAAAACTTGTGACAAGCCAGGAGAATGCCGGCAACCGCATGCTTGCCGGAAAATGCCTGTGCGGCGCCGTGCAATACGCGGTGGCCGACGAGTTCATCTACGCCGCCAACTGCCACTGCTCGAACTGCCGGCGCACCACCGGTTCGGCCTTCAAGCCGTTTGCCGGCATCGAGCGTGAGAGACTGAGCCTGACCAAGGGCGAGGACAACCTCCTGATCTTCGGCGAGAAGACCGGCCATGACGCGCACTGCAAGACCTGCGGCTCATTGCTCTATTCGGTCGTCCGCGACGGTGCTTTCGTGCACGTCGCAATGGGGACCCTCGTCGACGAGCCGACCATCCGCGCGACGCAGCACATCTTTGTCGGCTCCAAGGCGAAGTGGTTCACGATCGCCGACGACCTGCCTCAATATGAAGAGCATGTCGCCGGAGGTGCCGACTGAAGACCTGGCGATGTGGATGGCGGCATTGCCAGTCAGGCACTACAGAACCGCCACAGACAGTGACACGCAGTGACACGGCGCATTTTCAAGGAAGTTATTTTTGATAATGACTTCAACAGCATGCTTGGAGCGGGTAGCGGGAATCGAACCCGCATATTCAGCTTGGAAGGCTGCTGCTCTACCACTGAGCTATACCCGCGCCTTTCACCCGAAAACCGCTATGCACTTTTCGGTCCGATGCTTTGCGTTTCAGGGCTTCCGGGCCGGCAGTGGTGGAGAGGGTTGGATTTGAACCAACGTAGGCATAGCCAACGGATTTACAGTCCGTCCCCTTTAACCACTCGGGCACCTCTCCAGTCTGCCGCCGGAGCCATGCAACGAGGCATCGACGCGTCGCGACCGCGTGAGCAGCCCTTCGCGAAGCGCCTTATGGCGGCAGCGCCCAAAACTGTCAACCGCAACATCCCGGCAAAACGCGCTGAATTTCTTGACGACCCGCCGAGCAGGGTGTCCGGCTGTATCCATAGACAGACGACACGGCTATAGAACCGGCCATGAGCAACGAGAACAAGCCCAAGACCCCGAAAGACACCCACTACGCCAAGCTGCGGCGTGCGCATCGTGACGAGAAAAGCGGCGGCGCGCCGGCGTTCAGGCCGCGCCAGCCGGTACCGCCAGGAGAGACAGCCCCGGACGGCCTGGTGCGGCTTTACGGCCTGCACACGGTGCGGGCGGCACTCGACAATCCGCGCCGGCAGATCAAGAAGATGCTGGTGACGCGCAACGCCGCCGAGCGGCTGGCGATTGCCGACCTCGCCGCCCTGCCCTTTGAGACAGGGATGGTCGAGCCGAAAGTCATCGACAAGGTCACCGGCTCCGATGCCGTGCATCAGGGCGTGCTGATCGAAGCCGAGCCGCTAAAACCGAAGCGCCTCGACGCGCTCGGCGATACAACGCTGGTGCTGGTCCTCGACCAGGTTACCGACCCGCACAATGTCGGCGCGATCCTGCGCTCGGCGGTCGCGTTCGGCGCCGGCGCGCTGATCACCACGGCGCGCCACAGCCCGCATGAATCCGGCGTGCTGGCAAAGTCGGCCTCCGGCGCGCTGGAGCATATCGACCAGATCGAGGTAAAAAACCTCGCCGATGCGCTCGGCCAGCTGCACGAGGCCGGCTTCCAGACCATCGGCCTCGATTCGGACGGACCGGCGGAACTCGAAAAGAGTTTTTCGGGAGAAAAGATCGCATTGGTGCTGGGCGCCGAGGGCAAGGGCCTGCGCCAGAAGACGCGCGAAACGGTGACGACGCTGGCCCGGCTCGACATGCCCGGCGCCATCCGTTCGCTCAACGTGTCGAACGCCGCGGCGGTGAGCCTTTATGCGGCGAGGAAGTTTCTAGCGAGTAGCGAGTAGCGAGTAGCGAGTAGCGAAAGTCGGATCACTGCACCGGTGGGCTAGCAACCCTAGTCGCTATTCCCTACTCGCTATTCGCTTCTACCCACCTCATGCCGAGCCATTCGCTCCAGCGCCCTGACCAGCGCCGAGTGATCCTCCTTGGCGCCGCCATTGGCCGCGCAGGAGTTGAACAATTGTTGCGTCGTCGAGGTGTTGGGTAGTGCCACGCCGAGCGCTTTTGCCCCTTCCAGGGCGAGATTAAGATCCTTCTGATGCAATTCGATGCGGAAGCCCGGCGCGAAGCTGCGCTTGATCATGCGCTCGCCATGCACTTCGAGAATGCGCGAGGCCGCTAGCCCGCCCATCAGCGCTTGTCGCACCTTGGCCGGGTCGGCGCCGGCTTTCGACGCAAAAACAAGCGCTTCGGCGACTGCTTCAATGGTCAGCGCAACGACGATCTGGTTGGCGACCTTGGTGGTCTGGCCGACGCCGTTGGGGCCAACCAGCGTGATGTTCTTGCCCATTTTCTCGAACACCGGCCTGGCGCGCTCGAAGGCCTTTTCCTCGCCGCCGACCATGATGGTCAGCGACGCGGCCTTGGCGCCGACCTCGCCGCCCGACACCGGCGCATCGAGATAGTCGCAGCCGAGGTCGTTGATCTTCCTGGCAAAAACCTTGGTCTCGATCGGCGAGATTGAACTCATGTCGATGACCAGCTTGCCCGCGGTCAAACCCGAGGCGACGCCGTTGTCGCCGAACAGCACGTCGGCCACCTCAGGCGTGTCGGGAACCATGGTGATGATGATGTCGGCGGCACGTGCCACGGCGTGATGGCCGGTGACGGTCTTCAGACCTTTGGCGACGAGACCGGCCGGCGGTTTCGAGCGATGGTCGCTGGCGACGACGGTGTAGCCGGCGTCGAGCAGATGCCCCGCCATCGGCGCGCCCATGATGCCGAGGCCGATGAAACCGATTGTGTCCATTGATGATCTCCCTGGTATTTTCCTTGTTAAGGCCGCGTTCCTTCGCGCCCCCTCTGGCCCGCCGGCCATCTCCCCCACAAGGAGGGAGATTGGATGTCACCGCCGCTTTCGCCAATTTTCGACGTTGGAAAAGTAAAAGCCGGCGCCGGAACTGCCGATCTCCCCACCCGTGGGGGCCGGCAGGCCAGAGGGGGGCGCGAAGGAACTCGACTTCAATAATTCTTGACCCCTACGCCGCCGCACTGCCCGGCAAACTCCCGGAACCAACCCAGCCCGGCTTCCGTCGAAACCTTCGGTTTGTACTCCGCTCCGATCCAACCGGTATAGCCGATGCGGTCGATGTGGTTGTACAGGAAAGGAAAATTGATCTCGCCCGTCCCCGGCTCATGACGGCCGGGATTGTCCGCTAGCTGGATGTGCGCGATGCGGCCGAGGTTTGCCTCGATGGTGCGGGCGAGATCCCCCTCCATGATCTGCATGTGATAAATGTCGTATTGCAGGAACAGGTTCTTCGAGCCGACGCGGTCGATGAGCGCCAGAGCCTGGTCCGAATAGTTCAGGAAGAAGCCCGGAATATCCCGGGTGTTGATCGGCTCGATCAGAAGTCTGACGCCGGCCTGCGCCAGCTTCTCCGCTGCGAAAGCCAGGTTTTCGGCGAAGACGTCTTCCAGCATGCTCCGTTCAAGGCCTTGCGGCGCGATGCCTGCGAGGCAGTTGACCTGTTCGCAACCCAGCGCATGCGCGTAGGTGATCGCCTTGGCGACGCCTTGCCGGAACTCGGGAACACGATCCGGCAGCACGGCAATGCCGCGCTCGCCCTTGCCCCAGTCGCCGGCCGGCAGGTTGAACAGCACCTGCGTCAGGCCATTCTTCTTCAGCCTCGCTGCAACGACATCGGGCGCATGGTCATAAGGGCCGATATATTCGACACCCCTAAAGCCGGCGCGGGCGGCGGCATCGAAGCGGTCGAGGAAATCGTGCTCGCCAAAGAGCATCGAGAGATTGGCTGAAAAACGCGGCATCTTGTTTCTCCTTGTTTCTCCTTGTTTTCGCCCGGCCCAAGCTGTGGTGAGATCAGGTCAGGCCGGCATCACGTGAATATCAGCGCAGCTTAATCGAGCATGACGATCGCCGTGGGGGCGTCTTCATGGTGTTCGGCAAGCTCCTCGAACTCGGTGATCTCATCGATTTCCGTGCCCATCGAAATGTTGGTGACGCGCTCTAAGATGAATTCAAGCACGACGGGAACCTGGTGATCCTTCATCAGGCGCTGCGCCTGCTTGAACGCGCCGGCGAATTCCTCCGGCCTGCGCACCCGGACCGCCTTGCAGCCCATGGCCTCGGCGACAGCAACATGGTCGACGCCATAGCCAGCCTCGGGATCGTCTTTGCGGTTGACGTTCTCGAAGGCGAGGCTGACCTCGAAATCCATCGAAAAGCCGCGCTGCGCCTGGCGGATCAGGCCGAGATAGGCATTGTTCACCACGACATGGATATAGGGCAATTTGTGCTGCGCGCCGGCTGCCAGTTCCTCGATCATGAACTGGAAATCATAGTCGCCGGACAGCGCCACGATGTTGCGCTGCGGGTCGGCGGCGCGAACGCCAAGTGCGGCCGGCAGCGTCCAGCCGAGCGGACCGGCCTGGCCACAATTGATCCAGTTGCGCGGCTTGTAGACATGCAGGAACTGCGCGCCGGCGATCTGCGAAAGCCCGATCGTGGTGACATAGGTGGTGTCGCGGCCGAATGCCCTGTTCATCTCCTCGTAGACGCGCTGCGGCTTCAGCGGCACCTGGTCGAAATGCGTCTTGCGCTTCATCGTCTTCTTGCGGCTCTGGCATTCTCTGGCCCAGCCCGACCAGTCGCGCAGTTTCCGAGCCGTTTTCCACTCGGTGGCGACGTCGAGCAGCATTTTCAGCGCCGCGCCGGCATCCGAAACGACACCGAGATCCGGCGCGAAGACCCGGCCGATCTGTGTCGGCTCGATGTCGACATGGATGAATTTTTTGCCCTTGGTGTAGACATCGACGGAGCCGGTGTGGCGGTTGGCCCAGCGGTTGCCGATGCCGAAGACGAAATCGGCCTCGAGCATCGTCGCATTGCCGTAGCGATGCGACGTCTGCAGCCCGCACATGCCGGCCATCAGCCGGTGGTCGTCGGGAATCGCGCCCCAGCCCATCAGCGTCGGGATCACGGGCACGCCGGTGACTTCGGCGAACTCGATCAGCAGATCCGAGGCATCGGCGTTGATGATGCCGCCGCCGGCAACGATGACAGGCTTTTCGGCCGCGTTGAGCATCGCCAAGGCTTTCTCAGCCTGGCTGCGTGACATTGCCGGCTTGAACGGCACCAGCGGCTCATAAGCATCGATGTCGAACTCGATCTCGGCCAGTTGCACATCGACCGGCAGGTCGATCAGCACCGGACCGGGCCGCGACGAGCGCATCAGGTGGAACGCCTTCTGCAGCGCCATCGGCACGAGGTAGGGTTCCATGACGGTGACCGCCCATTTGGCGACCGGTGCGGCAATGGCGGCGATGTCGACGGCCTGGAAATCCTCCTTGTTGAGACGCGCCCGCGGCGCCTGGCCGGTGATGCAGAGGATCGGGATGGAATCGGCCGCGGCCGAATAGAGACCGGTGATCATGTCGGTGCCGGCCGGGCCTGAAGTGCCGATGCACAGGCCAATATTGCCTGACTTGGCGCGGGTATACCCTTCGGCCATGTGCGATGCCGCCTCGACATGGCGTGCGAGGATGTGACGGATCGTACCCCTCGCCTTTACCGCCGAATAGAACGGGTTGATCGCCGCACCCGGAACGCCGAAGGCGTAGGAAATGCCTTCCTTTTCGAGAACGAGAACCGCTGCGTCGACCGCGCGCATCCTGGCCATGTCAGCCTCCACGGAATTTGTTGCTGGCCGAGAATGCCAGTGCGCCGGCTATTTTTCAATTTTTTCAAAATATTTTTTCATTTCGAAGAACCGGCGACTACATTCTGATTTCATTGTGTTTTCCGTTTTCCATAAAACTGCCGTGGCAAATTAGTGAAAAACTTTTTCATTGCGCATTTGGCGAAATCGGCAAGAATGCCGCCATGGAAACCACCGAAAAACGCCAGCGCGGGCGGCCGCGTGCCTTCCACGGTCCGTCCGACGCCGCTTCGGTGCAGTCGCTCGACCGGGCGCTGCGCATCCTCGCCATCGTCGCCGACGGCAGCGGTCTGTCGCTGAGCGAGATCGCCGCGCAGAGCGGCCTCCCCGCCTCCACCGCCTACCGCATGCTGACGACGCTGGAAAACCACGGCATGGTCGAGTTCGACGGCACCGACCAGCTCTGGTCGATCGGCGTCGAGACTTATCGCATGGGCGCGGCGTTCCTGCGCCGCCGCAAACTGGTCGACCGCGCCCGCACCGTCATGCAGGAACTGATGGAGAAGACCGGCGAGACCGCCAATCTCGGCGTCGCCGAGGACGATTGCGTCGTCTTCGTCAGCCAGGTCGAGACGCATCAGGCGATCCGCGCCTTCTTCCGGCCGGGCACGCGCAGTTCCTTCCATGCGTCGGGCATCGGCAAGGCGGTGCTGGCGCATCTCGAGCCGGAGCGCGTCGGCGCCATCCTGCGTCGGGCCGGGCTGGAGCGCTTCACCGAAAAGACGCTGTCCGACATCTCGGCGCTGGCCCGCGATCTGGTGACGATCAAGCTGCGCGGCTGGTCGGTCGACGACGAGGAGCGGCACCCCGGCATGCGCTGCGTGGCCGCCGCGATCTTCAACGAGTTCGGCGAGCCGATCGGCGGGGTTTCGGTTTCGGGACCGACAGTGCGGGTGACGCCGGAGCGGCTGGTCGAGATCGGCCCCCTGGTGCGCGAAGCCGCAACGGAAATAACCAGGATGATTGGTGGTCTGCCGCCCCCTTCTTCACCAAGCCGCGCCGCCGAACCGGGTTCACTCTTCGAGATTGGCGCTACGCGCTCACCTTGACAGCCGCCCGGCTACGGCCAAGTTTGCGTCCACCTTCCGCCAGCCGACGCCCGAAAGACGCATGAGCCTCCAATCCGTCAAAGCCTTCTTCGCCGAATATGCCCCCGACATCGAGGTGATCGAAACGCCGACAAGCTCGGCGACCGTCGCGCTCGCGGCCGAGGCGCACGGCGTCGAGCCGGGGCAGATCGCCAAGACCATCTGCCTGCGCGTCGGTGACCGGGTCATGCTGGTCGTCGCCCGCGGCGACGCGCGCATCGACAATCGCAAATCGCGCGATGCATTCGGCGGCAAGCCGCGCATGCTCGATGCCGAGCAGGTGGCCGAAATCACTGGCCATCCGATTGGCGGCGTCTGCCCCTTCGGCCTCGCCTCGCCGTTGCCGGTCTATTGCGACGTATCGCTGCGCGCCTACGATCAGGTCGTGCCAGCGGCCGGCGCAACCAATGCAGCGGTGAAAATAGGCGTCGAGCGCATGGCGGCGCTGACCGGCGCCGAATGGTGCGACATCTGTCAGGATGAGCTAGGCCCCGGGCACCGCGCTCTTGGTCGATAGGTCGTAGAAATCAAGCAGCATCGCCAGCCCAACTCCGCAGGCGGTGAAGATGAGGCCGGCGATGAAGATGCGGGTGGCGCGTTCATAGACGCGTCGCTGTAGAGACGTTGTGTCGAGCAGCAACCGCAGCGCTCGTATCTGCAAGGCAATGCCTATCAAAATCGGCATGACGGCTGCCAGGTGATAGATTTCCCAAGGGAGCGGGTTGGCGGCCCAATGCGTGATGAAGCCCAGCGAGAAAGCCAGTAGAATGCCGACGGTGGTGATCGTGCCGTTGCGGAAATCCGTCTCAATCTGCTCTTCCTTGGGTTCGTGCTCGTCCAAGCGTCCCTCTCCCTCTGGTGCCTTCACCGCCAGACTAAGCTGTCGAAAAATCCCTGTACATCCCTCGCTGGAACCGGTTGCGGTGCCGGGCTCAATTTTGCAACCCAGACAGCTGAAAAAGGGGCAGTGGGTGCCCCTTTTTCCCTTGCCTGAAACGGTTCACCTCCCCTCAAAGCCGGCAGCGGTGGCGATAGCCGTCGTAGCCGACATAGGTGTCCGAGTACGGATCGTAGCTCTGATAGCGGTTGAGGCAGCGCCGGACGTGCCATGAGCCGCCGTTCTCGTCGATGTAGACGGTGCGCGGCTGGGCGAGCGCGGTGCCGAGCAGAAAGCCGCCGACGCCGGCGGCGATGCCGATGCCAAGATGCTTGTTGTGATGGTGCTTGTGATGGGCGGCCGAAGGCTGGACGGTGCCGGCGAGCATGGCGGCGGCGACAGTGGTAGCGATGAGGCCGGAAACGATGGTGCGCTTGAACATGACGATCTCCTTGCTGCGTTGTGAGAGGCGATCCATCCGCCCCTTGACCATCAGTCGTTGCAGCAAGGAAAAAGGTTCGACGGTTTTTTTGGATTTTATAGAAAGTGCAAAAGCGGCCAGTCTGAACAGGGTTTGCAGTCAGGCGCAATTACGACCAGCGAAGAGCGCCGGTCGACAGTTCGCCGACGGGAGGCCTCAGCCCATGCCGATGATGTGGCGCAGCCAGAAGGCAAGCGCGATGAAGCCGATGATGGTGGTAACGCCGGCCCAGTCGACATTGGCGCTCTTCAAAACCTTGATAAGCTTCACCAGGAGAATCCAGGCCACGACGACGACCAACGCAATGACGACAAGTCTGATCATGCGATACCCTCGCCCATGCGATTGCACCTTCGAACGATATAGGAAGCCAATTGGCCGTTTTCAGGATGCCTGCGCCCGGCAGCTCCGGCGCGCTCAAACGGAGTTTTGTCTTTACTGGCACAACAAATATGCTAACCGGAGCGCCGTGCCCTTGTAGCTCAGCTGGTAGAGCAGCGGTTTTGTAAACCGAAGGTCGGCGGTTCGATTCCGTCCGGGGGCACCAGTAAACAACAGCACGGGCTGGCGATATCTGCTGATCCCCGATTTCCACAGGCCGGGGCCGTCGGGATCGGTAGCATATCAGGTCCAACGCATATATTCCCATAGCGGAACGACAGGTATTCCCTGGCGGTAACCATAGGAGTCGCCGTTGGAGCAGAAACGCACGATCGCACCTTTTATTGGTGGCATGTATGGCAGCCTTGCTGCCCTCGCGTTGGCGCTCGGTTTCCGCTTCCTGCTAATTCACGATCCTGATCCGACCTCGCAAGCAACGATAACCCTTTCAGGGCTGGCCTTTTCGATTTGTTTCAGCCTGACCTTCCTCCGCGAGCATCGACGCCAAATCGCTGCCGCGAGAGAATTTCTCGGCCGTCCAAGGTCGTATCGGGACTAATCTCCCGCGTTCTGCAACGCAAAGCGCCCATGCCCTCCCCATGTCCTCCGGGTCGTGCCCGGGGCATCAGAAAAATTCAGTAATTGAACCAACGGATGCAACAGTGGATGCGAACCGACCGGTATCTCCCGCTCGCCGGCCATTCTAATGCCATTCGATTAAAATGCGCCTGTGTATATTAGCAATCGCTCAATTTAGCGCGCCGACAATGTCTGTGCGGCGGGCTAAACAACGGGTGGTGTTATGCGAAGCGACTTCGCTGCAGCGCGCGAGCTCTTGGAGTGTGCCCAAAACCGGCTCTGCGGCATGGACGAAACGAGCCAACGCGTCGGCGAGGCGCTCGACTCCCTGATTGAAGAAATAGCCATCGCGGAATTCCGCAAGGCGCCATTGACCGTCGTGCCGTTTCCGCGTGCGCGGCCGCCAAGGCATGCCCGGTAAACCGCCGATCGCGCCGATATGGGAAGTCAGCAGCGGGAGTGCTCCACGCACCACCGGCTGAATTGAACCGGCGCGATTGTCGTTATCGCGAAACCGCTGCGCACTTTTGCGCGACATGCATCAGCGGCGTCCGGGCCACCAGAAATCCCATCGGGAGATCCCGCCCCTCACACCGCGATCGCCGCCACCAGAATCCGGTTCTGCCGGCGTATCGCGGCGCGCAATTCGGCAATTCTGGCGCCGTCGCGCTTCACGAACTCGATGAACATCATGTTCATGTTGTTGAACACCAGTTCGCCCAAGGCGTGTCCATCGATATCCCGGCGCACCAGGCCGAGCCCCTGCAGCCGGGCGATCAGCGCGCGGATCTGTTCGGTCAGCGCCCGGTCGAGCGCGGTATAGGCCTGGCCGAACGGGCTGTCGGGCAGTTGCGTCGAGATCGCCATCGCCTGCCGCCACATCTCCTTGCTGAGATAATGCAGCGAATGCTCGATATAGATGCCGAGCAGCGTATCGAGCGCATCGCCGACATTGGCCGGCGGGTTGGCGACGACGCCGCGCCCGGCATTGAGCACCTCGTTGACCTCCATCGAAACGATGGCGCCGAGGATGTCGCCCTTGTTCTGGTAATAGTTGTAGATCGTGCCGACCGAGACCTCGGCCTGCGCCGCGATCGTCTCGATCTTGGCGCCTTCATAGCCGGCATCGCGAAAAAGCTCCGCCGCCGCCTCGATGATACGGCGATGCCGATCCGCCTTTTGCCTTGCCCGCAATCCGCTCATATCGGCTATTTGCCATAAAAACAGAATTGACTCAATTTTTGAATTGGTTCAATTTTTGCCACAAGCCAAAAAGGCAAGGGAGAACACTCGATGCGCATTCACCTGACGACCCCGAATCCAACTGCCAAGAATCCGCTTTCCGTTCTGAAGAGCCATCTCCACGCCGCTTGTGCTGCGACAGCACTGCTGCTGGCGACGGGCAGCTTCGCTCAGGCTGCTGATCTCAACGCTTTGATCTGGTGCGATCACGCCGATCCGGCGTTGTTGCAGCCTTTCGAGGAGGCCAATGGCGTCAAGGTCAACGTCAAGGAGTTCGAAGGCACCGGCGCCGGTATGGCGATTGTCGAACAGTCGCAGCCCGGCGACTGGGACGTGATGGTGATCGACAGCATCGACATACCGCGCGGTGTCGAAAAGGGCCTGTTCGAGCCGCTGCCGGAAGACAAGCTGCCGCTCGCCGACCTCTTTCCCCAAGTGAAGATGGACAGTTCCACCGTCGTCGACGGCAAGCGCTACGGCATCACCGAAAAATTCGGCTACAACACGATCGGCTACAACAAGACCAAGGTCGATCCGGCCGACATGCAGTCGCTCGCCGCTCTGACCAGCGATAAATACAAGGGCAAGATCGCCATCTACGATTACTATCTGCCGGTCATCGGCATGGCAGCACTTGCGATCGGCAAGAAGACCGCCGAGCTGACCGAAGCCGACCTTCCCGCCATCAAGCAAGAGCTGCTCAAGATGAAGGCCAATGCCAAGCTGGTCGGCGAAGTGACCGCCAGCCAGACGGCGCTGGCGACCGGCGAGGTCGACATTCTCGTCGGCGGCGGCGAATGGGTGACGGCCGGGCTGGCCAAGGAGAACCCTGCCCTCGATTTTTCGATCCCTAGGGAAGGCGCTGTTCTGTGGTCGCAGTCGCTGGCCATGTTCAAGGATTCCAAGAACAAAGAATTGGCGCTGAAGTTCATCCAGTACATTATGGGCCCTGAAGGCCAGGCGCGGCTCGCCACCTCGGCCTGCTATTGGGGCATGCCGGCGAATACCAAGGCGGCTCTGACCGATGAGCAGAAGAAGATCCTGCGCTTCGACGAGCAGCCGGATTTCCTCGCTCGCGCCCAGCCCTACCCGGCGCCGAACGCCGATCTCGACAAGAAAATGCAGGACGTCTGGACCGAAATGCTGCAGGCGCAGTGACCGGTCGTGAGCGCTACTGGAAACACCAGGCGTGCCCTGCCCTGGGCGCTGGTCACGCCGGCGCTCGGCTGGACGCTGCTGTTCTTCGTGCTGCCTTTTCTGGCCATGGCGCTTTCCAGCCTGACGGCGCATGACGGCGGCGGCTTCACCCTGTCCAACTACAGCCAGTTCATCAATAATCCGGCCTATTGGCAGGCGATGGTGAACTCGCTGCAGGTCACCGCCATTGTCACAGTGGTTTCGGTGCTGCTCGCCTACCCCTTCGCCTGGATCCTGGCCGAACAGGTGCCGGAGCGCTGGCAGCGACTGGCGCTGATGCTGGCCGTGCTGCCGTTCTGGACCTCCTATGTCGTGCGCTCCTATTCCTGGCTTCTGGTGCTGGCGCAGAACGGCGTCATAAACCGTGCGCTGACCGGCTCCGGCCTGTTCAGCGAGCCGCTGCAGATCGCCAACACACGGCTGGCCACGATCATCGGCTTCGTCCATTTCTTCGTCATGCTGTTGACGCTGACGATCTTCGCCAATCTGAAGCAGCTCAGCCCCAGCTACCGCAAGGCCGCCGCCGATCTCGGCGCCGGGCCGGTGCGCACGTTCCTGCATGTCGTCCTGCCGCTGACCTTGCCCGGCATCATGGTCGGCGCCTTTCTCACCTTCGTGCTGTGCATCGGCGACTACATCACGCCGCAGATCCTCGGCGGCAACAACGAGCTTTTGATGCCGCAGCTGGTGATGATGCAGATCGGCCGGCGCGGCGATTTTCCGCTCGCCTCGGCGCTGTCGATCATCCTGATGGCGGTTGTCACTGTCGCCTATCTCGCCTGCGCCCGCTGGCTCAAGATCGAGCGAGCCTGACCATGCGCGCTCTTGTTCGTATCACCTCCTGGATCTATGCCGTAGCCATCTATGGCTTCATCTTCCTGCCGGTGGTCGTGCTGGTGCTGTTTTCGCTGCAGGCGACGTCGTTTCCGATCCCGCCCTTCACCGGGCCGTCGCTGCGCTGGTACGACGCCGTGCTCGCCGACACGCGGCTGACCTCGGCGCTGGTCAATTCGCTTGGTGTGGCGGCTCTCTCCTCAGCTGCAGCCGTCGCGCTGGGTTTCCTCTCTGCCTGGGGTTTTGCGCGTTTCGCCCTGCCGGGCTCAGGCCTGATGCGCGGGCTGATCACACTGCCGCTCACAGTGAGCTATCTCATCATCGGCATGGGATTGCTGGTGCTGTTCAACTGGGCCGGCGTGCCAAAATCGCTGCTTGCCGCCGGCATCGGCCATGTCGTTATCAACCTGCCGCTGTGCTTTGCCATCATCTACAGCCAGATGGGCGACCACCAGATCAATATCGAGCGCGCCGCGCGCGACCTCGGCGCGCCCGAATGGAAGGTGTTGCTGCTGATCACCGTGCCTGTCATGGCACCGGCGATCTTCGCCGGCTTCTTCCTGTCGATGACCTTCTCCTGGGACGAATTCGTGATCTCGTTCCTGCTGACGCGCTTCGACACGACGCTGCCGGTCGAGATCTGGAACCTGCTGCGCTCAGGCCTCAATCCCAAGACCAACGCCGTCGGCTCGCTGGTCTTCGCCGTCTCCATCGTGCTGGTGGTGTTTTTTGAACTGATGCTGCTGCGGAGAAAGCCGGCATGATCGCGCCACTGGTCGATATAAGCTCTGTCTCGCACCGCTTCGGCCAGCACACCGTGCTGAAGAACGTCTCGCTGACGATCGAACCGGGCACCTACACGATCCTGCTCGGGCCGTCGGGCTCCGGCAAGACGACGCTGCTGTCCATTCTCGGCGGCTTCGTCACGCCGAGCGAAGGCAAGGTGCTGATCCGCGGCGAGGACTGCACCGCCGTTCCGCCGGCGAAGCGGCCGACGACGACGGTGTTCCAGGACTATGCGCTGTTTCCGCATATGAGCGTCGGCAGCAATGTCGGCTTCGGCCTGCGCATGCAAGGCATCGATGCCGCGACACGGACCGCGCGGGCGCGCGAGGCGCTGGCGCTGGTCGGGCTGGCGACTGCCTTCGACAAGAAGCCGCACCAGCTTTCCGGCGGCCAGCGGCAGCGTGTAGCGCTAGCCCGTGCCCTTGTCGTCGAGCCGGCCGTGCTGCTGCTCGACGAACCGCTCGGCGCGCTCGACCTAAAATTGCGCCGGCAGATGCAGGACGAACTGAAAGCGATCCAGAAGCGCGTCGGCACAGCCTTCATCCATGTCACCCATGACCAGGAAGAGGCAATGGCGCTGGCCGACCATTGCGTGGTGATGAATGACGGGCGCATCGAGGACGAAGGACCGCCCGAGCGCGTCTATGCGCGGCCGGCGACGCGCTTTTCCGCGACCTTCATGGGTGAAAGCACGCTGATATCGGGAACGGTAACGGCGGCGAAGGACGGAACAATCACTGTCGCGACGCAGGTCGGACCGCTTTCGCTGACCGGCACATTGCCGGCCGGGACGACTGTCGCCCTCGCCGTCCGTCCGGAGCATCTTGTCCTCGGCGCGGCCGGCGGCGCTGTAGGGTTCGGCACGGCCAAGGTGAGCGACGTTGTGTTTCAAGGCAGCTTCAAGCGCGTGCTTGCTGTCTCCGAGAAAGACCCGACGCTGCACTTCATCGCCAGGGTTGCTGCCGCTGCGGCCGTCCGGCCGGGCGACATCGTTGCGGTTTCGTGCGACGCTGGCGATATCATCTTTTTGACGAGTTGAGCCATGGGCGCGCTTCCGGTCATTGATGCAGCGAACTGGTATGAAACCATCCGCATGGGTGATGGCGTGACGCTGATCCACGAGCCGTGGATCAAGCCGTTCTTCCGCTGCAACATCTGGCATGTGAGCGGTCGCGACCACGATCTTCTGTTCGACACCGGCCTCGGCCATTTCAGCCTGCGGCGCCATGTGCCGCTGGTGACGGAGCGAAAGCTCACCTGCGTGGCGAGCCACACCCATTTCGACCATATCGGCTGCCATCACGAATTTCCGGACCGCTGCGTGCATGCGGCCGAAGCGGAAATCCTCGCCGATCCGCGCAATGAGTGGACGCTCGCCGACCGCTATGCCACCGACGCAATGTTCGACGGAATGCCGCAAGGCTGGGATACGGCGCGCTACGGGATCCTGCCGGCGCCGGCCGATCGCTTGCTCGAACAAGGCGACGTGATCGATCTCGGCGACCGCGCCTTCGAGGTGATCCACACGCCGGGCCATTCGCCCGGCGGCATTACGCTCTACGAGAAGAAGACCGGCACCCTGCTGTCCGGCGACATCATTTATGACGGCCCGCTGATCGACGATGTCTATCATTCCGCCGTCGACGACTATGTCGAGACGCTGTTACGGATGCGCGAGCTCAAAGTCGCGGTCGTGCATGGCGGCCACTTCCCGAGCTTCGGCAAGGTGCGCTATCGCCAGCTTATCGACGAGTATCTCGCACAAAAGCGGCAGGCCGGCTGCCATCTGCTGAAGGCGCGATAAGCACCGGTCTTGCGTATCGCAGGAAGTGCCTGGCGAATTCACAACGCCCTTTGCGGGCACGGTGTGCCGGCGGCATCGCCGCAGCGTGAAGCCGTGGGCTGGGGTCTCAAACTCGTCTCTTCCGACTGGCGCACCAGTTGGGCAAAGGCAAGAGCAAAACTTCCCAGCATCAGGACGATGATAATCAGGCGTGTTACCGGCAATAGATTGGTCCGACTGGCTGGCCCCCACGCCGCCCATCCACTGCCGGCTAACATGGTCGATCCGGCTTTACGAGAGTTTAATCCCCGTCTTAACCATCACATTCGCTTGTCACTTGACACGATGCGCGAGCACCTGACCGGCAGCTCTTCCCGGCGCCGTGTCGAGCAGCGCCACATGCCTCCCTTTGCAGATTTGCCCGCCCATGCTAACCCGGCGCTGGCGCGGCCCAAGCAAACGAGCGCCACCAGCCGGTCGCCACCAACCGTCGACATTGGGGAGCCATGAACAAAGCCGCCAGCCGTTTCGCCTTCGTCTCGTCCGACACAGCCGACGCCAAGGCGGCGCTGGAGAGCCTGTCGGCGCGCTATGGCCAGGCGTCCATCGAGGATGCAGAGATCGTCGTCGCCCTCGGCGGCGACGGCTTCCTGTTGCAGACCTTGCGCGACACGATGAGCACGGGAAAAAAGGTCTACGGCATGAACCGTGGCACCATCGGCTTCCTGATGAACGAATACCGCGCCAGCGGATTGACCGGGCGCATCGCGGCGGCCGTTGCCGAAACGATCCGTCCGCTGGAGATGCAGGCGGTGACGGCAGAGGGCGAAACGATCTCGGCGTTGGCTATCAACGAGGTTGCGCTGTGGCGCCAGTCCTACCAGACGGCCAAGATCCGTATCACCGTGGACGGGCAAGTGCGGCTGGAGGAATTGAACTGCGACGGTGTGATGGTCGCGACGCCGGCCGGCTCGACCGCCTACAACCTGTCCGCGCACGGACCGATCCTGCCGCTAGACGCGCCGCTGCTGGCGCTGACCCCGGTCAGTCCGTTCCGCCCGCGCCGCTGGCGCGGAGCGCTGCTGTCCGACAAGGCGACCGTCCGTTTCGACATTCTGGAGCCGGAGAAGCGGCCGGTGAACGCCGCCGCCGACCACACCGAGGTGAAGGCCGTAACCTCGGTTACGGTGCAAGAATCGCCAACGGTGACGGCGACGCTGCTGTTCGATCCGAGCCATTCGTGGAACGAGCGCATTCTCGCCGAACAGTTCCGTTACTGAGCCGGTACGGCGATGGGCAGTTCGATTAAGCATCGCGATTAAGGTTACGACTTCACAATCATGCCAATCCGCGCCCGTTTCTGTTGACAAATCGTGGGCTTGCGCCTACCTGCAATACCAATCTTGCAGGCGCGCGGCGCTTGCCGCGACTGCTTATGTTGCGCCCCCGAACCAGCCAAAGACAGCCAAACTTGTCCTCAGACGCCCAGATCGCTCAAGAAGCGTTGACCTTCACAGACCTCGGCCTGTCGCCGAAGGTTCTTTCCGCAGTCACCGATGCCGGTTACACCGAACCGACGCCGATCCAGGCCGGCGCCATTCCGCACGCCTTGCTCGGCAAGGATATTTTGGGCATCGCCCAGACCGGCACCGGCAAGACGGCCTCGTTCGTGCTGCCGATGCTGACCCGGCTCGAAAAAGGCCGGGCCCGCGCTCGCATGCCGCGCACGCTGATCCTCGAGCCGACGCGCGAGCTTGCCGCGCAGGTCGAAGAGAATTTCATCAGATACGGCAAGAACCACAAGCTCAACATCGCGCTGCTGATCGGCGGCGTGTCGTTCGACGAGCAGGACAAGAAGCTGGAGCGCGGCGCCGACGTGCTGATCGCGACGCCCGGCCGCCTGCTCGACCACCGCGAGCGCGGAAAGCTTCTGCTCAACGGCGTCGAAATCCTCGTCATCGATGAGGCCGACCGCATGCTCGACATGGGCTTCATTCCCGACATCGAGCGTATCTGCGAGATGATCCCGTTCACCAGGCAGACGCTGTTCTTCTCGGCGACGATGCCGCCTGAGATCACCAAACTCACTGAGAAATTCCTGCACGCGCCGGTGCGCGTCGAGGTTTCGAAGGCTGCTTCCGCCGCCACCAACATCGTCCAGCGGCTGGTGAAATCCGGCTCGAAACCCTGGGACAAGCGCGAGACGCTGCGCAATCTGATTAGGGCCGAGGATGCGGAGCTGAAGAACGCCATCATCTTCTGCAACCGCAAGATCGAGGTCTCGGAGCTTTTCCGCTCGCTGCTGAAATATGATTTCGACGCCGGCGCGCTGCATGGCGACATGGACCAGCGCGCGCGCATGCAGATGCTGGCCAATTTCCGTGACGGCAAATTGCGCTACCTCGTTGCGTCGGACGTTGCGGCGCGCGGCCTAGACATCCCCGATGTCAGCCACGTCTTCAACTACGACGTGCCGATCCATGCCGAGGACTATGTCCACCGCATCGGCCGCACCGGCCGCGCCGGACGCTCCGGCAAATCCTTCACCATCGCCACCAAGTCCGACACCAAATACATCGACGCGATCGAACGGCTGATCGGCAACAAGATCGAGTGGCACGATGGCGACCTGTCGACGGTCGTCGCCAGCGAGGGCGGAGAGGACGATGCTCCCCGCCGTGGCCGCGGCGCCCCGCGCCGCGCCGGCCGCAAGGACGATGACCGCAAGGACAGGGGCGAACGCAAGCCACGCGAACGCCACGCCAGGCAAAGCGAAGCTGCAACCCCGGATGCGGCGCGCGAGGAACAGCCAGTGGTGGCCGCGGTCGCCGAAGCCGGGGAGCGGCGCGCGCACAAAGAAGCGATCCGCTCGGAAAACACCGGGCGCCAAGCTTCGCCCGAACGCAAGGCTTCGCCCGATCGCAACGAACAGCGTGCGCCGGAACGCGGCGACACCAGGCCGCAGCGCGACGGCAATCGCCCTGCCCGCCATCGCCAGGAAGACAATGATGCGACCGTCGGATTCGGCGACGACATGCCCGCTTTCATGCGCATCGTCGCCAAGGTCTGATCACAGCAGAAATTCTCAAATCCAAACAAAAATGGCCCTTTGCGGGGCCGTTTTCATGTCCGATATTTGCTTTGCTCAGGTGTGGCGCGAAAGCTGGATCTCGGCGTGCCGGTTCTAGGCGGGTCGACCGCCGCCGCGTTGGAAGCAATCGGGCGCGTCTCGCCGAAGTCTATGGCTACGAGCGGTCGACCGCGCTCTGTCGTCTCGTTTGATCCGGTGGCTACAGGTTTTTGAATTCCGGACGGGACGGCAACATATCCAGAAACGCGCGAACTTTGGCTGACGATGATCTGCCTTCCAGCCACACGGCGTGCATCGGCACCGGCGCCGGCTCGAATTCGCTTAAAACCACCTCTAGGCGGCCATCGTCCACCGAATGCCTTATCTGCCAGAGGGGCGAGTAACCCAAACCCAATCCGCGAACTGCGGCGGCGTAGATCGGTGCCATCAAATTGGATCGAAAACTGCCAGCCACTTTCACCGCCCGAGGTTTCCCCTCAATCTGAAACATCCATTCACCTGGACGCTGGTCGGAGGTTCGAACAATGCAGCTGTGCTTGCTCAGTTCAAAAGGATGCGTTGGTCGGCCACGGCGTTCAAAGTAGGAAGGCGAGCCGAACACGACGCGCCGCAACGCACCCAAGCGTCTGGCTCGCAAGCTGGAATCCGGCAAATTGCCGATCCGTATTGCCAGATCGAGGCCCTCGGCACCAAGATCAACAAATCCATCGGAAAGCTGGAGGTCAACCTCGACCCGCGGATACATCTGCATGTAGTCGGCGATGACAGGTACAACGAAATCCGGGCCGAACAGAACTGGCGCGCTCACGCGCAGGATACCTGATGGCTCCGATCTCTGGTTGGCGGCTTGAAGTCTTGCGTCGTTTATTTCGTCGACGGCGGGTTTGATGCGGTGGAAAAACGCCACTCCGGCTTCGCTCGGTGTCGAACGGCGCGTGGTTCTCTGTACAAGCTCGACCCCGACGGATTCCTCCAGCGTCGCCAAAGACCGGCTGATCGATTGCAGTGAGCGGTTCAGCCGACGTGCGGCGGCCGTCAAACTTCCGTGCTCGACGACTGCCATGAACGCTTCAAAATCATCTATCCGGTTCATGGCATCTCCTTTTCTCTCGAAAATCGAGAGAAACTATCGCAAAGCCAAACAATTGTAACGCTGTTCGCGACCTTTTATTTGCCTCGAAGAAAATCCCGAAAGGGCAAGCTTCGTGGAAGGGAATTGTCATGCGAGCACTCAATCCAACCGTTCTGGTCGTGGGCGCAACAGGCCGATTTGCCGGACTGGTTGTGCCTGAACTTGTCCGCCGCAATGCCACCGTTCGAGCATTTATTCGCGACCCCGCGAGCGCCGAAAAGGCCTGGAGGCTCGGAGCATCCGAGGTCGTGACCGGCAATTTGCGCGACCCTCAGAGCCTCGAAAATGCCGTCGAGGACGTCGATGGCGTCTTTCACATCGGACCGGCCTTTGCCCCCGATGAAGCAGCCATGGGTGTTGCCACGGTGGAGGCTGCAGCACGAGCAGGCGTTCGAAAGTTCGTCTTCTCGTCGGTGATCCAGCCGACCAATACGAGGCTCAAAAATCACGCGAGCAAGGTGCCGGTCGAAGATGCTCTCTATTCGACGAACATGGATTACACCATTCTGCATCCTGCCAATTTCATGCAGAATATTGCAGCCGCCTGGCCGTCCGTCGTTAGGGATGGGGTTTTCTCGGAACCGTTTCCAAAGACAGCAAAGCTGGCGCGTGTCGATTACCGCGATGTCGCCGAAGTGGCAGCGATCGCATTGACCGAAGCGTGGTTGTCTTATGCGACCCTTGAGCTGTGCGCGGACGGCATGCATAGCCGGGAAGAGATCGCTTCAATGATGAGTGAGGAACTTGGCCGCTCGATCTCTGCTGGCGAGCCGACCTTCGGCGAGTGGGCAGCGAATGCCCGCCTTCCCTACGATGACCGCCAATTGCAGCTGCTGGCTAAAGTACATGACCACTACGCCAAGTACGGCCTCGGCGGAAACAGTCTGACATTGCGCGCCGTCTTGGGCCGCGAGCCACGTTCGCTACGAAGCTTTATCCGAGAACTGGCCCTGCAAACGGCACAGATCGCCTGATCGCGCTCACGAGCACGTACGCACATTTTTCTGATTGGAGATTTCCATGCATGCATCACCGCAAAAGACGTTGAAGCTGAGAAAACTGCCGCCTTCCTACAGTGCAGTGGTAATGCCGTTCGTTCTTTCAATCCTCATGACCTGCATTATCTCGGCGGTTTCGACGGCGATCGGCACCGGCTGGACGAACGGTTTCGTGGCGACTTGGTCATACGCATGGGGCGTATCATGGCTTGTTGCGTTTCCGAGCCTGCTGATTGTCCTTCCGATCGTGCGCCGGATCGTTGCGGCAATTGTCGATCAGCCGGCCCGCCCCTGACACTATGAAACCGAAGCGATGGGCGCCGACGCTCGTCGATCCAGCAAAAGCAAACAATAACGGCCCCTTGCGGGGCCGTTCTCATGTGCAATGCCGTCTTCTTGTTCGTCTTGCTCAGGTGAGCGGTGAAAGCTGGATCTCGACGCGGCGGTTCTGGGCACGGCCGGCGGCCGTCGCATTGGAGGCGATCGGACGCGTCTTGCCGAAGCCGGTGACGGCGAAGCGGCGGGAATCGACGCCCTGCCCGGACAGATAGTTGGCGACCGCCAGCGCGCGGCGCTGCGACAGGTCGAAATTGTGTTCGTCGCCACCGGTCGAGTCGGTGTGGCCGAACACGTCGACCGTGGTCTGCCGGAACTTGTTCAGCACAAGTGCTACCGAATTCAGCACTTGATAGAAACCGGGCTTCACCGCATCCTGGTCGACGTTGAAGGTGATGTCGGACGGCATGTTGAGGATGATCTGGTCGCCGGTGCGGGTGACGCTGACGCCGGAGCCCTGAAGCTGCCGGCGCAGTTCGGCCTCGTTCTGGTCCATGGTGGCGCCGATGGCGCCGCCGGCGAGCGCGCCGACGCCAGCGCCGATCAGCGCATTACGGCGATCGTTGCCGCCCGCAAGCAGGCCGAGCCCCGCACCCGCCAGCGCGCCGATGCCGGCGCCGGCCGCAGTGTTGGAGACCTTCTGCTCTCCGGTATACGGATCGGTTGTGGTGCAGGCGCTCACGAACACAGCCGTCGCCACGACGACGAGCACAGTCTTTCTCATTGGGTAGTCCCTCTCCAGTCCGCGGTCCCACCGGTGGCGCGCCGCATCAGCCCTTCCGTTGCATCGGCCCGAAAATCATCGATTTTCGGAAAGCACGATGCATAGATTCAAAGTCTTAGAGCGTACTTTGTGCGTCCAAGTGGACGCACGTCGCTCTAGTGCTTGTAACATGAAATGCGGCGAAAAATGGAACGGGAAAAGCGGCTGGCTATGGCTTTTCCCGGTCAATTGCACGGCCGCGGTATTGCGCAATTCTGATCGGCTACCAGAGATTATCGGCTACCAGAGATTCTTGCCGTCGATGACGACGACCTCGACCTGATCGAGGTCGAAATCGTCGAACAGGCGCGAATTAACGCTGATTTTCGGATTGTCGAAATCCGGCTTGCCGGTCGACCAGTCCGGCGTTTCGGTGAAGGTGCCGCAGCCGCAGGTGGCGCAGAAACCGTGTTTGATCGTTTTCGACCCCCACCGGTAGAAGGAGACATTCTTGAGTGGGCTGGTGAGCTTGAATTGCGACGGGGTGTAATAGGCCCACAACGAGCCGCGTTTCGAGCAGAAGGAGCAGGTGCATTGCGTCACGGTTAGCGGCGCTTGCGAAACTTCGAACGTCGTCGCCCTGCAGTGGCAGCTTGCCTTTATTGTCATGAACGCCTCCCTTACGATTGCCTCCCGTCCGCGGCAAGGCAACATAAAGAGACGCTCTTGACAACCGTCTGTCAGCAGACTCGCTTGCCTGCGTCACGCGTGGCGCGCTTCGATCTTTATGATGCATATCGTTATCCCAAAACCGCTGCGCACCCTCGGGGGTCAGGCCATCGCTCAGGCCCTTGGGGCAAGCCTTTGGGCGACACGCATTAAAACGACGACGGGGGCACGAACAGGCAGATGGTCTTTCCGTCATTGGCGCCGGCGACCGAGCACCAGTGATATTCGCCATCGGGCGAATTCTTGATCCGCGCATCGCTGTAGGCCACGACCTCGCCTGTCCCTTTGATGACATAGCCTTCCGGACGCTCGCTGATCGACGTCTGCGAGACCGCGCGGCAATCATAGCCAGAACAGCAGGAGAATGGGTAACTCCAGCCTTGCGGCTTCGCTGCAGTCGGCGTGGCGTCGTGCGCCAAAGCCGGCGCTGCAAATGCAACGGTGGCGGCGGTCAGAGCCACCACCGCAATGATTGAATTCAGGAGGCGGCGCGCCGTCTGGACGGCTGAGGCCGATCGGGTCTTGAGAGCGGGCATGGGCGCAGTTCCTATCACCGAGTTATCAAGCGTTTCGCTTGCCCGTTCCCAGAACGTGTCTTCCCAGTGGCCGGATCGTCAGGTCGCAGATACGCCGCGTCCGGCCATAAATGCTTTTTCTCCCACCCTTCGGATGCTGGGCTGATTCCTTTGTTGGCGCAAGAAATTGCTTTGCAACCGAGCGCCGACATCTGCAACCGGAACCAGCCTGCCGGGGGTTGACGAGAGTGACTTCATCAACCCCGGCAGATGGGATCGCGGATAACGAGATTCAGTTCGCAGTGGTTCCGGGCCAGGTGCCGGCAGGCCTGCAACATCTAACCCGGAGGTAGATGTCGTTGTGGAAAATTCGATGAAAAAACAAAGCCATAAAGCGACCGCTCAATTACAGTGAAGAGCCTGTTACTCTAGCGTGATGTTCCTGCTGCTTGGGGCGTAGGAGCTTCAGTCGATATCGGCCACCACTTCGCCGGCGCCGCCCTCGATGCGCTGCGACAGCGACGCCTCCATGAAATCGTCGAGGTCGCCGTCCAGCACGCTCGACGGGCTTGTGCTCTCGACGCCAGTGCGAAGATCCTTCACCAGCTGATAGGGCTGCAGAACGTAGGAGCGGATCTGGTGGCCCCAGCCGATATCGCTCTTCGATGCTTCGGTGGCGTTCGCCACCGCCTCGCGCTTCTTCAGCTCTTCCTCGTAGAGCCGCGAGCGCAGCATCTCCCAGGCCTTCGCCTTGTTCTTGTGCTGGGAGCGCTCGGCCTGGCAGGCGACCGCGATGCCGGTGGCGAGATGGGTGATGCGGACCGCCGAATCGGTGGTGTTGACGTGCTGGCCGCCCGATCCGGACGAACGATAGGTGTCGATGCGGACATCCGATTCGGAAACATCGATCTCGATCGTATCGTCGATTACGGGATAGACCCAGACGCTGGCAAACGACGTGTGGCGGCGCGCATTGCTGTCGTAGGGCGAAATACGCACGAGACGGTGAACGCCGGATTCCGTCTTCAGCCAACCATAGGCATTGTGGCCCTTGATCAGCAGCGTAGCGGACTTGATGCCGGCCTCTTCGCCGTCATGCACTTCCAGCACCTCGACCTTGAAGCGCCGCCGCTCGGCCCAACGCGTGTACATGCGCAGAAGCATCGAGGCCCAGTCCTGGCTTTCGGTGCCGCCGGCGCCGGCATGGACTTCGAGATAACTGTCGTTGGCGTCCGCCTCGCCCGAAAGCAGCGTCTCGATCTGGCGAGCCTTTGCTTCGCCGCGCATCGAGCGGATCGCCGCTTCCGCCTCGGCGATGACGCTCTCGTCGCCCTCTTCCTCGCCAAGCTCGATCAGGCCGATATTGTCTTCCAGCGCCTGGGTGAGGCCTTTGACCAAGGCGATGCCTTCCTCGAGGCCCTGGCGCTCACGCATCAGCTTCTGCGCCTCCAGCGGTTCGTTCCAGAGACTCGAATCCTCGGCACGCACATTCAGGTATTCAAGCCGCTTTATGGCTTGATCCCAGTCAAAGATGCCTCCTCAGCAGGGTTATCGCCTGCCTGATTTCGTCGACAATGTTCTGCGTTTCCGCGCGCATGGCTGGTCGTTCTGTCCTGTGCTGAAATGGTGCCCTGTTGCTTAAACAGAGCTGGGTTGGCGCGATACATAGGGACGGCACCGCCGCCTGTAAAGCGAAATGGGCCGGCTCGAAAGCCGGCCCAGAACACCATGTCCTATGTCAATAGAGCCCGCCGCCGCCGGACTGGATGGCTTGGTTGGCCTGTGGCGACAGCGCGCCGCCGGAGGCGTTGGAGCCGTCCGCACCCATGCCGATCACCCAATAGCTGTCGGCGGGGCCGGTGCCCGGCTTGAAGGCTTCGATAAAGGCGCCAGCGTCGTCTGGGTTGGCAGCCATGCCGGTCTTGCGATTGATGGCGATCAGCTTCATGCCTTCGGGAACCTGGAAATCGACATTGGGCGTGCCGTCCAGCGCCACGCGCATGAAGTCCTTGAAGATCGGCGCTGCGAGACCGCCGCCGGTCGCGCCCTTGCCAAGACCTTTCGGCTGATCGTAGCCCATATAAAGGCCGACAACGAGATTGGGCGTGTAGCCGATGAACCAGGTATCCTTCTCGTCGTTTGTCGTTCCGGTCTTGCCGGCGATGTGGCGGCCGAGTTCGGCGACGGTGGCGCCGGTACCGCGCTCGACGACGCCCTCCATCATCGAGGTGATCTGATAGGCGGTCATCGGATCGAGCACCTGCTCGGAATTGTCGACCAGTTCCGGCTCAGGCTGGTTCTGCCATTCGGCGGCGTTGCAATTTTCGCAGCCGCGTTCGTCCTGCCTGTACACCGTCTTGCCGTAGCGATCCTGGATGCGGTCGATCAGCGTCGGCTTGATCGACTTGCCGCCGTTGGCCATGATCGAATAAGCCGACACCATGCGCATCACGGTGGTCTCGCCCGAACCCAGCGCCATCGGCAGGTACGGCGCCAGACGGTCATAGACGCCGAAGCGCTCGGCATATTCGGCGACCAGCTTCATGCCCATGTCGTTGGCCAGGCGCACAGTCATCAGATTGCGCGACCTCTCGATGCCGGACCGCAAGGTCGCCGGGCCAGCTGTCCTTCCATCGTAGTTCTTCGGCGTCCAGGTCGTGTTGCCGCTCTTGATGGTGATCGGGCCGTCCATGATCACCGAAGCTGGCGTATAGCCATTGTCGAGGGCTGCCGAATAGACGATCGGCTTGAACGACGAACCCGGCTGCCGCATGGCCTGCGTGGCACGGTTGAATTCGGATTGCGAGTAGGAGAACCCGCCGACCATGGCCAGAACACGGCCGGTATGCGGATCCATGGCGATCATGCCACCTTCCACTTCGGGGGCCTGGCGCAGGATATAGGCCCCGTCCGTTCCCTCTTTCTTCTGCACGAAGATGACATCGCCCGGCTTCAGCACGTCCGCCGGCGATTTGGCCTTGACGGTCTTGCCGCCGACCACATGACGCATGGCGAAGCTCATGTCCTCGCGGCTGACGGTGCCTTCGATGCGATCCTTGACGAGTTCGCCCGAGATCTGCCGGGTCGGCCGAAGGCCGATCGACAGGCCGCTCTCCGAGCTGTCGAGCACGACGGCGAGCGACCATTCGGGCACGTCGTCCAGTCCCTTGACTTCGCTCAAAGGCGCGCCCCAGTCGCCGGATACGCTGATGGTCTTCACCGGCCCGCGATAGCCGCGCAGCGTATCGAACTTCATCAGGCCGTTCTGCATGGCTTTGCGGGCGATCAGCTGCATCTTGGGATCGAGCGTCGTACGGACGGACAGGCCGCCCTCGTAGAGCGCATTCTCGCCGTAGCGCGCGCTGATCTGGCGACGCACTTCCTCGGTGAAGTATTCGCCGGCGAACAGATATGTGCCGGAGCGGCGTGGCTTGACGCCGAGCGCCTCGGCCTTGGCCTTCGCGCCTTCCTCTTGCGTGACGTAGCCGTTGCCGACCATCTGGTCGATGACCCAGTTGCGGCGCTCGATGGCGCGGTCGGCATATTTGAAGGGGTGATAGTTGGAGGGGCCCTTCGGCAAAGCCGCCAGATAGGCCGCCTCCGCCACGGTGAGTTCATTCACCGCCTTGTCGAAATAGGTGAGTGCCGCGCCGGCGACGCCATAGGCGCCAAGCCCGAAGAAAATTTCGTTGAGGTAAAGCTCGAGAATGCGGTCCTTCGAATAGGCCTGCTCGATGCGGAAGGCAAGGATCATCTCCTTGATCTTGCGCTCGTAGGTCTGGTCCGAGGACAACAGGAAGTTTTTCGCCACCTGCTGGGTGATCGTCGAGGCGCCGACCTGGCGCTTGCCAGAGCCGAAATTCTGCAGATTGACCATTACAGCGCGGCCAAGGCCGGTCATATCGATGCCGGGATGATTATAGAAATTCTTGTCCTCGGCAGACAGGAAGGCCGCCTTGACACGATCCGGCACCGCCTGGATCGGCAAATACAGGCGCCGCTCGCGCGCATATTCGGCCATCAGCGCACCGTCAGACGCATGGATGCGGGTCGTCACCGGCGGTTCATACTTGGCCAGGACCTCGTAGTCGGGCAGATCCTTCGACAAATGGCTGATATAGATCGCCACGCCCGCCGCGACCAAAAGGGCCAGCGCCGTGCCGATGCCGAAGAAATAACCAATGAGACGAATCATGCCCGCTCCAGTCCTTGGTTCGGGAATTCCCTAAACGAAGCCGCCTTTCGCGCAAGCTTTCGAGACGATCCCGACCGGTAATCGAAAATCCATGTCGCCACCATGTGGGCAAAATGCGGCAGCTTGGAATTTCGCCTTCGAATGGCGGAAATAAGTGCAGGGTGTTGTCGTCGTGCAACGCTGCCTCTGGTTGTAGCGCGGCTGATATCTCAGCCTCCGGTTCCGGCTCCGGCCCGGGCTGAGGCGAACAGGGCGATGGCATTGGTTATGCTCTGGGCAGCCTTGCCGCGCCAATCGGCGCTGAGCAGTTGCGCCTCGTCCTTCGCGTTCGACAGATAGCCGAGTTCGACCAGCGCGGAGGGGACATCCGGTGCCTTTAACACCTTGAAGCTGGCCGAACGCTGCGGATTGTTGATGAGGCCGACGCTGGTGGAAAGCTGGCCGACCAAAGTTTGGGCAAAACGCATCGAGAAACCGTGCGTCTCGCGGCGGATCAGGTCGATCAGGATGTCGGTCACTTCCTTGTCGTCGTCCTTGATTTCCATGCCGGCGAATTGATCGGAAAGGTTTTCACGGTCGGCGAGCGCCTGCGCTTCGGGATCGGAAGCCTTGTCGGAGACGGTGTAGACGGTTGCGCCGCGAAGGCCCTTGACCCTGATCGTGTCGGCGTGGATCGAAATGAGCAGATCGGCCTCGTGCTGGCGGGCAATTCGCACGCGGTCGTCCAGCCGCAGGAATTGGTCCGTCTCGCGCGTCATGAACACGTCGTATTTGCCGACTGCGGCCAGTCTTTCCCGCAATTCGGTGGCGAAAGCGAGCGTGACGTTCTTTTCGACAGTGCCGTTCAGGCCCTCGGCGCCGCCGTCGATGCCGCCATGGCCTGGATCGATGACGACGGTGAAGCGATGGCCTGGATTGGAGACCGGGCCGGTGCCGACCCTGCCGCCCTTGTCGGAAGAGACCGTCGAGCCGGTGGTCAGCGCCTGATTGGCAAGAGCGGCGTCGAACTCCCGCACGGACGCCGCAGACATGTCGATTGCGATGCGGTAGCCGCTGCCGTCATCATTCTTGAGCACGTCGAGCCTGTCGACGGCGAACGGGCCCTTGCCGGTGAGAATCAGCCGTGACACCCCCTCGCCGAGATCGCCGTAGCGCACGCTCCTGACCAGGCCGCGCGCCTTCACATCCTTGGCATTGATGGCGAATTTCGTGCTTGGCAGGTCGACGACCAGACGGTGGGGGCCGCGCAGCAGGAACCATTTGACGTCGGGCTCGCGATCGAAATTCATGACGATGCGCATCTTGGTGGCGTCACCCGCCATTTTGTAGCTCGTCACGGCGAGCGGCGCGTCGGCGGCAAAGGAAACCGGCGAAAAGGCCAGGCAAGCGACAACCAGCAACACCAGACAAGCATCGCGGAATTGGGCAGCGCGGAAGTAGGCGGCGTAGAAAAAAATGCCTCCGGCGCGACCACTCTTGTGCGTGAAGACTGCCAGTCCCATCTCTTTCCAGTCGCTCCGGTTTGGCGCCAAGGCGCCTAATCTTGTTTGTCGGAGTGTCGTCGTTTTGTAGAAGTGCCGGTTAGGCCGCGAACTCGATTAACGATTGGTATCCAGAGAAGGTTAACCAAGCCTTTTCATGCAACGCTCAAAGCCGTGCTTCCGTTGCGGAACTGCTTTTTGCCGGCATCGGAAATCGGGGTTGCCTTCCAACCCGCCAAATCATAAAAGCGATGGTGGATCACTGCAATCCTGGAACCGTCCTTCTCCGCAGCTTCCTGCTACAGGTCAGATGAACGACGGCTCCTTTCGCTTCAGGCGAAGAAGGTATCAAGTGATCGCGACGAATTTCGCAGGTGCGAGCCCGTGGCGGGGGAAGCGCCTGCGTGAGGAAACGGCCGGGATTGTCCCGCGCCGGCTCTGTATGAGCAAACAAGCTGGTCCGGTTTTCCCGGGCTTTGGTTCAAAAAGGTTCTGCTGGTTACGATGGCTTCAAGCGCAATCATGGAAAGGTCCGCAGCAAACCGCGCCATTATGGCTGCGGGCGGCACCGCTATGGCGCTCAGGCAGCGGCCGGCGGACATTCAATTGCCCGGCACCCATGTTCATCCACACTCACAGCGGCGGGCTTTGCCCCGCAAGCTGCGGCTGACGGCTGCCGGGGGGAAACGAAATAATGCCCAACAAGATGCTGATAGACGCCTCCCACCCGGAGGAAACACGTGTTGTCGTCGTTCGCGGTAACCGTATTGAAGAATTCGACTTTGAATCCCAGGACAAAAAGCAGCTCAAAGGAAATATCTACCTCGCCCGCGTAACGCGCGTCGAACCCTCGCTTCAGGCAGCCTTTGTCGAATATGGCGGCAACCGTCACGGTTTCCTCGCCTTCAGTGAAATTCATCCCGACTACTACCAGATTCCGGTCGCCGACCGTCAGGCGCTGCTGCGCGCGGAAGCGCAGGAGGCTGAAGACGAGGACGATGAGGACGGCGAAGGCGACGACCGCCAGAGCCGCGATCGCGGGCGGCGCGGACGCCGGCGCGGCGGCAAGAGCCGCGACCGAGGCGAGCACAAGCGTGATGCAGGTGCGGCCGATTCGGACGATTCTGTCGATTCCAATGACAGCGGTTCCAATGAGCGCGGCGAACACGGCAAGGATGCGGTCGCGGAGCACGTCGCTGCCGTTTCCGAAAATATCGACACGCCGTCCGATACTTCGGAACATGGCGAGGATGTCGCCGGTCATGTTGACGCGAGTCATGATGAGACGAGCCATGATGAGACGAGCCATGATGAGACTGGGCCTTCCGAAGGCGGACCCAATTCCATCGCCGCCGGCATTGAAGCGGATGTGATTTCCGAAGCCGTGGCGCAGCCGGACTCGGCCGGCGAAGCCACGTCCACCGACAATGATCGCGGCATGCTGGAAGAGGTGCAGTCCTCGCATCTGGACGACCATGAGGTCGAATCGGTCGGCGCCGAGGATGCGCTGGAAGAAGCGCGCAACCGCCGCAAGCCGGTGCGCCGCCAGTACAAGATCCAGGAAGTGATCAAGCGCCGGCAGATCCTCCTGGTGCAGGTCGTGAAGGAAGAGCGCGGCAACAAGGGCGCGGCGCTCACCACCTACCTGTCGCTTGCCGGCCGCTATTCGGTGCTGATGCCGAACACGGCGCGTGGCGGCGGCATCTCGCGCAAGATCACCAACGCGCAGGACCGCAAGCGGCTGAAGGAGGTCGTCGCCGATCTCGAAGTGCCGCAGGGCATGGGCGTCATCCTGCGCACAGCCGGCGAAAGCCGCACCAAGGCCGAGATCAAGCGCGACTACGAATATCTGATGCGGCTTTGGGAAAACGTCCGCAATCTGACGCTGCAGTCCACGGCCCCTGCCCTGGTCTACGAGGAAGGCAGCCTGATCAAGCGCTCGGTGCGCGATCTCTACAACAAGGACATCGACGAGATCCTGGTTTCCGGCGAAGAGGGCTATCGCGAGGCCAAGGACTTCATGCGCATGCTGATGCCGAGCCACGCCAAGGTCGTGCAGCCGTTCCGCGACACGACGCCGATCTTCGTGCGTAATGGCATCGAGGCGCAGCTCGACCGCATGCTGCAGCCGCAGGTGACCCTAAAGAGCGGTGGCTACATCATCATCAACCAGACCGAAGCGCTGGTCGCCATCGACGTCAATTCGGGCCGCTCCACCAAGGAGCACTCGATCGAGGACACGGCGCTTCACACCAATCTGGAAGCGGCCGAGGAAGTCGCACGGCAGCTGAGGCTGCGCGATCTTGCCGGCCTGATCGTCATCGACTTCATCGACATGGAGGAGAACCGCAACAACCGCTCCGTCGAAAAGCGGCTGAAGGATCACCTCAAGAACGATCGCGCCCGCATCCAGGTCGGCCGCATCTCGCATTTCGGCCTGATGGAGATGTCGCGCCAGCGCATCCGAGCCAGCGTGCTGGAATCGACGATGAAGCCTTGCCCGCATTGCGGCGGCACCGGCCATGTGCGGTCCGATTCGTCTGTCGCGCTGATGGTGGTGCGGGCGATCGAGGAATTTCTGCTCAAGGATTCGCGCAGCCACATCACGGTACGGACGCCGGCGGCGACCGCGCTCTATGTGCTCAACCACAAGCGCGGCACGCTGGTGGAGCTCGAAAGCCGCTTCGGCCTGACCATCACCGTCGAAGCCGACGACACGGTCGGCGCCCAGCATTATGCGATCTTCCGCGGCGCGCTGGCTGAAAAGCCTGAAGGCTTCGTCGAGGTGCGCACCTTGCCCGCCTATGTCGAGCCGGAAGAGGCCGCCGACGAAATCGTCATCGAGGAGGAGGAAGACGAGGCCGTTGCACCGACGGAGCAACCGCGCCAAGCCCAGCAGCCGCAACAGCCAAGGCCAAGCGAGGATGGCGAAGGCCGCGACCGCAAGCGCCGCAAGCGCCGCAGACGGCGCGGCGGCAAGGATCGCGACCGCGAGCATGGCGCCCCAATGGAAGGCGCGTCCCTCCCGGCCACTGCCGAAGGCGTATCCGGGGCCTTAGGCGATGAAGGCGTCGAAGCAGACCACGAAGACCAGGTCGGCGTCACTGAGGCGGTGGAAGCGTCGGATGAAGGTCAAGTAGTGGATGAAGGTCAGGGCAAGAAGCGCCGGCGCGGCAAGCGTGGCGGCAAGCGCAATCGCCGTGAAGACGGCGAAGGCGAGGTCGATGCAGGCACTGCCGAGTCGGCTGACAGGCCCGAAGCCGAAGTCTTGGAGGGCGTAGCCGTCTCCAGCGAGCCGGTAGCAGCAACGCCGGTCGAAGAGCCTGTGGACCTTGCTCCGGCCAATGACGACATGCCGAGCGCCGAAAAGCCGAAGAAGCCGCGCCGCGCCGCCAAGCCGAAGAAGGCTGCGGCGGACGTCGTCGCCGAGACGCCGGCAGCCGAGCCGGAAACCTCTGCCGAGGCTCCCGCACCTGTTCCGGAGGAAACAGTCATGACCACCGTCGACGAAAAACCGAAGGTCCGCCCATCGCGACGCAAGCCTGTACCGGTAGATGCTCCGGTTGAGCCGATCGTGTCTTCGACTGTTGCCGAAGAGGAAAAGACCGAGGAAAAGCCGAAGCGTGCCGGCTGGTGGCAGCGGAAAGGCTTTTTCTAAGCTTTTCGGTAGTTTAGCCTGATCTTTTGACCAAAAGAATCCCGCGCTGTCCTGTCGACAGCGCGGGAATTTTCTTGTCTGAAGCGTCACAATCTCTATGGCGCCCCCAAATCTTTATGGCGCGAAGACCGACCAGTTCATCATCTTCGCCAGCCTTTCCAGCGCAATCGACCCAAGCCTGGAATTGCCGTTGGCGTTGAGGCCGGGCGACCAGACGGCGAGCGAAGCCACGCCCGGCACGATCGCCAAAATGCCGCCGCCAACGCCGCTCTTGCCGGGGATGCCGACGCGAAAGGCGAAATCGCCGGAGCCGTCATAATGACCGCAGGTCAGCATCATCGCGCCAATGCGGCGGGCGCGCTCGGCCGAAACAACGGAATGGCCGGTCGCCGGGTTCTTGCCGCCATTGGCAAGGAAGCGGCCGGCCAAAGCCAGTTGCCGGCAGCTCATGGCGATGGCGCAATGATGGAAATAGACGCCCAGCGCCAGGTCCGGTGCGTGGTTGAGATTGCCGAAGGATTTCATGTAGTTGGCAAGCGCCAAGTTGCGAAAACCGGTGGCCCGTTCCGAAGCCGCGACCTCGCGGTCGATGATGATGGTCTCGTCGTCGGCCAGGAACTGGATGAAGCGCAGGATCTCGCCGATCGCCTCGCGCGGCTGGTGGCCGGCGAGCAGAATGTCGGAAATGACGATGGCGCCGGCATTGATGAACGGATTGCGCGGAATGCCGTTCTCATGCTCGAGCTGGACGATCGAGTTGAACGGGTTGCCCGAAGGCTCGCGCCCGACACGCTGCCACAACGCGTCGCCGACATTGCCGAGCGCCAATGTCAGCGTAAACACCTTCGAAATGCTCTGGATCGAAAACGGCTCATCGGCGTCGCCCGCCATCAGCACGCGACCGTCATTGGTCACGGCGGCGATACCGAACTTTTTCGGATCGACCTTGCCGAGCTGCGGAATGTAGGTCGCGACTTCACCGCGATCCGTGCGCTCCGCCATTTCGGCGGCAATTTCGGTCAAAGCCTGTTCGAGTTCCGGCATTCGCGCTACTTCAGCCAGCGTTCGAGGCGCATCATCGCCTCGACCATCTCATCGTGGCTGCCGGCGTAGGAAAAGCGCATGGTTCGATGGCCTTGAAGCGGATCGAAATCGCGGCCGGGCGTCGCCGCCACATGCGCCTCGGCCAGCATCTTGCGCGCGAAGGCCATACTGTCGTTGGTGTGCCTGGTGACATCGCAGAAGGCGTAGAACGCCCCGTCCATCGGTGCCGCCAGCGCAAAGCCGAGTTCGGGCAGGCGTGTCATCAAAAGTTCGCGATTCCAGGCGTAGCGCGCCTTCACCGCCTCCAATTCCCCGGTCGCCTTGAATGCCTCGATCGCGGCGATCTGGGACAGTTCCGGCGGTGAGATGTAGAGACTCTGGGCGATGCGCTCGACCGGCCGCACCAATGCTTCCGGCAGCACCATCCAGCCGATACGCCAACCGGTCATGCAGTAATATTTCGAGAAGGAATTGATCACCGTCACGTCCTGGCCGTAGGCAAGCGCCGTCGTGTCCGGCGCAGCGTAAGCCAGCCGGTGATAGATCTCGTCGGAGATCACGGCGATGCCGAGCTCTTGCGCCGTCGTCACCAGCGCCGACAGCTCGTCGGCGGGGATAATTGCCCCGGTCGGATTGGCCGGGCTGGCAAACAACACACCCTTCAGCTTCTTTTCGCGATGCGCGGCCTTCAGATGTTCGGCGTGGAGATAGGCATCACCGTGGAGCTCGATCTCGACGATCTCGATGCCGAGCGCTGCCATGATGTTGCGATAGGCCGGATAGCCGGGTGCGGCGATGGCGACACAATCGCCTGGATCGAACATCGCCAGAAAGGCCAGGTTGAAGGCGGCCGACGATCCGGTGGTGACGGCGATCCGGCCGGGTGAAACGGCATGCCCGTAGTGGTCGGCATAGTGCTGCGCGATCGCCTCGCGCAGGCCGGAAAGACCCAATGCGTCGGTGTAGCCGATGCGCCCCATCTTCAATGCGTTCGTCGCCGCTTGCCTGACCCCGGCCGGCGCCGGGTCGGACGGCTGGCCAACGGCCATGGAAACAACCGGCACGCCCTTTGCCTTCAGCCGATTCGCTTCCGCCAGAATATCCATGGCGTGGAACGGCTCGACTTCGCCACGACGCGAAAGCGATACAACCATTTGACCTCATTCCTGGGCGGCCCTTGGGTCGGCCCTTTGGTCGGCACTTGTCGGCTGCCGGCGCCGAGCTTTGGCGTCCCGCGCCGCACAAATGCCCGATTGATGTGAGGATCACAAGTTCGGTAAAGTTTCAGTGCCGACTTTTCATCCTTCGCCCGCTCGTCTACCAGTGGACCTGCCATGTTTAGCCGACCCAAATCGACGATAGCCAGGGCAGCGCGCGCCTTCGCGACGCTTTCGCTTGCCGCGACGGTCGCTGTGACCGGCACCATCAGCGCCTTAGCGCAAAACGTGCCGGTGGTGCGCGATGCCGAGATCGAGGCGCTGGTACGCGATTATGCGCGGCCGATCTTCCGGGCCGCGGGCCTGCCGGAAGACGGCGTCGACATCGTGCTGGTCAACGACCAGAGTTTCAACGCCTTCGTTGCCGGGTCCCGTCTGTTCATCAACACCGGCGCCCTGATGTCGGCGGAGACGCCCAACGAGATCATCGGCGTCATCGCACACGAAGCCGGCCACATTGCCGGTGGGCACCAGCAAAAATTGCGCAACCAGCTCGAACGCGCCAAGACGATGGCCATCATCGCGACGCTGCTTGGCGCCGGCGCCATCGTCGCCGGCGCCACCACCAAAAGCCGGGGCCTCGCCGGCGCCGGCATGGGGGTCGCGGCTGGCGGCGGCGAGATGGCGCAGCGCAGTATCCTCGCCTATCAGCGCACCGAAGAGATGACCGCCGACCGCTCGGCGATAACCTATCTCAATGCCACCGGTCAGTCCGGCCTGGGCATGCTGAAGACCTTCGGCCGCTTTCAGAGCGCGCTCTCGCTGTCAGGGGCGCAGGTCGATCCCTACCGGATCAGCCATCCGCTGCCGCGGGAACGCATCGCCAATCTCGAAGTCCTGGTCAAGCAGAGCCCCTATGTCGACAAGGTCGATACGCCGGCACTGCAGCAGCGGCACGACATGATGCGCATCAAGATCGCCGCCTATATGGGAGGCAAGGCCGCCGCATCGCGGCTGATGCGCAAGAACCCGGCCAGCCTCGCCTCGCAATATGGCGACGCGCAGACGAGCTACCTTTTCGGCGATCTGGCGGGGGCGCTCGCCAAGACCAACGCGCTGATCAAGGCACAGCCGAAAAACCCCTATTTCCAGGAATTGCGTGGCGACATCCTGATGAAGGCGAACAGACCGAAGGCTGCCGCCGAAGCCTATGCCAAGGCGGTCAGCCTCGATCCGGCGCGATCCGGGTTGCTGTCGGTCTCCTACGGCCAGGCGCTGATGGCCATCGGCACGCCCGAATCCCTGGAGAAAGCGGTGGTGCAGATCAACAAGGGCCTCGGGCGCGACCGGGAAAACGCCGTCGGTTACCGCCATCTGGCGCAGGCCTATGGCGAGCTCGGCAACATTCCGGCCGCCGATCTTGCAACCGCCGAAGGCCATTTCTATTCCGGCGCCTACAAGGATGCCAAGATCTTCGCAATGCGCGCGCAGATGAAAATGAAGCGCGGCGAGCCGGGCTGGATCCGCGCGCAGGACATCATAAACTACGCACCATCAGGCAAGAAAAAGTGAACCTTCCGGCCGTGCGCGGCGACATGTAGTCGGACCAATCGAGGTCAGACCAATCGGGCCGGAAACCAGGCAAGAGGATTAGGGACGATGAACAAGGCAATTCTGCTGGGCACCACGGGAGTGGCGGTCGCTCTCGCCATGCTGGGTTTCGGGTTCGTGACCGGAAGTCCGCAGACGGCAAAGGCCGATGCCGTGCAGATCGCCCAGGCGGCGCCCGCCGACACCAAAATAGACCGGACCGAAGTCGAAGGCATCATCCGCGACTATCTCCTGAAGAACCCCGAAGTGCTGCTGGAGGCTCAGGAAGCGCTCGAGGCCAAGCAGAAGGAGGCGCAGCGCATCGCCAGTCTCGCCATCATCAAAGATGCCAAGGACCAGATCTTCAACTCGGCCTTCGACGGCGTCGTCGGCAATCCGAACGGCAAGGTCACCATCGTCGAGTTCTACGATTACAATTGCGGCTACTGCAAACGCGCGATGGAGGACATGAAGACGCTGACGACAGCCGATCCGGACCTGCGCTTCGTGCTCAAGGAGTTCCCGATCCTCGGCCCGGATTCGCAGAAGGCGAGCGTCGTCTCGATGGCCTTCCACCTGATGATGCCGGAGAAATACGGCGAGTTCCACAACGCGCTGCTCGGCGCCCAGGGACGCGCCACCGAAGCAGCGGCCATCAAGGTAGCGCTTTCGCTCGGCGCCGACGAAGCGACGCTGCGCGAGAAGATGAAGGACCCGTCAATCGCCGAGGCCCTCTCCAAGACCTATGACATTGCCAACAAGCTGGCCATAACCGGAACGCCCTCCTATGTGGTCGGCAACGAGGTGGTGTTCGGGGCGCTCGGCCAGCAAGTGCTGGCGGAGAAGATCGAGGCGGCCAAGGCCGCACTCTGATCGGTTTCGGCGCAACCCATTTTCCGCCTGTTGTGGACAGCGAAAGAACCGACTTGCGCTCTTTTCGCAGGCGCCTAAGCCCATTATAGAGGTCCGGCGCGCCGACTGATGCCGGCGCTGATGTGGTGGATTTGAATCCGAAATTCGTTCAAAGCGCTGCTTCAAGATATTGCGAATTTCGGATTCAAAACCACACTGGAAAAAGGTCGGCATTTTGAAAACGGTTTTCGTCCTGAACGGTCCCAACCTCAACGCGCTCGGCAAGCGCGAGCCGGGCATCTATGGCGGCAAGACGCTTGCCGCGATCGCCGAAGATTGCAAGCAGGCAGGTGCGGCGCTTGGGCTCGAGATCGATTTCCGTCAGTCGAACCATGAGGGCGACCTCGTCGACTGGATACAGGAAGCCGCCGACAAGGCTGTCGGCATCGTCATCAATCCGGGCGCCTACAGCCACACCTCGATCGCCATTCACGACGCCATCCGCTCAGTCGCGCCATTGCCCGTCGCCGAAGTTCATCTTTCCAACATCCATGCGCGGGAATCATTCCGCCACATCTCAATGGTCTCGCCGGTCGCCGTCGGCGTGATCTGCGGGTTCGGGCCGCTCGGCTACACACTGGCGCTGCAGGCGCTGGCCGCACGCCTATGACTGGCCAACAAACAGAAGGCTCGAAAATGTCGATTAAGAAGAATGGTGTTGACCAGCAGCTTATCCGCGATCTGGCGGGCATACTGAACGACACCAACCTCACCGAGATCGAGGTCGAGCTGGGTGACTTGAAGGTGCGCGTGTCGCGACAGGCGCCGGCCGTCCATGCGGTCGCCGCACCGCAGCCCGCCTACGCGCCGCCGGCAGCGCAGCCGGCGGCCGCAGCCGCCCCGGCAGCGGCCGACGTGTCCAAGAATGCAGTCGCCTCGCCCATGGTCGGCACCGCCTACCTGGCGCCGTCGCCCGACGCCAAGGCGTTCATCGAGGTCGGCCAGCAGGTCAAGGAAGGCCAGACGCTGCTGATCATCGAGGCGATGAAGACGATGAACCAGATCCCCTCGCCCCGTGCCGGCACGGTGACGGCGATCCTGTTCGAGGATGCGCAGCCGGTCGAATACGGCATGCCGCTCGTCGTGATCGAGTAGAGCCGGGAACAGCCGAAAAATGTTCCAGAAAATCCTCATCGCCAATCGCGGCGAAATCGCTTTGAGAGTGCTGCGCGCCTGCAAGGAGCTCGGCATCCAGACGGTAGTGGTGCATTCGACAGCCGACGCCGACGCCATGCATGTGCGGCTCGCCGACGAGAGCGTCTGCATCGGGCCGCCGCCGTCGCGCGACAGCTATCTCAACATCCACCAGATCGTCGCGGCCTGCGAGATCACCGGCGCCGACGCGGTGCATCCGGGCTACGGCTTCCTGTCGGAGAATGCCAAATTCGCCGATATCCTCGCCGCGCACAACATCACCTTCATCGGCCCGACCGGCGATCACATCCGCATCATGGGCGACAAGATCGAGGCCAAGCGCACCGCAAAGCGTCTTGGCATTCCGGTGGTGCCCGGCTCCGACGGCGCGGTCACCGAGGAAAAGGAAGCCAAACGCATCGCCGCCGAGATCGGCTACCCCGTGATCATCAAGGCGTCGGCCGGTGGCGGCGGACGCGGCATGAAGGTGGCGCGCAGCGAAGTGGATCTTGAAGTCGCACTGCAGACGGCGCGTTCGGAAGCCGGTGCTGCCTTCGGCGACGACGCCGTATACATCGAGAAATACCTTCAAAAGCCACGCCACATCGAGGTGCAGGTATTCGGTGACGGTGCCGGCCACGGCGTGCATTTCGGCGAGCGCGACTGCTCGCTGCAGCGCCGTCACCAGAAAGTCTGGGAAGAAGCGCCCTCGCCGGCCCTCAATGCCGAGGAGCGCGCGCATATCGGCGGCGTCTGCGCCAGGGCGATCGCCGATCTTGGCTATTCCGGCGCCGGCACTATCGAATTCCTCTACGAGAACGGCGAATTCTACTTCATCGAGATGAACACGCGCCTGCAGGTCGAGCATCCGGTGACGGAGGCGATCACCGGCATCGACCTCGTGCACGAGCAGATCCGCGTCGCCTCGGGCGCTGGGCTTTCGGTGCGCCAGGAAGACATCCGCTTCCAGGGCCACGCCATCGAATGCCGCATCAATGCCGAGGATGCGCGCACCTTCACCCCCTCGCCCGGCACGATCACCCACTTCCACACGCCGGGCGGCCTCGGCATCCGTGTCGATTCCGGCGTCTATTCCGGCTACAAGATCCCGCCCTACTACGACAGCCTGATCGGCAAGCTGATCGTGCACGGCCGCAACCGTGTCGAATGCATGATGCGGCTGCGGCGGGCACTCGACGAATTCGTCGTCGACGGCATCAATACGACGCTGCCGCTGTTTCGCGATCTCGTCGGCAATGCCGATATCGCCAATGGCGAGTATGACATCCACTGGCTGGAAAAATATCTGGCCAAAGAGGATTAGGTCGTGAACTTATAGAATATAATGATGCGATGACCCGTCCCTACGCGCCAGGCTATCGCATCCCGACCGACCTGTTGCTCAAGGCCTACGCCTCGGGTGTCTTCCCGATGGCCGAAAGCGCCACCGATCCCGAAGTGTTCTGGGTACGGCCGGAGACGCGCGGCATCATCCCGCTCGATGGTTTTCACACGCCCAAAAGCCTGAGGAAGGCGATCCGGAAAAACCTGTTCGACATCCGTTTCGATTTCGACTTCGAGGCGACGATCGATGGCTGCGCCGAGAGGCGCGAGGAACGCCGGTCGACCTGGATCAATGCGCCGATCCGCGAGGCCTATGTCGAACTCCATAGGATGAGCCATTGCCATTCGGTCGAAGCCTGGCGTGAGGGTCGGCTGGTTGGCGGCCTCTACGGCGTGTCGCTCGGCCGGGTGTTCTTCGGCGAAAGCATGTTCGCCAGGGAAACGGACGCGTCGAAGGTCTGCCTGGTGCATCTGGTCGAACGCCTGAAGGAACGGCGCTTTGCGCTGCTCGACACCCAGTTCACCACCGAGCACCTCAAACGCTTCGGCGCGGTCGACGTGCCAAGGGGCAAGTATGAAAAGATGCTGGCTGACGCGCTGAAGGGCGAAGCGGTCTTTTTCCCGTGATCTGCGCCAGGGTCAGTGTTTTGCGGCAGGCTCAAGAGGCGTCTGCGCGTGGAACATCATCTTTCAGCCATTGACGCGATGGACATAGCCGGTGCTGACCAGCGCCGCATAGGGCTCGCCATTCTCGCGCGTGGCATGGGCCTCATAGGTCAGCATGACAATGTCGTTGCCCGGCTCGATGATGCCCTTGAGGTCGATGTCGAGATCGCGCCAGCGGTTCGGGTCCGTCGCGGTTCCGGCCAGGTCGGCGTTGCTCATCGTTTGCGCCATCTGTGGGAAGGCCACCAGCATTCGGTGTCGGCATTGGCTTTGAAATAGGCAGCGTCGCCGGTCCAGAACCCTCTTTCGAGATCGAGGAGTTCGTTCTTGTTGGCCATCATGGGGACATCTCCGTAATGCCAGCCATGACCAACGCACGGAGAATAAGGCGGTTCCGGAAGGCTCAGCATGTGATCCCGAACAGGTGATTCCGCATCTGGCGCCCTAATTGGATTTAGCAGCGTCGGGTGCCGGCACCTCCGACTTCTGTTTGCAGCCCTTCAGCCAGACGTCGTAGACGGCGTGCTCGACGGCGTTGAGGCCGGGGCTTTCGGCAAACATCCAGCCGGTGAAGATACGGCGGATCTTGCGATCCAGCGTGATCTCGTCGACCTCGACGAAGGAATCGGTCTTCGGCTCTTCGGTTTGCGGCTGCGAATAGCAGATGCGCGGCGTCACCTGCAAAGCACCGAACTGCACCGTCTCGTCGATATAGACATCGAAGGTGATGATGCGGCCGGTGATCTTGTCGATGCCGGCGAATTCGGCGACGGGATTGGTGATGCGTTCCGGTGCCGCCGGTGCCGCCGGAGCCACTGTCGCATCCGGTTCCCCTGTCGAATCCGGTTCCACTGTCGCATCCGGCTCCGCTGGCGCCTCCGGTGCCGCTTGCGCCCCCGGATCCTCTGGCGGCTCCATCTCCATCGGCGCCCCCGGTTCCACTGGCGGCTCCAATTCCATCGGCGCCCCCGGTTCCATTGGCGGCTCCAGCCCCATCGGTGCCCCCGGTTCCACTGGCGCCTCCAGCGTCTGTGCGGCGGCGATGGCGCAGGCGACAAAAGCGGCGGCGGCCGTCAGTCCGCCCATCGAGATTCGGCTGAAAATGCTCATGCAGGGTCCGGTGGTTTGCGCCCGGGGTGATTCTGTCGCGCCCAAGGCTAGTCGCTGCTGTCAGATCGGCAAGCAGCTAAACGCCAATTGTGGCGATAAAGGACCGATCCGTCTCGACGAGCGGTTACGTCCCCGGCGTCCAGGCGTCGTAGTCGCCCGTCACCTGCGGGCGATGCTGATTGGTGAGCACGGAGCCTTTGGGGCGATAGGCGGCGGCACTTCCGGTAAGGTTCGGCTGATGCGGCTTCTGCCAGTCGCGTGGCTTGTAGTTGTCGCTCGGCGGCGGCGTATCGACGCGGTGATGCATCCAGCCATGCCAGCCGGGCGGAATCATCGAGGCTTCCGAATAGTCGCGATAGATGACCCAGCGGCGGGTGCGGCCTTCCGAATCGACACCACCTTCGTAGTAGACGTTGCCAGCCTCGTCCTGCCCGACTTTCTTGCCATGCCGCCAGGTGTGGAAGCGCGTGCCCAGCGTCTGGCTGTTCCACCAGGTGAAAAACTGCAGAAGGAACGTCTTCATCCAAGTCCTCGTGGCAAGTCCTAGTGGCAAGTCCTCGCGGCGGCAGCGGCGGCGCCTGTTTCCTGCTTATGGCGTCAGGCCATCGCTAAGGCAAGGGTTTTGCCGCAAGCGTCACGCAAATCGCGGTCGGAAAACCGATGCAAACCTGGCAAGCCTTTCGCCTCTGTCGAGGCATGCCTTGCCAAGGCTGCCTGGTCTTTCTAAAGCTCTGCGCGTCCCATGCAGGTACCCAGCCTGATTGACGGTTGAGGGAGGTAAAGATGGCCCCGGATGCATCCGACCCTGAACTGCGGATCAGTGCCGGCGCCATTCGCCTGCGCAAGGGCGGCGTGCCGGTCGTCTGCCTCACCGCCTATACCTACCCCGTCGCTCGCCTGCTCGACGGCCATGTCGACCTGCTTCTGGTCGGCGACAGCGTCGCCATGGTTCTCCATGGCCACAAGACCACGCTGGGCGCCTCGCTAGAGATGATGATCGCCCATGGACAAGCGGTGATACGAGGTTCGGCCAGGGCCTGCGTGGTGGTCGACATGCCGGCCGGAAGCTATGAGGCAACGCCGCGCCAAGCCGTTGCCTCGGCGCGACGGATCGTCGGCGAAACCGGCTGCCAGGCGATCAAGCTGGAGGGCGGCGTCACAGTTGCCCGACAGATCGCGGCGATCGTCGCTGCCGGCATTCCGGTCATGGGACATATCGGCTTGCAGCCGCAATCGGTGGAAAGCGACGGCGGCTACAGGATCAAGGGCCGGACCGAGGAGAATGTGGCGGCGCTTTATCGCGACGCCGAAGCGGTCGAAAAGGCTGGCGCGTTTTCTGTGGTCATCGAAGGCACCGTCGAGACCGTCGCTGCCGACCTCACCCGGCATATTTCCATTCCAACCATCGGCATCGGCGCCAGCGGCGACTGCGACGGCCAGATCCTGGTCATCGACGACATGGTCGGTCTGACCGTCGACCGGGTGCCGAAATTCGTCAAGCAATATGCCGACCTGCGCAGCGTCATATCGCAGGCGGCGGCCAGCTATGCAGCGGAGGTGCGAAGCCGGACGTTCCCCGGCCCGGCCCATGTCTTTTCAACCGCAGCCGACAACGACAAAGAATGAGTGGGGACAAAGAATGAGCCGGGACAAAGCATGAGCCGGCCTCTCGTCATCGACAGTGTCGCCGCTCTTCGCGCGCAAATCCGAGACTGGCGTTGCGATGGTCTCAGCGTTGCCATGGTGCCTACTATGGGTGCGCTGCATGACGGCCATATCTCGCTGGTCAGGATCGCGCTGGAAAAGGCCGAACGCTGCGTTGTTTCGATCTTCGTCAACCCGACGCAGTTCGCGCCGAGTGAAGACCTCGACAAATATCCGCGACAGCTCGCCCGCGACCTCGACCGGCTGGCCGAGGCCGGCGCACAGCTCGCCTTCATCCCTGATGTCGCGGAGATGTACCCGGCCGGCTTCGCCACCAGGATCTCCGTCGGCGGGCCGGCCACCGGGCTGGAATCCGATTTCCGGCCGACCTTCTTCGACGGCGTCGCGACGGTCGTGGCAAAGCTCTTCCTGCAGACGTTGCCCGATTATGCGGTCTTCGGTGAAAAGGACTACCAGCAGCTTTGCGTCGTCAGGCAGCTCTGCCGCGACCTCGATCTGCCGGTGGAAATCTTCGGCGCACCAACGGTACGCGACGCACATGGCCTCGCCATGTCGTCACGCAATGCCTATCTGAGCGAAGCCGAGCTCGGGGTGGCGCGCCAGCTCAACGCCATATTGCGCCGGACGGCAGCGGCACTAGCGGCAGGCGCGGATGAAGGCAGCGCGATCGCCGAGGCCGGCCGCGCGCTCGTCAAGGCTGGCTTCGACAAAGTCGACTATGTCGCGGCGCGCGAGAGCCTGGCGCTCGCGCCGTGGCTGCGAAACCGTGACGGACGCCTGCTCGCAGCCGCCTGGCTGGGCAAAACCCGGCTCATCGACAATGTGGAAGTTCCCTCCGCCTAGGCCAATCAGGCGACCTTGAGATCCTTTATCGCCTTCTCGTAGACATCTTTGATCGGCTTGGATACGTCTTCGGCGGCTTTCGTCGCCGCCGCCTGAAACTCCTTGCTCTGCTCGACGGTCTTTTCCACCTGCTTGCGCAAGAAGTCAGTCTGCAGTTCGATGAACTCGGAGGGCGATTTCACGGCTACCAGGGCTTCGAGGTGAGCAAAGCTGGCCTCAGCATTTGCGCGCAGCGCGGCGATCGTCTTCAGCGACAGCTCATTGCTGGCGGTCTTGGCTGTTTCGAAGGACGACTCAAGAGCCTTCTGGGTCGCCTCGGCGCTGGTCGCCAATTTCGACAAGGCTTCTTTCGACTGCTCGACGCCCTTTTCGGCGACAGCGAGGATCTGATCGGTTGCCTCGGTCGGGACTTCTGCGTTCTCGGTGATTTCAGCAGTTTTATCGGCGGTCTTGGTCATAGTTTCCATCCTTTGCGGTGGGCGGCCTTTTAGAAAAGCCGCCTCGTTCATTCAGGAGCCTGACGTTACGGCATCTGCAGTGCATTGCAATATTTTTGTGCGTCGCACCATGCCTTTTTTTGCCTCAGCGTTAGCCACTGCCGAATTCTTACCTGCGGCGTGTTTTGCGGACTTCCCGTAATTCCCGTAATTCTAGTTCAGGCAATCCGCATATTTTTCCGACCTTTGTGGACGACATCTTTAGAATCCAAGCTACCAGGCCGGCTCCGCTACAATTCGGCCAAAATCATGGTGCGGTCCTGCGCGCTCCAGGAGCGCAGCATCGATGCTCGGCTGGAATGAGAACGATTCCTGGCGCGGATCCCAATCTTGATACCGGCACATGTCGAGCGGCTGCTCCCCTATCTGTTCCTGCTTGCGTTGATCTGCATCGCGGTCGCTTTCCGGCCGCTCCTGCCTGTGGATGAAACGCGATATCTCAGCGTCACCTGGGAGATGTATCAGAGCGGACAGATCTTCGTTCCGACGATGAATTTCGCGCCCTATCTGCAAAAGCCGCCGCTGCTGTTCTGGCTTATCGATCTGGCCTGGGACATTTTCGGCGCAAGCCGGGCTGCCGCGATGCTCGTCATCTTCGTCGCATCGTCGCTCGTCATCTGGCTGACGACGCGTCTGGCAAAAACCCTCTTTCCCGGACGCGACGACATCGTAAGCCGTGTCCCCTGGCTCGTCGCCGGAAGCACCATCTTCGTCATTTATTCGACGCTGATCCTGTTCGACATGCTGCTGACGGTCTTCGTGCTCGCTGCACTTTTGTCGTTGCTTGCCTTTGCCAGGAGCGGCAACCATTGGCACGCCGTGCTGGCGGGCGTGTTCATCGGACTGGGTATTTTGACGAAAGGTCCGGTGGTGCTCATCCATGTCGGCGCTCCCATCCTGCTCTATCCGTTCTGGCGCGATCGGCAGGGCGGGCTGGCGACGCCGAAATTCTTCGCCGGGGCGGGCTTGGCAATTCTCGCCGCATTGATCCCGGTGGCGATCTGGCTGGTGCCTGCGACCATCCTGACGAAAGGCGATTTCGTCTACGATCTCGTCTGGAACCAGTCGGCAGGGCGTGTCACCGGCAACCTGCACAACTCCCACGGCCGGCCGTTCTATTTCTATGTCGTGCTGCTGCCGCTTTTGTTCATCCCGTGGATTTTCGTGCCGCATGTCTGGCGGTTGCACCTGCCGGCGCGGATACGCGGCTTGATACAAACACGGTCAAGAGATCTTTCGGAACTGCGTCTGCTGACGATGTCGTTCGTGGCCGTCGTGCTGGTTTTCAGCGCTATATCCGGCAAACAGCCACATTACCTCGTTCCGGAGTTGCCTCTGGCGACGATCGTGTTCGGGTATTTCATGGCCGAGGTGCCGCCCGCCAGGATCAAGGCCGCCGCCTTTTGCATGCTTGCCATGTTCGGCATCGGACATGCAATCGCGTCCGCTACGGCCTTCAAACTTTACGATCTCACGCCGCTGGCGAATTTCATCGACGAACGGAAGGACGCGGCCTGGGCTGTCGACTTCGACTATCAGGACGAAGTCGGCTTCCTTGCCCGGTTGCAGAAGCCGTTCGAAAGCACTGACAATCCCGAGGGATGGCTGCGCTCCCATACGGGCGGCTATGTCATCGACAAATCTTTCAAAGACCCTGAGACGTCGGGGCAAGTCGCTTTTCGCCTTCACGTCGAACGAGGCTATCTTGTCGTCCTCAAGGGACAACATTGAGGGCGCCGCAACCGACCGGCGCAGCCCGTAAAACGCAACCGACCGCGACATATCCGGGCAGGCAAATCTAGCCGATCGTCTTCTCGAAAATCAGCGCCGGCAGCCCTGAACCACCGCCGCAGTCGGCGGTGTTGCCGGCCGGCAAAAACCCTTTCGAGCGGTAGAAGGCGACGGCCTGAGCGTTTGCCTCTTCAACTTCGACACGCAGCGTCCGCGCCTCCGGAAAGCTGGCTTCGACCTCTTCCAGCAACGCCTGGCCGATCCCCTGCCTCTGGCAGGCCGGATGCACGTAGAGCTGGTTCAGCATGACGATCTTCGCATCGGTGGTGGCTGCGGCGAAAGTCATGCCGCCGATGCGCTTGCCGTCGTCTGCGACCAGGAATTCGGAATTCGGCCGTGTCAGCCGCGCCTTGAGCGAGGCGATCGAATGCCATTCATCAGTGATCTCGGTGACTTTGGCAGCACCATAAATACCATCGTAGGTTGCGTGCCAGGTTTCGACCAGCAGCGCGCGGACCGCGGCAAGATCGCGCTCGCCAGCGGTGCGAACGAACATCATCCTAGTTGATCCCGAGCTTGGCCTTGACGAGGTCGTTAACCGCTTGCGGGTTGGCCTTGCCGCCTGTCGCCTTCATCACCTGGCCGACGAACCAGCCGGCCATGCTCGGCTTGGCGCGCGCCTGCTCGACCTTGTCCGGATTGGCTGATATCACCTCATCGACCGCCGTTTCGATGGCGCCGGTGTCGGTGACCTGCTTCATGCCACGGCTTTCGACCAGTTGGCGCGGATCGCCGCCCTCGTTCCAGACAATCTCGAACAGATCCTTGGCGATCTTGCCGGAGATGGTGCCCTCCTTGATCAGGTCGATGACCGCGCCGAGCTGATCGGGCGAAACCGGAGCATTTTCAATACCCTTCCCGGCTCTGTTCAACGCACCCAGCAGATCGTTGATGACCCAATTGGCGGCGAGCTTGCCGTCGCGACCAGCGGCCACCTTCTCGAAATAGTCGGCGACCGCCTTTTCCGACACCAGGATCGAAGCGTCGTATGTCGACAGGCCGAGCGAGGAGATCAGCCGCGCCTTCTTGGCGTCGGGCAGTTCAGGCAGATCCTTTGCCAGCGCATCGACATAGGCCTGGTCGAATTCCAGCGGCAGAAGATCGGGATCCGGGAAATAGCGGTAGTCGTGCGCTTCTTCCTTGGAACGCATCGAGCGCGTCTCGCCCTTGTTGGGGTCGAACAGCCGCGTTTCCTGGTCGATCTTGCCGCCGTCCTCGAGGATGGCGATCTGGCGGCGCGCCTCGTAGTCGATGGCCTGGCCGATGAAGCGGATCGAGTTGACGTTCTTGATCTCGCAGCGCGTGCCGAATTCGCCGCCGGGCCGGCGCACCGAGACGTTGACGTCGGCGCGCAGCGAGCCTTCGTCCATATTGCCGTCGCAAGTGCCGAGATAGCGCACGATGGTGCGCAGCTTGGTGACATAGGCCTTGGCCTCGTCGGCGGAGCGCATGTCGGGCTTGGAGACGATCTCCATCAGCGCCACGCCGGAGCGGTTGAGGTCGACATAGGACATGGTCGCATGCTGGTCGTGCATCGACTTGCCGGCATCTTGCTCCAGGTGCAGGCGCTCGATGCCGACCTCGATATCCTCGAACTCGCCCTGCCGGTCCGGGCCGACGGAGACGATCACCTTGCCCTCGCCGACGATCGGCTGCTTGAACTGCGAGATCTGGTAGCCCTGCGGCAGGTCGGGATAAAAATAATTTTTCCGGTCGAAGACCGACTTGTGGTTGATCTCGGCCTTCAGTCCGAGGCCGGTGCGGATCGCCTGCTTGACGCATTCCTCGTTGATGACCGGCAGCATGCCCGGCATCGCCGCATCGACGAGGCTGACATTGGCGTTTGGCGGCGCGCCGAAAGCCGTCGAGGCGCCGGAGAACAGCTTTGCTTGCGAGGTCACCTGCGCGTGCACCTCGAGGCCGATGATGATCTCCCAGTCGCCGGTGGCGCCTGATATCAGGCGTTTGGCGTCGGGCGTGCGGGTGTCGATGAGGGTCATGGTGGCCTGCGAGTTATCGGTGACGGAATTCAATTCTCAACGTGAATTCCGTCACGTCGGACGTGAAAGTCACTCGCTAGTGCAAACCACAAAAAGAGACAAGCGCAAAGCCAAAGCTGGCGCTTCACATCGAATCCAGCCGGCCGGCCGGCTGAAGAAACAAGGCATCACGCCGTCGCGATGTAGGCCCTGATCTCCGCGGCCTCGCGCTCGATATCCTCGATGCGCCGCTTGACCACGTCGCCTATCGATACGATGCCGTCGAGCAGGCCGTCCTTTTCCACCGGCAGATGGCGGAAACGGCCACTGGTCATGATCTCCATGACCTCGTTGACGGTGTGGTTCTCATTGCAGATCTTCACCTTGGGCGTCATTGCCGAGCGCACCGCGATATCCAGTGCGGCGGCTCCTTCCCTGGCGAGGACCCGCACGACGTCGCGCTCGGAAAGAATGCCGACGATTTTGTGATCGCCATTGGTGATGACCAGCGCACCGATCCTGTGTTCGGCCAGGATGCGAATGGCCTCGCTCAGCTTTTCGTTCGGCCCGAGCGTCAACACGTCGTGGCCCTTCTGCTCGAGAATTGCCTTAACAGTCATGGCGTCCTCCTCGGTTTTACTTGCCGGTTTCCTGCCCTGACCGGCTTTCCTTCTGCGCATGACCCCGAAAATCGGCCTCGATTTTCGGAAGGATCATGCGCAAATCAAAGTTCTACTGCGTCCTTTGCGCGTCCAAAAAGGACGCGCGGCGCTGAAGTGAACATCGTGCGCCGCGATCGATTGCTTTTCAAGTGCGGCGAGGCTTAGACCATAAACTCATCCACCTGCTGCCGCCGATCGAAAGCGCGCAGGCCGAAGAAGCCGGCGACGAAACCGCCGATATGAGCCTCCCAGGCGATCTGGCTGTCGATGTCGGGCGCGAAGGCAACGAGGCCGGTGGCGAGATTGATCACCATCCAGATGGCAAGAAAAGTCACAACACCGCGCGAGCGGAACACCGCCGCCATCGGCAGCGGCGCGCCGGCGAAGGCGGCTTTGCCGGACGAGCGGTCGGTGCGGAAGCCAAAGCGGGCGGCGGCCCCCATCATGCCGGAAATCGCCCCCGATGCGCCGACCAGCGGCGCCTGGCCGAGCGGATGCACGGCCCAGAACAGCACCACCGCCGCCAGCCCCGTCGCCGCGAAGAACAGGCTGAAACGAAGCGCGCCGAAGCGGTTCGCCAGCGGCGAGCCGAAAGCCGCCAGCCACACCATGTTGACGGCAAGATGAGCAAAGCCGCCATGCAGGAAGGCATAGGTGAAGGGGCTCGAAAACGCGTAGAAATCGAGGTCGAAGCGACCGGAATAGCGGATCGGAATGAAGGCGGCCCGGATCAGCAGGGAGAAATCCTGATCCTCGGTGAGCCAGTAGAGCCGGATCAGGTGAACGACGACGCAGATGCCGATCAGCGCCAGCACAACAGGCGGCATGTTGAATACCGGCTCGCGGCGCGGCTCCGGCCCGCGGCCGACAGGTCCGCCCTTGCCCTGTTCGATTTCCGATGGGCTTGCTGGTTCGCTCATATGGCTCGCACTCAGTCGCTGGATTCGACTTCGCGAGCATGTAGATCACGGTCACCAGATTCACAAAGGGGCGAATCGCCCCACGCAAGTCAAAACTGGGGCGAATCAAAATTGGCGCGAATCAAAAAGAAGCCGTCCAAGGTTGCCCTTGAACGGCTGGTCGAGCCCCCGTGCTCCCCCAAACTCTTGACTGAACTGCTGCCGATCGCTGCAAAACGACCGCTTCTGGAGTGGTTTTAGCGTGCCACGGGGGTGGGCGGGGCGCAACGTAAACCACTTGTTAACCTTAACGACCCCGACCCGTGAACAAGTGTTAACGATGCTGGCACGCATCCTGCTCCGCAACGCATGTAGGTCCTCGGAGGGCGCCCTTCTGTTCACCGATGGGACATCAGACGACAGATTGCGCGGAGCAGCAAAGCATGGACCAGAACGGATCGATCACGCTGTTCCATTATTGGAACCGGCTGCGTGACGGGCGCCCTGCCCCGAAGCGTTCGGAAGTCGAGCCAGCCGACATCAAGTCGCTGCTGGCCGACACCTTCATCCTGGAAAAGGATACGCGCGGCGAAGCGGTATTCCGGCTCGCCGGTACCAGGCTTTGCGCGGTCTATGGCCGTGAGCTCAAGGGGTTTTCCTTTCCCTCGCTATGGCGCGAGAAGGATCAGCGGCTTGTCTCAAAACTGATCCACGGCGTCTTCGATCAGAAATCCGTAGTGCTCATCACCTATGAAGGTTTTAGCCGCACCGACCGCTCCAGCAAGTTCGAGCTGCTCGCCCTGCCGCTCGACGGCGGCGTCGAAAATCCGCGTTGCCTCGGTGTGATAAGCGCTGCTGAAAAACCCTTCTGGCTGGGCGCGGATCCGATCGCCGACGCCCTGATCGATTCAATCCGTGTCGTCGATCCGGAGAAGGAACCGAAATTCCCCAGGAGCCGGCCGGCCATCGACGTTCCTTCGCTTGTCCCGTCGGAACTCGATCCGCCCCAGACGATTTCGGCGCTCGGCCAGGCGCGCCGCATCCGCCATCTGGTCGTGTTCGACGGCGGGCGCGAGGAATAGTCCAAAACGCTAAAGTAGCGGGGTCAGGCTTTCCCCTTTGTTAACCTGCTTTGCTGTAGCTTTCCGACGAAGTTCCTCGCATCAACGCGCGGAATGCCAAACGGGGTGTAGGCAGTCATGAGGTCAGCGGCGGTCGACACCGCGCCGTCCCGAGCTGAAAGGCGTAACTTTCAGCGCGTCCGCGTGAAGATCTACGGACGCTTCATGCTGGAGGATCGCACCGAACATCCGTGCCAGGTGGTCGACATGTCGCCGGGCAATGTAGCGCTTCGCACCGAGCGCATCGGCATGCCGGGCGAGAAAGTCATCGCCTATATCGATCACATCGGCCGCATCGAGGGCGTCGTCACCCGCATTTTGCAGGACGGTTTCGCGATGACGGTCATCGCGTCGGAACGCAAGAAGGACAAGCTTGCCGCGCAATTGACCTGGCTTGCCAACAAGCACGAGCTCGATCTGCCGGAGGACCGTCGTCACGAACGCGTGGCGCCGCGCAATCCGAACAGCGTGCTTCAGCTCAGTGACGGGCGCCAGTACCAGTGCCGCATCATCGATCTGTCGCTTTCGGGCGCCGCGGTCGAGATCGATGTCAAGCCGGCGATCGGCATCCAGATCATGCTCGGCACCATGCGCGGCCAGGTGGTGCGCCATTTCGAGGACGGCGTCGCCATCGAGTTCGCGGTCATCCAGCGGCCCGAAACACTCGATTCCGAATTCAACGCATCCGGCACCTGACAAACAGCGCACATTGCCGCAATCGACCGGCCCATTTCGGCCGGTTTTTTTGTTGACCCGCGCCGGCCGTCGCGGGCTGCCAACCGATGCCGCGCCAAGGCACCGCGTCGCGCCGATGTGACTCCCGCGAAACCGCCTCAACAATTTTATACTGAAACGATTCAAATTTTATGTTTATTCTATAGGAGTTTTACTTAATGTCTACTTCGGACCTTTGCGTCGAATAAATCCAACCGTGTCATTGTCTCCTCAAACGGGGAGACTGGACGATGAAGAAGACGAGGGGCAAGCTGTTGCTCTTGGCAATGGCGATGCAGCTTACCGCCTGGGGAACAGCGTATGCAGCGGGACCTGCCTTCATGCACACCGGCAGCCGCACCACACAGCCGGTCGGCCATTACGAGTTCTGCCAGAAGATTCCGCAGGAATGCAATCAGCGGACGCCGAAGCAGGCGCCGGTCGAGCTGACCCGCAAGCTGTGGGCGAAGATCGTGAGCATCAACAATTCCATCAACAGCAGGATCGCGCCACGCACCGATATGGAACTGTCGGGCAAGGAAGAAGTCTGGTCCTATCCCAACAACGGCTTCGGCGACTGCGAGGACTATGCGCTGGAAAAGCGCCGCGCGTTGATGAACATCGGCGTTCCGGCCGGTGACCTGCTGATGACGGTTGCGCGCCAGCCGAACGGAGACGGCCACGCGGTGCTGACCGTGCGCACCAGCCTCGGAGAGTTCATCCTCGACAATCTCGAAACCAGGGTGCTGTCCTGGACCGCCACCGAGTACACCTACCTGAAACGCCAATCGAGCCAGAATTCGGGCGTTTGGGTAACGATCAACGACGGCCGCTCCGAAGCGGTCGCCAGCGTCCGCTAAGGACGCGACGCAAAAACCCGGTCGAGTCCCCACCCTCCCCGTCCCCAAC
>NZ_JBVVPW010000030.1:0-31685 GCF_055811385.1 Mesorhizobium sp. WSM4849
AAACGAAACCCAAATTCAGGCGAAAATCTTAAATTAAATCAAAGCGTTCCGCGTTCTTCACGGACGACTGGTTAGCCCGGAGATACCCGGCGGTGATGAGTCGTCCAGTGGTCCGGGTTCCTCATTCGAAAGCAATTGACGTTTCCATCGCCTAAAGTGGTCAGGCCAGGCGCACCAGTTGCCAACAAGCGAGGGCGTCTCCGACGCTTCTTGATCGATGGTGACTGAAATCAGCCGTTAACGGCCTGCTTGTGCTGAACCGGGTGGCTCTTCTTGAGCAGGTCCGACACCAGGAACGCCAGTTCGATCGCCTGGTCGGCGTTGAGGCGCGGGTCGCAATGGGTGTGGTAGCGATCCTGCAGCTCCTCGGCGGTGATGGCGCGAGCGCCACCGGTGCATTCGGTCACGTTCTTGCCGGTCATCTCGATATGGATGCCGCCCGGATGCGTGCCTTCGGCGCGATGCACCTCGAAGAAGGTCTGCACTTCCTTCAGGATGCGATCGAACGGCCGCGTCTTATAGCCGGCAGCCTCGATCGTGTTGCCGTGCATGGGATCCGACGACCACACCACGCTGCGGCCTTCCTTCTTCACTGCGCGGACCAGCTTCGGCAGATGCTCGGCGACCTTGTCGGAGCCGAAGCGCGCGATCAGCGTCAGCCGGCCGGGCTCGTTTTCCGGATTGAGCAGGTCGATGAGCTGCAGCAGGCCGTCCGGCGTCAGCGACGGGCCGCATTTCAGGCCCAGCGGGTTCTTGATGCCACGGCAGTACTCGACATGGGCATGGTCGGGCTGGCGGGTACGATCGCCGATCCAGATCATATGGCCGGAGGTTGCGTACCAGTCGCCTGAGGTCGAATCGACGCGGGTCAGCGCCTCCTCGTAACCGAGCAGCAGCGCCTCGTGGCTGGTGTAGAAATCGGTCTCGCGCAGCGCGTAATTGGTCTCCGAGGTGATGCCGACAGCCTTCATGAAGTCCATCGTCTCGGTGATGCGGTTGGCGAGCGACTCGTATTTCTCGCCCTGCGGGCTGTCCGACACGAAGCCCAGCATCCATTGATGCACGTTCTCCAGGCTGGCATAGCCGCCCTGGGCGAAAGCGCGTAACAAGTTGAGCGTCGCCGCCGACTGGCGGTAGGCCATCTCCTGGCGTGCGGGATCGGGAATGCGCGACTTGGCGTCGAACTCGATGCCGTTGATGATGTCGCCGCGATAGCTGGGCAGCGTCACGCCGCCCTTGGTCTCGTTGTCGGACGAGCGCGGCTTGGCGAACTGGCCGGCGACACGACCGACCTTCACCACCGGCTGCGCGCCGGCGAAGGTCAGCACCACAGACATCTGCAGGAAGACGCGGAAGAAGTCGCGGATGTTATCCGCGCCATGCTCGGCAAAACTCTCGGCGCAATCGCCGCCCTGCAGAAGGAATGCGTCGCCGGCAGCGACGTTCGCAAGCTGCTTCTTCAGCTTGCGTGCCTCACCTGCAAAAACCAGCGGCGGAAAGGTGGTGAGCTGGGCTTCCGTGTTCTTCAGCGCGGCAAGATCCGGATAGGCAGGAACCTGCTGGATCGGCTTTGCTCTCCACGAATTCGGCGACCATTTCGTCATCGTTGCACCCAACGTTCTTTCCAGCGGGTGCCATCGCCCGCCAATTCGCCCCCCAAAAGGGGATCGCGGCTCCATACACGAAGCCGATTTCCTATTCTAGACCGGATTTCGACGTGTGGCGAATGACGTGACGCGACGAACAGCGGCGGAATGTTTGCGGCGAAACGCTCAGGCCGACGCCGTGCTAGACCGTTTTCTCCGCCAGCCTTGCCAGCTGCGTCATGACAACTGCGGAACCCGCCAGCCGCTTTTCGGGTGTAGACCAGTCGCGGACGAACACCACGCTGTGGTCCGGCCGTATCTTGGCCAAAGAGCCCTGCTCGCCGATGAACGTAACCAGCCCGACAGGATTGGAAAACTCCCGCTTGCGGAAGTGGATGACGACGCCCTTTGGCCCGGCATCGAGCTTTTCGACGTTGGCCTTGCGGCACAGCGCCTTGATGAAGACGATCTTCAGCAGATGCTTCACTTCCTCCGGCAGCGGTCCGAAGCGGTCGATCAGCTCGGCGCCGAAGGCGTCGATCTCCTCGGTGTTTTCGAGGTCGCCGAGGCGGCGATAGAGCGCCAGCCGCAGCTGCAGGTCCGGAACATAGCTTTCCGGGATCATCACCGCCGTGCCGACGGCGATCTGCGGCGACCAGCCGCCATCCTGCACCTCGCCGGAATCCTTCACCTCGGCAACAGCTTCCTCCAGCATCTGCTGGTAAAGCTCGAAGCCGACCTCCTTGATGTGGCCGGACTGCTCTTCGCCGAGAAGATTGCCGGCGCCTCTGATGTCGAGGTCGTGGCTGGCGAGCTGGAAACCGGCCCCCAGCGTGTCGAGCGACTGCAGAACCTTCAGCCGGCGCTCGGCGGTGTCGGTCAGCTTGCGGTTGGCCGGCAGCGTGAACAGCGCATAGGCACGCACCTTCGAGCGGCCGACGCGGCCGCGCAGCTGGTACAGCTGCGACAGGCCGAACATATCGGCGCGATGCACGATCAGCGTGTTGGCGGTCGGGATATCGAGGCCGGATTCGACAATGGTTGTCGACAGCAGCACGTCGTACTGGCCGTCGTAGAAGGCATTCATGATGTCGTCCAGCTCGCCGGGCGGCATCTGGCCGTGAGCGATAGCCACTTTCAGCTCGGGCACGGATTCACGAAGGAAATCACGAATTTCCGCCAGATCGCTGATGCGCGGCACGACATAGAAGGAATGACCGCCGCGGTAGCGTTCCCTGAGCAGGGTCTCGCGGATGACGAGCGGGTCGAAGGGCGAGATGAAGGTGCGCACCGCCAGGCGGTCGACCGGCGGCGTGGCGATCAGCGACAGTTCGCGCACGCCGGTCAACGCCAGCTGCAGCGTGCGCGGGATCGGCGTCGCCGATAGCGTCAGCACATGCACGTCGCTCTTCAGGTCCTTCAGCCGTTCCTTGTGCTTGACGCCAAAGTGCTGTTCCTCGTCGATGATCAACAGGCCAAGGTTCTTGAACGAGATCGACGAGCCGAGCAGCGCGTGAGTGCCGATGACAATGTCGACCGTGCCTTCGGCGATGCCTTTCTTGGCCTCGGCCAGTTCCTTGGCGCCGACCAGCCGCGAAGCCTGGGCGACGCGGATCGGCAGGCCGGAGAAGCGCTGCGAAAAAGTCTTGAAATGCTGGCGTGACAACAGCGTCGTCGGCACCACCACCGCGACCTGAAAGCCTTCCATCGCCGCGATGAAGGCAGCGCGAAGCGCAACTTCCGTCTTGCCGAAGCCGACATCACCGCAGATCAGCCGGTCCATCGGCTTTCCGGCGCCCAGGTCGCCCATGACCGAATCGATCGCCGTCTGCTGGTCGTCGGTCTCCTCATAGGGAAACCGCGCGGCGAATTCGCCATAGAGACCGTCCGCCGGCACCAGCGAAGGAGCGGCGCGCATTTGCCGCTCGGCGGCGATGCGAATCAACTGCCCGGCCATGTCGAGCAGCCGCCGCTTCAGCCGCGCCTTGCGCGACTGCCAGGCGCCGCCGCCAAGCTTGTCCAATGTCGCTTCGGCCGAATCCGAACCATAGCGCGACAGAAGTTCGATGTTCTCGACCGGCAGGAACAGCCGGTCGTCGCCGGCATAATGGATTTCCAAGCAATCATGCGGCGCGCCGACCGCCTCGATGGTGCGCAGTCCGATAAAGCGGCCAATGCCGTGATCGGTATGGACGACGATGTCGCCGGAGGACATCGCCGAGGCCTCGGCGATGAAGTCCGAAGCGCGCTTCTTGCGCTTCGAACGACGGATCAGCCGGTCGCCCAGGATGTCCTGCTCGGCGATGATGACCAGTTTCTCGGTCTCGAAGCCGGATTCGAGCGGCAGCACGGCAAGTCCCGCCTGCCCCGGTTCGAGCTTTTCCGCCTCGGCCAGTGTGGCGACCGGCCTGAGATTGCCGAGGTGATGCTCGGCCAGGATCTGGCCGAGCCGGTCTAGCGAACCTTCGGTCCAGCCGGCGATGACGACGCGGCGGCGAGCGGCCCGCTCATTGGCAATGTGTTTTACGACGACGTCGAAGACGTTGACATTGGGATCGGCGCGTTCCTCGACGAAGCTGCGGCCATGCCGCGAGCCGGCATGGAAGATTTTCTTGGCGCCGGCGTCGGGCGCGTCGAACGGCGTGAAGTCGATCCCTTCGCGCGGGCCAAGCGAGGCGATGAGGTTTTCGGGCGACAAATAAAGCAGGTCGGGCGGCACCGGCTTGTAGGGGACGGCGTCCTTCAGCGCGCCGTCGGCCTGCTTCCTGCGCGCCTCGTAATGGTCGAGGATCAGCGCATGGCGCTCGGCCAGCGCCTCATGCGCCAGATGGTCGAACACGACAGGCGCGTCCGGCAGATAGTCGAACACCGTCTCCAGCCGCTCGTAGAAGAACGGCAGCCAATGTTCCATGCCGGCGAAACGCCGTCCCTCGCTGACCGCCGCATACAGCCCATCGTCGCGCGAGGGTGCGCCAAAGGCATCGATGTAGCTGCGGCGGAAGCGGCTGATGGTCTCCGGCGTCAGCGCCACTTCGCTCATCGCCTGCAGCGCCATCGACTTGCGCTGGCCGGTGGTGCGCTGCGTGGCGGCGTCGAAGACGCGGATCGATTCCAGCGTGTCGCCGAAGAAATCGAGCCGCAGCGCTTCCGTCCAGCCAGGTGCGAACAGGTCCAGAATGCCGCCGCGCACGGCAAACTCGCCGACCCCGCGCACGGTCGGCACCCTTTCGAACCCGGAAATCTCCAGCCGCGACACCAGTGCATTCATGTCGATCTGGTTGCCGGGTTCGGCGTGAAACATCTGCGCCTCGACGAGGCTTGCCGGCGGGATGCGCTGCAGTAGCGCATTGGCTGTGGTGAGGATGACGGCGCGGTGTGGTTTCTTCGCCAGCGCGATCATCGCTGTGAGTGCATCGAGCCGCCTTGCCGCAGCATCCGCCCCGGGCGAAACGCGGTCGTAGGGCAGACAGTCCCAAGCCGGCAGTTCGAGCACCGGCAGGCCAGGCGCGGCGAATGAAAGCGCCTCGACGATCGAAGGCAGGCGCTGGCCGTCGCGTGCCACGAACATCACCGGCTTGTCAGGCGCGATCTCGTGTGCCGCCTGCACCAGCGCAAAGGCTTCGTAACCGTCGGCGACACCGTCGACGATGAACTGGCCGGCGCGGCCTTTCGGCAGGCCGATCGAGGGAATGAGGCTCATGGATTACACGTCGTTCAGAATGTCATCGTCTGGCGCGACGCCAGGATTTTTTGCAGGACGGCACAATCGATATTTGCCGGAATCGGGCGTTCGCCGGTGATCACGGGCAGGAATTCGGTGTCGGGAACATCGAGGAGCCTCTCATATTGGTCGAGTTCGTCGCCGGTCAAGGCGCCGATCTCGGCGTCTGCGAAACTGCCGAGAATGAGGTCCATTTCGCGCATGCCGCGATGCCAGGACCGAAACAGAAGCTTGCGGCGGCGGGCGTCGAGCTCCTCGCTTGATCGTCTCGTTCCCGTCATTGACCAGCATCCTTGCCTGAAGCGGCGCATATAGCGTGGATAGAGGGCGGTGTCAGCCTTGCAACGGTGCGGTGGGTGTCTAACATCCCGGTGTGACGTACACTCCTGACAACATCAGCCCAGACACCCCCCTCTGTCCTGCCGGACATCTCCCCCTCAAGGGGGGAGATTTGCTGTCGCGCCTGGTTTCGTCAATCTCCACCGCTGCAAGATGGGCGATGAGGCCAAAGCTGCCAATCTCCCCGCTTGAGAGGGAGATGCCAAGTGATGGCAAAGTGGGCAGGCCGGAGGGGGGTAAGCGCCAACATCGGGTAGTCTCTCACCAATGAGACCTTCCCTCCTCGATCCGCTGTTTGTCCCGATCACCTCGCTTGCCGGCGTCGGGCCGAAGGTCGGCGCACTGATCGAGAAGGTCGTGCCGGCCGATCTCGGCGACCGCGCGGCGCGTGCCGGCGATCTTCTGTTCGTGCTGCCCCACACGGTGATCGACCGCCGCAACCGGCCTGGTATCGCCGGTTCGGCCGAAGGCGCGATCGTCACCCTCGAAGTGCGCATCGACCGCCACCAGCCGCCGCCGCGCGGCAACAGATCGGTGCCGTACCGGGTCTACGCCCATGACGACACCGGCGAGATCGCGCTGACCTTTTTCCATGCGCACGCCGCCTATCTTGAAAAGGCGATGCCCGAGGGTGAGCATGTCGTGGTCTCCGGGCGCATGGAATGGTTCAACGGCCGCCCGACTATGGTTCATCCCGACCACATCGCGTTGGCCAGTGAGGCGGAAAACCTGCCGCTGGTCGAGCCGGTTTATCCGCTCACCGCCGGGCTCTCGGGAAAAGTGCTGCGCCGGGCAATCGGCCAGGCGCTCGCTCGCTTGCCGGTGCTGCCGGAATGGCAGGACGGCGAGTTTCTGCGCCGCCAGACCTTTCCTGCCTTCGGCGACGCGCTCGCCCGCATCCACAATCCCGCCGACCCGCTCGACGTCTCCGTCGACGGCGCGGCCTGGCGGCGTCTCGCCTATGACGAGTTTCTGGCAGGCCAGGTGTCGCTGGCGCTGGTGCGGGCAAAAGTCCGCCGCTTGTCCGGAAGACCATTGGTCGGCGACGGACGCATCGTCGAAAAGCTGCGCGCCGCCCTTCCCTATTCGCTGACCAATTCGCAGGATATGGCGCTTGCCGAAATCAACACCGATCTCGGTGACCCCGAACGCATGCTGCGCCTGCTGCAGGGAGATGTCGGCTCCGGCAAGACGGTTGTCGCGCTGCTCGCCATGGCACGCGCCGCCGAGGCCGGCGGCCAGGCGGCGTTGATGGCGCCGACCGAAATCCTGGCGCGCCAGCATCTTGCGACGATTGCACCTTTGGCGGAACAAGCCGGCCTGCGCATCGCCATCCTCACCGGCCGCGAAAAGGGCCGCGAGCGCACCGAGACGCTGGCCGGTCTGGCCAGTGGCGAGATCGACATCGTCGTCGGCACCCACGCCCTGTTCCAGCAAACGGTGACTTTCCACGACCTTGTCCTCGCCGTCATCGACGAGCAGCACCGTTTTGGCGTCCACCAGCGGCTTGCCATCACCGCCAAGGGCGACGCGCCCGACATGCTGGTGATGACGGCGACGCCGATCCCGCGCACGCTGGTGCTGACCGCCTTCGGCGACATGGATGTGTCGAAGCTGACCGAAAAACCGGCCGGTCGTCAGCCGATACGCACTGTCACCCTGCCGCTCGAACGGCTCGACGAGCTGATCGGCCGCATGCGCGACGCCGTCGCCGACGGCCAGAAGATCTACTGGATCTGTCCGCTGGTCGAGGAATCCGAAGAGATCAAGCTGATGTCGGCGGAGGACCGTTTTGCCTCGCTGTATCAGCTGTTCGGCGACCGGATCGGCCTGGTGCACGGCCGCATGAAGGGCGCCGACAAGGACGAGGCGATGCGCGCCTTCAAGGCCGGCGAGACACGCATCCTGATCGCCACCACGGTCATAGAGGTCGGCGTCGATGTGCCGGATGCGACGATCATGGTCATCGAGCATGCCGAGCGCTTCGGCCTCGCCCAGCTGCACCAGTTGCGCGGCCGCGTCGGGCGCGGCGAAAAACCGTCCTCCTGCGTGCTACTCTACAAGGATCCGCTCGGCGAGACGGCGATGCGCCGGCTGTCGGTGATGCGCGAGACCGAGGACGGGTTCCGCATCGCCGAGGAGGATCTGAAACTGCGTGGCGAAGGCGAGCTGCTGGGCACCCGCCAGTCCGGCACGCCGGGCTTCCAGGTGGCGCGCATCGAGGCGCATGCCGACCTGCTCGAAGCCGCGCGCGACGACGCACGGCTGATCCTGTCGCGCGATCCGGAATTGCAATCCGAACGCGGCGCCGCCCTTCGCATGCTGCTTTATTTGTTCGGCCGCGACGAGGCCGTGCGGCTCTTGCGCGCCGGCTGAGGCCCGGCACCCACCGGCGGATTGGCGATCTGAACCCCGATCGGCTTGCCGTTCAACGTCACCATTTTCGTCTTGACCTCCGGCGCGACCAGCCCGGCCGAGACGATCAGCTTGGCACCGTCCTCGATCGTCATGTCGAGCAGCACGACATCGGATTTCGGCACATACATCAGGAAGCCGGTGGTCGGATTGGGCGTGCACGGCATGAACACCGCGATCAGCGGGTTGCCTTCCTGGTCGAGTTTCTGGTTGATCTCGGTTTCCTTCTCGCTGGCGACGAAGACCAGCGACCAGACGCCCTTGCGCGGATATTCGACCAGCCCGACCTGGCGGAACATGTCGCCCTTGTTCGACAGCACGGTCTCGAAGATCTGCTTCAGCGAGCCGTAGATGCCGCGCACCAGCGGCATGCGGCCGAGCAGCCGCTCGCCGAACAAGACGATGGCGCGGCCGACGATATTGGCGGTCAGGAAACCGATCAGGGTGATCAGGATCAAGGCGACGATCAGGCCGAATCCCGGAACCGGCGCCGGCAGATAGCTATCGGGGTTGTAGCGCGCCGGAATATAGGGTTTGACCCAGGAATCGACCCAGCCGATGAACGACCAGGCGATGTAGGCGGTGATCGCCAGCGGCGCACAGACAACAAAACCTGTCAGGAAATAATTCCGCAGCCGGGTCATGCCTGAGGTCTTGGAAGCATCGGACATGGTTCACCGCAGCACTGATTGCGGCACAACATTAGTGAACCGCAATCGGCTTTGGAACTGCGAAATTTTTAAACCACGGCTATTCCACAGTCACCGATTTCGCCAGGTTGCGCGGCTGGTCGACGTCGGTGCCCATGAACACCGCGGTGAAATAGGCCAGCATCTGGATCGGCAGCGCGTAGATGATCGGCGAGATGATTTCCGGCACGTCCGGCAGCACGATCGTCTCCATCGTCTTCACCGTGGCGTGCGCGGCACCCTTGCTGTCGGTGATCAGGATGATCTTGCCGCCGCGCGCAGCCACTTCCTGCATGTTCGACACGGTCTTTTCAAAGATGCGGTCATGCGGGGCAATAACGATGACCGGCATGTTCTCGTCGATCAGCGCGATAGGCCCGTGCTTCAGTTCGCCGGCGGCATAGCCCTCGGCATGGATATAGGAGATTTCCTTGAGCTTCAGCGCGCCTTCCATGGCCAGCGGGAAATTGGTGTCGCGGCCGAGATAGAGCACGTTCTTGTAGTGCGAGAGGTCGCGCGCAACCTTTTCGATCTGGCCGTCGAGCTTCAGGACCTGGTTGGCGTAGCGGGGCGCTTCCGACAGTTGGCGGACCAGCGTCGTTTCCTGCTCGCGCGAAATCGTTCCGCGCGCCACGCCGGCCCGCACGGCAAGCGAGGCCAGCACCGACAATTGACAGGTGAAGGCCTTGGTCGAGGCGACACCGATCTCCGGCCCGGCCAGCGTCGGCAGGATGACGTCGGACTCGCGCGCCATCGTCGATTCGCGGACATTGACGACCGCGCCGATCTTCATCCCGGCCTGCCGGCAATAGCGCAGCGAGGCCAGAGTGTCGGCGGTCTCGCCCGATTGCGAGATGAAGAAGGCGGCGTCTGTCTTCGACAGCGGCATCTCGCGGTAGCGGAATTCCGAAGCGACATCGATGTCGACCGGCAGCCGCGCATAGCGCTCGAACCAGTATTTGCTGATCAGGCCGGCCAGATAGGCGGTGCCGCAGGCCGAAATCGCCAGCCGATTGATCTCAGCGAAATTGAACGGCAGCTCGAGCGGCTTTGAGACGCCGCCAACAAAATCCACATAATGCGCCAGCGTGTGCGAGATCACCTCGGGCTGTTCATGGATTTCCTTCTCCATGAAATGGCGCCGGTTGCCCTTGTCGACCATGAAGCTGGTGCTGAGCGACTGCTGGCGCTTGCGGTCGACCTTGTTGCCGTCCATGTCGAAGATGCCGACGTCGTTGCGGCGCACCACCGCCCAGTCGCCATCCTCCAGATAGGTGATCGAATTGGTGAAGGGGGCAAGCGCGATGGCGTCGGAGCCCAAAAACATCTCGCCATCGCCATGGCCGACGGCCAGCGGCGGGCCGTTACGCGCGCCGACGATGAGATCCTCGTCGCCCTTGAACATGATGGCCAGCGCAAAGGCACCTTCCAGCCGCTTCAGCGCCTGGTGCGCGGCCTCGACCGGCTGCAGGCCCCTGGCCAGTTCGCGACCCACCAGGTGTGCGACGACCTCAGTGTCGGTCTGCGATGAAAATGTGTAGCCGTCGCGCATCAGCTCGTCGCGCAATTCGGCGAAATTCTCGATGATGCCGTTATGGACGATGGCGACGCCGTCGGAAAAATGCGGATGCGCATTGGTCTCGTTGGGCACACCATGCGTCGCCCAGCGCGTGTGGCCGATGCCGATCATGCCGTCGAGCGGCTCATCCTTCAGCCGGCGTTCGAGATTGATCAGCTTGCCCTCGGCGCGCCGGCGCGCAAGCTTGCCGTGCTCGACGGTGGCGACGCCAGCCGAATCATAGCCGCGATATTCGAGCCTTTTCAGTGCATCGACGATCAGTGGCGCGACCGGCGAGTGACTGACAATTCCGACGATACCGCACATAGACGTTGCCCCCGATTCCGGCATAAAAGCCCGGCGCCATTTAGGGTTGGCCGGGCTGCCGCGAAAATCACATTGCGTTTCGTCCCGTATCAGCCGGAACGATCTTGCACAGATGCACCATGACAGGGCGCTCTTGCAATCCGGTTGCAGCAATCGCTCAGTTTCTCCGAGCATGCATCCTATCTCGCCTCGGTGGTTCCTGAAATCCGTCGAAGACATGATGCAGCTCGTTGCGGAGCTCCGTCAGGCTAGCCTTTTTTCCGGGCCGCCGCAGCCGAAGCAAAACGCTCGCGCAATTCCTTGCCCTTGCCGGGCAGCGTCCTCTGGCGGGCGCGGCCGAAGGCCAATCCATCGTCGGGCACGCTTTCGGTGATCACGCTGCCCGAAGCGATGTAGCCGCCCTTGCCGATTGTAACAGGCGCCACCAGCGAGGAATTCGAGCCGACGAAAGCGCCCTCGCCGATGTCGGTGAAGAACTTCGAGTAGCCGTCATAATTGCAGGTGATGGTTCCAGCGCCGATGTTGGCGCCAGCGCCGACGCGGGCATCGCCGATATAGGTCAGGTGATTGACCTTGGCGCCCTCCTCGATCGTCGCCTGCTTGACCTCGCAGAAATTGCCGACCTTGGCTTTTTGCTTGAGGTCGGCGCCGGGGCGCAGCCGGGCGAACGGACCGACATCGCAGTTCGAGGCGATGGTGGCGCCTTCAATATGGCTGAAGGCATGGATCTTGGCGCCCGGGGCGATCTTCACGCCGGGCCCGAACCAGACATTGGGTTCGACGATCGTGTCCGCGCCGATCTCGGTGTCGTGCGAAAAGAACACGGTTTCGGGCGCGATCAATGTGACGCCGGAGAGCATGGCCTCGCGCCGCCGACGCGTCTGCCAGATGGCTTCCGCTGCGGCGAGTTCGGCACGGTTGTTGATGCCGAGCACATTCTCGAAGCCGGCTTCTGCGGCGATGACGTCAAGGCCTTGCCCGCCGGCGATCTCGACGATGTCGGTGAGATAGTATTCGCCCTTGGCGTTGTCGTTGCCGACTTGGTCGAGCAGGTTCAGCGCATGCTTTCCCGCAATCGCCATCAACCCGCCATTGCAGAAGGTGATTTTCTTCTCCTCGTCGGTGCAGTCCTTTTCCTCGCGGATGGCGATGAGCTTGCCGCCTTTTTCGATCAAGCGGCCATAGCCGGAAGGATTTGATGTGCGGAAGCCGACCACCACGACGGCAGCGCCCTCGGCCAGTTTCAGGCGTGCAGCAACCAGCACCTCCGGATCGATCAGCGGCGTGTCGCCGAACATCACCAGGATGTCGTCGTAACCCTTTGATATCGCACCGCGAGCCGCCAAAACGGCATGCCCCGTGCCGAGCCGCTTGTCCTGGACGAAGGTCTCCGCCTTCGGCGCGAACTTTTGCGTGGCCTTGCGCATCTCGTCCGCGCCATGGCCGATCACCAGCGCCAGATCACCGCTGCCTGCGGCTTCCGCAGCCTTGACGACATGGGCGACCATCGGCAGGCCGGCGATCGGGTGCAGTACCTTTGGCACAGCGCTCTTCATGCGTTTGCCTTCGCCGGCGGCGAGTATGACGGACAGGCAGGTTCTCTGGCTCATGGAATGGCAACCATATGAAAAGGGTTGGGAATCAAGGCATGTCTAGCATTGGCGCCAATGCTGCGCCAATGCGGTTAAATTCCAGTGAGGTGGTTGTGCTGCGTCGCAAATTCGATTTCTAATCCGGCCAATGATCTATGCTGGCGCTGCCCCTCATCTGCCTGCCGGCATCTTCTCCCCGTATAGTGACGGGGAGAAGGAGGCTGGCCGCAACCTTGGCACCCTTTCTGCAACGCTGGAGATTGGCGAAATCCTTTGCGAAGGCGTCCTTCTCCCCGTCACTATACGGGGAGAAGTGCCCGGCAGGGCGATGAGGGGCGGCGCAAACCTGAAGCGATTACCGTGCCGGCAGCGCCAGCTGCGATAGCTGTGAGTCGCATCAAGCTTTCGACTTGATCTAATCAACCCAGTTGCCCCAGCATCGGGAAATTCTCCAGCAGCCAGTAGGACGCGGCCTGCACGCCTCCGGTCAGGAAAAACACGCCGGCGACGACCAGCAGTGCGCCCATCGCCTTTTCGACGCGGCCGAGATGAACGCGGAATTTCGAGAGAAAGCGCATGAAGGCGCCGGAAAACAGCGCCGCGATCAGGAACGGTATGCCGAGGCCGAGCGAATAGGCGGCAAGCAGCAGCGCGCCCTCGCCCACCGTCTCGCGGCCGCCGGCCAGCGTCAGGATCGGCCCCAGCACCGGTCCAATGCAGGGTGTCCAGCCGAAGGCGAAGGCCAGTCCCATGACGTATGCGGCAACGATACTGGCCGGCTTGCCCTGTGACTGGAAGCGCGCCTCACGCGACAGCAGCGGGATGCGCAATATGCCGAGGAAATTCAGCCCCATCAGGATGATCAGCACGCCGGCGGCCATCGCCAGCGGCTCCTGCCAGACGCGCAGCAGCCGGCCGATGGTCGAGGCGCCGGCGCCCAACGCCACGAAGACGGTCGAGAAGCCGAGAACAAAGGCGATCGAGGCATAGAGCAGCTCGCTGCGTGCGTCGGCCTTGGCCGCGACGCCGGCATTGCCGCGGAAATCGTCGACCGATACGCCGGCCATGTAGCAGAGATAGGGCGGCACCAGCGGCAGCACGCAAGGCGACAGGAACGAGATCGCCCCCGCCCCGACCGCACTGACATAGCCGATATCCAATGCCATTTCCGAAACTCCAACTGTATCGGCGCCGATATAGCGGCGCACGGGCTTGTCCGCCAATCACCAATGCGTGGCAAGTTGCCGCCTCGCATCGAGGAAGAAACGACACGCCAAGCGCGTTGATGCAACGAGGCCGCGGCTTTCCGCGCGCTTCTCGATCATATCAGGGAGAGCGTCATGAAATCGATCACAGTTGGGCTGGCGGTGCTTTTGCTCGGCACCGCCACTTCATATGCCGCCGAAGCGTGGAAAGAAGCCGATGTCGGCGGCACCAAGATATACACCGATGCCAACGGCATGACCCTTTACACCTACGACAAGGACGAGATGGGCAAGTCGAACTGCTACGACAAATGCGCCGCCAATTGGCCGCCGCTGAAGGCTGAGGCCGACGCCAAGCCCGAGGGCGAATGGACAATCGTCGACCGCACCGACGGCACCAAAATGTGGGCCTATGAAGGCAAGCCGCTCTACACATTCATCAAGGACAAGAAGGCCGGCGATGTGACCGGCGACGGCGTCGGCGGCGTCTGGCACATCGCCAAGGCCGACTAAGCCCCGAACCTGCATCCCCGCCATGACCGGCGGGAAATCCCTGGCTGCCGCGTAGCCCTGCAGGCCTCCCGGCGGCCAGCCTCTTGTGCTGTCCCGCTTGACACACGAGCCCCACTCGCCACGCCAGTCTCGCCCGCCAGCGTCGTCTCATCATGCCGGGCGTCCCTCAGCTGGGGCTGGCGCGTGATCGATGTTTCTCTTATATCCGCAGAAGATTTTGTCCCGTTTTCCCGGATTCATTGCTGGCTTGCCCAACGATAGGGCAGCCGCTCCCCTTATCTGGGATTGCGGATATCACATGATGCGCCCTTGGGTTGCGCGCTCAATGCAGGACTGCATTTTGGGCGCTTCCCCTTGACCGGACGCAAAAGCGCGGCCATGTGAGCGACAATTGTACGAGATTTCGTCGCGCGCAGCGGAATTCTTCTGCCGCACCACAGCTGATATGAGACCTCATGGACGTCGTCGTCGTCGAATCGCCGGCCAAAGCGAAGACAATCAACAAGTACCTCGGAAAGAACTACAAGGTCCTGGCCTCGTTCGGTCACGTCCGCGATCTGCCGGCCAAGGATGGCTCGGTGCGTCCGGACGAGGATTTTGCCATGTCCTGGGCTGTCGACACCGCCTCGAGCAAACGTCTTGCCGACATCGCCAAGGCGGTCAAGGACGCCGACGGCCTGATCCTCGCCACCGATCCGGATCGCGAAGGTGAAGCCATTTCCTGGCATGTCCTGGAAGTGCTGAAGCAGAAGCGCGCGCTGAAGGACAAGCCGGTCAGCCGCGTCGTCTTCAACGCCATCACCAAATCGTCGGTGCTGGAAGCGATGGCCAATCCGCGTCAGATCGATGCGCCGCTGGTCGACGCCTATCTCGCCCGCCGTGCGCTCGACTATCTCGTCGGCTTCACCCTGTCGCCTGTCCTGTGGCGCAAGCTGCCCGGCGCCCGTTCCGCCGGCCGCGTCCAGTCGGTGGCATTGCGCCTCGTCTGCGACCGCGAGTTGGAGATCGAGCGCTTCATCCGCGAGGAATACTGGCAAGTCGCCGCCATTCTCGGTACGCCGCGCAAGGAAAATTTCGAAGCGCGGCTGACCGCCTTCGACCGCAAGAAGCTGCAAAAGCTCGACATTTCGAACAAGGCGCAGGCCGACGACATCAAGGCGATGCTGGAAGGTGCGACCTTCAAGGCGCTGTCGGTCGAAGCCAAGCCGACCAAGCGCAATCCAGGTCCGCCCTTCACCACCTCGACGCTGCAGCAGGCCGCCTCCTCGCGCCTCGGTTTTTCGGCAAGCCGCACCATGCAGGTGGCGCAGCGGCTCTATGAAGGCATGGACATCGGCGGCGAGACCACCGGCCTGATCACCTATATGCGAACCGACGGCGTGCAGATGGCGCCCGAGGCGATATCAGCCGCGCGCGACGCGATCGCAAAAGAGTTCGGCCCAAAATACCTGCCTGAAAAGCCGCGCTACTACACGACCAAGGCCAAGAACGCCCAGGAAGCGCACGAAGCGATTCGCCCGACCGATTTCATGCGCACGCCCGCTTCGGTCAGGCAATATCTCGATGCCGACCAGGCACGGCTCTACGAGATAGTGTGGAAACGCGCCATCGCCAGCCAGATGCAGCCGGCCGAGATCGAGCGTACCACGGCCGAGATCGAGGCGGTCAACGGCGCCCGCACCGCGGAGCTTCGCGCCGTCGGTTCGGTCGTTCGCTTCGACGGCTTCATTGCCGCCTATACCGACCAGAAGGATGAGGATTCGGAGGACGAGGAAGACCGCCGTCTGCCCGAGATCCGCGCCGGCGAACAGCTCGACCGCGAGGCGATCAATGCCACCCGGCACACCACCGAACCGCCGCCGCGCTATTCGGAAGCCTCGCTGATCAAGAAGCTGGAAGAGCTCGGCATCGGCCGGCCGTCGACTTACACGGCGATCCTGAAGACGCTGGAGGACCGCGACTACGTCAGCATGGACAAGCGCAAGCTGTTGCCGCAGGCCAAGGGCCGGCTGTTGTCGGCCTTCCTCGAAAGCTTCTTCGAGCGCTATGTCGAATATGATTTCACCGCCTCGCTCGAGGAAAAACTCGATGAAATCTCCGACGGCAGGCTCGCCTGGAAGGATGTGCTGCGCGATTTCTGGAAGGATTTCTCGGGCGCCGTCGCCGACATCAAGGAATTGCGTGTCACCGACGTGCTCGACGCGCTCAACGAGGAACTGGCGCCGCTGGTGTTTCCCGCGCGCGAGGACGGCTCAAATCCGCGCATCTGCCCGAAATGCGGCACTGGCAACCTGTCGCTGAAGCTCGGCAAGTTCGGCGCCTTCGTCGGCTGCTCGAACTATCCCGAATGCTCCTTCACCCGCCAGCTCGGCGACGCCGCCAACCCCAATGGCGAAAACGGCAATGGCGAGGACGGCACCAAGGTGCTGGGCAAAGACCCCTACACGGCGGAGGAAATCACGCTGCGCAGCGGTCGTTTTGGCCCCTATATCCAGCGCGGCGACGGGAAGGAGGCCAAGCGTTCCAGCCTGCCCAAGGGCTGGACAGTCGATTCGATCGACCACGAAAAGGCCCTCGCCCTGCTGTCGCTGCCGCGCGACGTCGGCAAGCATCCGGAATCCGGCAAGATGATCTCGGCCGGTCTGGGGCGCTACGGCCCGTTCGTTCTGCATGACGGCACCTACGCCAATCTCGACAGCATCGAGGACGTGTTCTCGATCGGTCTCAACCGCGCCGTGTCGGTCATCGCCGAGAAGCAGTTGAAGGGCCCGGGCGGCCGCAATGGCGGCACGCCCGCCGCCTTGAAGGAGCTTGGCGAGCATCCCGCAGGCGGCGGCAAGATCGTCGTGCGTGACGGCAAATACGGGCCTTATGTTAATTTCGGCAAGGTCAATGCGACGCTGCCGAAGGGCAAGGACCCGCAGTCGGTGACAATCGAGGACGCGGTGGCGCTGATTGCCGAGAAGGAAGCCAAGGGTGGCAACGGCGGCAGAAAGCCCTTCCGCAAAGCGGCGGCACCTGCCAAAAAGCCTGCGGCGGCCAAAAAACCGGCGGCCAAGAAAGTGGCCAACAAAAAGGGATAGTGCATCGTGGCGCGCAGGGTATCCGGAAGAAGTCATGGCGATCTGCGCACCGCCGACACCAGGGCCAAGGTCAAAGACAACTACCGCCCGTCCCGCGACGAAATCCTGCGCTACATCGCCGAAAACCCCGATCGCTCCGGCAAACGCGACATCGCCAAGGCGTTTGCGCTGCGCGGCGAGGACCGTATCTGGCTGAAGGACATTTTGCGCGACCTGCAGGACGAAGGCCTGCTGACCAAGGAGCGCAAACGGCTCGCCCGTGTCGGCGCCCTCGCCCATGTCGCCGTGCTCGACATCTTTGGCCGCGACGCCGACGGCGTGCTGCTGGCGCACCCAACCGAAGCCGTGGGCAACGGCGACCCGCCTGTCATAGCGATCCGCGTGTCGCGCGGCGGCGGCCCGACACCGGGCGTCGGTGACCGTGTGCTGGCCAAGACCTTTCCAACCGATGACGCGACGGGCCCCGCCTATACCGGGCGGGTGATGAAGATCTTCGAGAAGCGCACCGAGGCCGTTCTCGGCGTCTTCCGCGTGCTGCAGGACGGCACCTTCCGCATCGAGCCTGTCGAAAGACGCCAGCCGGAGCTGATCGTCGACAAGGAATTCCAGAACGGCGCCAAGAATGGCGATCTGGTCGAGGTCGAGCCGGCGCGGGCCTCCCGCTATGGACTGCCCAGAGCCAAGGTGCTGGCGGTGCTCGGTTCGCTGACCAGCGAAAAAGCGGTCTCGATGATCGCCATCCATGCGCATGACATTCCGCATATTTTCCCGGCAGACGTCATTGCCGAGGCGGAGGCGGTCAAACCTGCGACGCTGGCCGGCCGCGAGGACTGGCGCGAGCTGCCGCTGGTCACCATCGATCCGGCCGACGCCAAGGACCATGACGACGCGGTGTTCGCCATATCGGATCCGGACGAGAAGAACCCCGGCGGCGTGGTGGTTACCGTGGCGATTGCCGATGTCGCCGCTTATGTGCGCTATGGCACCGCGCTCGACCGCGAGGCGCTGAAGCGTGGCAACTCGGTCTATTTCCCGGATCGCGTCGTGCCGATGCTGCCGGAGCGCATCTCCAACGACCTTTGTTCGCTGCGCGAAGGCCAGGACCGCCCGGCGCTGGCGGTCCGCATGACTTTCTCGGCCGATGGCCGCAAGCTCAGGCATTCGTTCCACCGCATCATGATGAAGTCGGCGGCGAAACTCGCCTATCGCCAAGCGCAGGCCGCGATCGACGGCACGCCGGACGACAAGACCGGCCAGATCCTCGACACGGTGCTGAAGCCGCTGTGGGACGCCTACGCCGTGGTGAAGCGCGGCCGTGAGACGCGCCAGCCGCTCGAGCTTGAATTGCCGGAGCGGAAAATCCTGCTCAAGGAGGATGGCACCGTCGACCGGGTCGTCGTGCCGGAGCGGCTCGACGCGCACAAGCTGATCGAAGAATTCATGATCCAGGCCAATGTCGCGGCGGCCGAGACGCTGGAGGCGAAACGGCAGGCGCTGGTCTACCGCATCCATGACGCGCCTTCGCTCGCCAAGCAGGAATCGCTGCGCGAATTCCTGCAGACGCTTGGCCTGTCGCTGGCACGCGGCGCGCAGATGCGACCGAACCAGTTCAACGGGATTCTGGATCGCGTCCGCGGCGCCGACCATGAGGGACTGGTCAACGAGGTGGTGCTGCGCACGCAGATGCAGGCCGAATATTCGCCCAGCAACATCGGCCATTTCGGCCTCAATCTGAAGCGCTACGCGCATTTCACCTCGCCGATCCGCAGATATGCCGACCTGATCGTGCATCGCGGGCTGATTGCCGCGCTCGGCTTCGGTGCGGGTGGACTGACGCAGGATGAGGCGGAGCGGCTGGAAGAAGTTTCTGCGCTGATCTCAGCCACCGAGCGCCGCGCCATGGCTGCCGAGCGCGACACGGTCGACCGGCTGATCGCCGCCTATCTCGCCGAGCGTGTCGACGATCGTTTCGATGCACGCATTTCGGGCGTCACCAAATCGGGACTATTTGTCCAATTGCCGCAGTATGGCGCAGATGGTTTCATCCCGGTGTCAAGTCTGGAGGGCGATTACTACATATACGACGAAACTGCCCGATCGCTTTTCGGAGAACGCACCGGCAAGGGCTACCAGCTTGCCGACCGCGTCGAGGTTCGCCTGATCGAGGTGGCGCCTATGGCCGGCGCGATGCGTTTCGAGATGCTGACCGACCCGAAGCCGCTGCCCGGCTCCAAACGGTCGTTTCACAAGGCCAAAGGCCGCGCCCGTGCGTCGCAATCGCGTCCAGGCTCGCGCGGCAGGAGACGGTAATGCCAAGCGATTTGAAAATGAATCAAAAGGTTTTCGGCGGCGAACATCACTCGGGCCGGATCGCCCGCCCGCTGTGGACGGCGATCAAGCGTGGCGCGCTTGGCCGCTGCCCGCATTGCGGCGAGGGAAAGCTGTTTCGCGCCTTCGTCAAGACCGTCGATAAATGCGATCATTGCGGCGAGGAGCTTCACCACCACCGCGCCGACGATCTGCCGGCCTATCTGGTGGTGGTCATCGTCGGTCACATCGTGCTCGGCGCCTTCATGGGCGTCGAAGCGACCTCCACCCTGTCCACCTGGCAGCACATCGCCATCTGGGTGCCGCTGACCATCCTCCTGGCGGTCGTCTTGCTGCAGCCGGTCAAGGGCGCCGTCATCGGCCTGCAATGGGCGTTCTATATGCATGGCTTCGGCGGGGAAGAAGACCTGATCGAGTCGCATCCCGAGGCTTGAAACCGAGGCTGACGCAAATCGGCATGGCTGGACGCCACTTTCGCATCGGAGAAGATTCCGCTAGGTCGTGCGCATGGACGTTATGACCAAGGCGGAAGTCGACAAGGTTGAGCGGATCGCGCTCGACGCCAAGCCTATACGCCCGCGCGACGCCGCGACGCTGATCCTGCTCGACCGCAAGGGCGACGAGTTCCTGGTGCTGATGGGCCGGCGCCACACCCGTCACGCCTTCATGCCGGGGAAATTCGTCTTTCCCGGCGGCCGCACCGATCCGGCCGACAGCCGAATTCCCGTCGCCACCGCGTTGCACCCTGAGGAACAGGCGAGGCTGACCGCCGGCGTCGGCCGCACCAGCCCGGCCCGCGCCCGCGCCATCGCCCTGTCGGCGATCCGCGAGACCTATGAAGAAGCCGGCCTGCTGATCGGCCAAAAGGGCGCCTTCGCCACGACGAGGCGCGATTGGCAGGGTTTTGTCGAGCACGACGTAAGACCCTCGCTGGAAGCGCTGCGCTTCATCGCGCGCGCCATCACGCCGCCAAACCGGGTGCGGCGCTTCGACACGCGCTTCTTCAGCGCCTGGCGCGAAGATGTCGCCGTGGAGCTGCCGGACGGCGGTCCGACCAACGAGTTGGAGGAACTGGTCTGGCTGCCGCTCGCCAAGGCCAGAGAAGCTGATATTCCCGACATCACCAGGGCTATCCTCGAAGAGCTGGAAAAGCGGCTCGTCGATGATCCGCTGCTGCGCCCCGGTGGTTCCGTGCCGTTCTACCGGCTTGTCGGCAATCGCTTCGTTCGCGAAATTCTGTAGAGCATAGAGCATTCACATCCCATGACAGTCGATACCCAGCAAGAGGTCGAAGAACGCGTACATTGGCTGCCAATGATCGCGGCGATCTCGTCGATCAGCGTCGTCGGCATCGCCATCGGCCTCGGCATGCCGCTGCTCAGCGTCATCCTCGAAACGCGCGGCCATTCGGCGTCGATGATCGGCTTCAACACCGCTGTCGCCGGCCTCGCCTCGATCGTCGGCGCACCGCTCGCCACCCCGCTCGCCATGCGGTTCGGCGTCGCCTGGACGATGCTGGCCATGATCGCCACGGGAGTGCTGGCCTTTGTCGGCTTCCACTTCGCGCCGGACTTCTGGATGTGGTTTCCGCTGCGCGTCCTGCTGCACATCGCGCTGACGGTGCTGTTCATCCTGTCGGAATTCTGGATCAGCACATCGGCGCCGCCGCACCGGCGCGGCCTTGTCCTCGGCATCTACGCCACCGTGCTGTCGCTCGGCTTTGCCGCCGGGCCGTGGCTGTTCGCCCATCTCGGCAGCACCGGCTTCCTGCCCTTCGGCGTCATCATGGCGCTGGTGACGCTGGCCGCCATTCCAGTTCTGGCGGCACGCAACGAGAGCCCGACGATCGTCTCCAATGGCGAAACCAGCAACTTCCTGCGCTACATCTGGTTGGTGCCGACGGCGACCGCCGCGGTGCTGGTGTTCGGTGCGGTCGAGACCGGCGGCTTTGCGCTGTTCCCGGTTTATGGCAATCGCATCGGCTACTCCGAGGCCAACGCCGCCCTGCTGCTCACCATGATCGGCCTCGGCAACGTGCTGTTGCAGATCCCGCTCGGCATGATCAGCGACCGTGTCAGCGATCGCCGCTATCTGCTTCTGGCTTGTGCAATCATCGGCCTTGCCGGCACCATCTTCATGCCGCACTTCGCGCAGAATTGGCACCTGATGGCGGCGCTTCTGTTCGTCTGGGGCGGCGTGGTCGCGGCCATGTACACGATCGGGCTGGCCCATCTCGGCTCGCAGCTTTCCGGGCACGACCTGGCCTCGGCCAACGCTGCCTTCGTGCTCTGCTACGGTGTCGGCATGGTGCTCGGCCCGCAGGCGATCGGCATCGGCATGGACCTTTTCGGACCCTCGGGCTTCGGCTGGGCGCTCGGCATGTTCTTCGCCTTCTATATCGCGCTGGTCGGCGCCAGGCTGGTCCGAAAAATCCTGTAGAAAGACCGATCGATGCCTCATGTGGCGCGAGGCTGCTGACATAACCGTGTCAGCAGCACTTGGATAGATTGTCAGCAACACGCCACGAATTTGAGGATGCCACCATGATCGACTCCGGGTTCGAAACAAAATCGGTGCGGATGGAATTGCTGCTGCTCGTGACCTTTCAAGCACCGGTCGGCGATGTTGACCGCATCATGGAAGCGGTGGTCGCGATCGCGCCGCTGACCATGGACAAATACGACAGCAATGCCTACCAGTCGGCGCATGGCATCGAGCGCTACCGGCCGCTCGAAGGCGCTGCCGCCGGCGCCGAGACGGAATTGCGCCGACGGCCGGGTACGGTGGAAGTGTCGTTCGAGCTGCCCGACGACCAGGCGCTGGCGGCCCGCATCGTCGAAGCGATCTTCCAGGCCCACAGCTATCAGGAGCCGGTGATCCGCATCCAGCCGATCCTCGCCAGCCGCTCCAAGGGGTTGGACGACCGCTCCAACCCGAACCGCTGGTGGAACACCACGGGAGACTGGAAGAAGGCCGCTCCAATTAAGGAAGATGCATAGAATCGGAAAGCAGCCTTCCCTTCTCCCCGTGTGGGAGAAGGTGGCCGAGCCCACGGGTCTTGCCTCCGGCAAGCCCGAGGACAGGCTCCGCTCGGTCGGATGAGGGGTGCTCCAGCTTGGCACTGACGGCACTCCGTCCAGCACCCCTCAACCGTCTTGGCGCTGCGCGCCAATCCACCTTCTCCCACAAGGGGAGAAGGACGAGGCAGCCTCACGGGGTTGACTTTCCGGGCGCGTTCTTTATGTGTCGCGCCAAGTTTCCCGCGTCCGGGTGTTTCCCCGTGCTCCAGCGGCCAAAACCCCACGAACATAACGGACTGATACAATGGCCAAAGCCGCAAACATCAAGATCAAGCTTCTGTCGACCGCCGACACCGGTTTCTTCTACGTGACCAGCAAGAACAGCCGCACCAAGACGGACAAGCTGTCGTTCCGCAAATACGATCCGGTCGCCAAGAAGCACGTCGAGTTCAAGGAAACCAAAATCAAGTAAATCTGGTTTCCTGCTTTAAAGCCAAAACGCCGCCCTGTGGGCGGCGTTTTTGTTTTCAAGGCTTCGAAAAGTCCAAAATTCCAATGCTTGGCGCAGAGTCTTGATGTCATTTTGAGAGGGGGCCGGTCGGCGTTTGGCAGCGGTACGAGGAGGCCACTATGTGCCAGCGCCGGCCGGCCGACCCCACGGACCCAGGAGATGCGGCGGACCTGAATCATGGGGTATTCTTCGGATCGACCCGGCGATCTACCCTCGCGCCGGTTCCGTCATTGGTCTGCACATTTGCGCAACAGCCTGTGAAAATCAACAATTTCTTAACCAAGCCCGGCGAATCGCTTGCGTTAAGGTAAATTCGTAACCCTGTCGCACTGACTGGATAATCAGGCGTCGGCGCCTGCCTCTGAACTGAGGTCTGTTGAGATTCAGGTGAGGCTGAGTCGAAAATGGCTCCCGAAAACCGGAACGGAGCGTGCGTTCGGGTAAGCCAGTACCGGAAGCGCAGGACACTGCCATTTGCAGGTCAGCTGAATATCAACGGACCTTAGGCCGCGTTGGCGACGACGCGGTTGCGGCCGGCGCTCTTGGCTTCGTAGAGCGCGAGGTCGGCGCGTTTCATCAGCCCGGCAACCGTATCCACGCCCTTCAGCACCGACGACACGCCGACGCTGACGGTAACCTCGATCGTCTTGCCGTCATGGCCGACGGCAAACGGCATTTGGGCGATTTCGGCGCGAATGCGCTCTGCGACCTTTTCGGCGACGGCGCCGTCCGTATCCGGCATCACCACGACGAACTCCTCGCCACCGAAGCGGCAGGCGAGATCGATGCCGCGCACATTCTTGCGCAGCCGCCGCGCGAATTCGCGCAGCACCTCGTCGCCGCCGTCATGGCCATGTGCGTCGTTGATGGTCTTGAAGCGGTCGAGATCGGTGATCATCATCGACAGCGGCCGTCGCCGGGCCACGGCACGGTCGAACAGCGTCTGCAGATGGCTGTCGAGGTAACGGCGGTTGTGCAATCCCGTCAGGGCGTCGGTCACCGCCATCTCGATGGTCTGGGTGACGCTGGCGCGAAGCTGGTCGTTGTAGCGCTTGCGGCGCACTTGCGTGCGCAGCCGAGCGGTCAGCTCCTGCTGGTCGATCGGCCGCATCAGATAGTCGTTGATGCCGAGTTCGAGGCCGCGGATGATGCGCCCCTCCTCACCCTCCTGCGCCAAAAGGATGATCGGCACGAAACGGGTGCGATCGAGCGAACGCAGTTGCGAGCAGAGCCTGAGCGGATCGAAATCGGCAAAGGCCGTCGAGATCATCACGCATTCATAGGGCGTCTCGGCGGCCTGGAAGAAGCCGGCATGCGGATCGGTGGCAATGTCGAGATCGGCGCTGCCGCGCAGCATTTTCTGGACGCGCTCGACGGAGGATTTGCGCTCGTCGATCAGCAGAACCTTCGGCGCGGTGTCTGCGGATGCGAAGTTGCGGCTCAACAGCTCCTCGATGCCGATATTGCGCGTGGTCGAGGCGCGCAGGCGCAGCTCGTCGGTCAACGTCTTCAGCCTGACCAGGCTTTTGACGCGCGTCATCAATTGCAGATCATTGACCGGCTTGGTCAGAAAATCGTCGGCACCGGCCTCGAGGCCGCGCACCCGGTCCGAAACCTGGTCGAGCGCGGTGATCATGACGACCGGGATGTGCGACGTCGCCGGATCGCTCTTCAGCCGCCGGCAGACCTCGAACCCGTCCATATCAGGCATCATCACGTCGAGCAGCACGACGTCGACCTTGCCGTTTTCGCAGGTCTCGATCGCGTCCAGCCCGTTGGTGGCTGTCAGCACCTCGAAATATTCGGCAAGCAGCCGGACCTCGAGCAGCCTTACATTGGCAGGGATGTCGTCGACGACGAGGATCCGTGCGGTCATCTTATAAAGCTCCGGCTCGGCTGGAAGGGCGCATCAGGCGTCGCCCAGGTAGGATTTGATGGTTTCGATGAAACGCGGCACCGAGATCGGCTTGGAAATATAGGCTTCGCAGCCACCCTGGCGGATGCGCTCCTCGTCGCCCTTCATCGCGAATGCGGTGACGGCAATGACCGGTATGACATGGAGGTCGTCGTCCTCCTTCAGCCATTTGGTCACTTCCAGCCCCGATACTTCGGGCAGTTGGATGTCCATCAAGATGAGGTCCGGCTTGTGCAGTCGCGCCAGATCCAGCGCTTCCAGGCCGTTGCGTGTGCGTACCGTCTCGTAGCCGCTCGCTTCGATGAGGTCGCGAAAGAGCTTCATGTTGAGCTCATTGTCCTCGACAATCATGACCTTCTTAGGCATCAAATTCCCGTCCCGGCCTGCCTTCCGCTCGAAGGTTGCCGTCATGCGCCCTCGCCGGTACGCACCAAACCCTGCTCGACTCTACGGCAATATAATTGACGAAACGGAAACCGGCTGCCGGAAAAGCTTCGGATTTCACCTCGAACACCGCATTGCAGAGCTAGGTGGCTTGCCGCAGCCGACGCTTGCGATTACTGCCAAAAAGAGACTCATTCCACCGCGCAAGAAGGTAGTGATGGCAAACGCAGCGTCAATGCGCGAGGAAGCGGAAATCATTGCCGTGAAGGCATTGGGCTTCGTTGCCGCCGATCCGGAACTTCTGCCCCGTTTCCTGGCGATCACCGGCATCGAGGCGCATTCCATCCGCCTTGCCGCCGGCGAGCCGGGGTTCCTGGCCGGCGTGCTGCAGTTCATCCTCGCCCACGAGCCGACGCTCATGCGGTTCGCGGAGGAAACCGGCACGCCGCCGGCTTCCGTCGGCAAGGCGCTGCGGGCGCTGCCGCTTGGCGACGACGACCATGAACATTCGATATGAGCGACGATCGGATCGCGAAAACGCCTACGGCGTCGTTTCTTCTTCGCTGTCGTCGCCTTCATCATTCGAAACCGGATCGGCCGGCTTCACCATGACACCATTGACCGTGACCGAACCGTCCGGCTTGCCGTTGACGACCCATTCGATGCGGCCGTCCGGCAGCGTCTTGCCGAATCCCTTGATCGCAAGCGCCACCGGCACATATTGCGCGGCTTCCGGCTCCGACTTCGCCGCCGCCTGCAGGCTTTCCACAATTCTGTCGTAGCCTGCAATATCGATCGTCACATTTGCCTCGGGCTTCATGCCGGGGAACGTCATCTCGCCCTCCATCGCGATTTCCATGTCGCCGTTCTTCACCGTGCTGTGGCCGATGACAAATTTCGGCGTCTTGGCCATGAAATCAGCTTTGATCTGATCGCCAAAGTCAGCCGGCAGCGGCGGATTCTTGTTTAGATCAAAGGCTTCGATCGCCTTTTTCGCCATGCTGTAGAGATCGAAGTTGGCGCCGCCGAAATTCAGATTGATGTCGGTGGGCAGCAGCGCCGTACCCCAGGCGGGCACAAGATTCGGAGGGATCGTCAATCCTGCGGCCTTGATCGTATAGTTGATTGCTCCGTTCTGGGCGATGCCGTCGGACCCGAAGCTGGTGCCGAGCTCCGCCGCACCGAAATGTCCAACCGGGCTTTCGACAGTAACGTCTTTCAATCCGTAGCTGCCGTCGATCCGCTCCCACAGCGGCAGCGCGGCGAGCAAAAGCGATTTGAGCTGCGCCTGGTTGGCCTTCAGCTTGGTCTCGTCTTCATTGGCGACGGCAAATGCCAGCAGATCGAGAAACGGCTTTGTCCGCACGCCTTTGCCGGTCGCATTCACCGACAGCTCCGGTGATTTGATCGTAAGCGGGAATTTCAACCCGCTTTTGGGGTCGTCAAAATCAAGTGCTTCGGCGAAATCGGCGACCGTCTGCGTCGCGGTGAAATCCACGCCGCCATTAGCAGCTTTGGTTGCGTTCATGGTGGCAGTACCGGCGCCGGTACTCACCTTGGCGCGCTGCATGGTGTCCCGGGAATTCATCGTCATTCCGGCCATCGAGTGTGTGGCGCTGGTGAAAGCTGCCAGTTCGGGATCGTAGACGCCGGAAAACCTGCCGTCTGTAATCGAGAACTGCATGCTCTGCGGGCCCTCTGGCCCCTTGAACTCGAAGGAACCGCTTTGCGACACATCCGCCGAGACGCTCCATGTCCCGTTGCTGCCCGGCTTGACGAGCAATGCGTAGGGGCTGAAGTCGAACTTGAAGGAATGCTGCGCCGCCAGCAGGTCCACGACAGGTTTGACGTCGACAGCGAGTTTGTAAGCGTCGCCTTCCACGGAAACCTTCAGGAGACTGCTCGCCTTACTGCCGATATAGCGGGACAGATTTTCGGAGAGCTGCTTCGCACCCTCGTTGTCAACGGTCTGGCCGAAGACGGGTGCGCTGAGCGCGAGGACAAAGACGGCCGGAAGAACACGGTTCACGCAGAATCTCCGTTGCTATTCTTGTGACAAAAACGCCAACCGCAACCGTAAGCGGAAACGGACGAGGTGCAATCCCTCCTTGGCGCTAGAAGCCGATTTGTAGTGATCCTTCGCGCCCCCGGCTGTCCCTTCGGCATCAACAGTGAAGCTTCACGTCGCCTTCCTCGGCGTGACGACGCAAGCCCCGCGGGCATTGAGCAGGCCCCAGCCGAAGACGGCGTCCTTTCCCGGCGCGCCGAGATCTTCCGCCGACTTGCCGAGCGCGTCATGAATGTCGGCTGCGGTGGCGTTGCTGTTTGCCGATTTCATCAACGCCGCTGCGGCGGCAACAAATGGCGCCGCGAAGGAGGTGCCGGTCTTCGGCCGTCAGGCGAACTCAGCCCGGTCGCCACGATCTGGTCCGGCGCCTGCAACGGCAAAGGGACGGCGGGCTGCGCATCGACTGCCGGCAATTTGCGGAACCAGTCCGGCAAGACCGTCTTGGCCGCCACTGGCGGCGCGATGACGCCATGATCTTCCGGCCGACAGACAAACCGGATCGGGCGAGTGGTCTGGGAAAAATGAAACATCGATAGCCTCCATGGAAAAATCCGAGGAGGAACGGGCCGCAGGCGGATTTATTCCTGCTGGACGTCAACTGTCTGACTATGCAGGCCGGCCGCGACGGTTTGGCCGCCGCCGAGCGACCGCCGCGGCAGCGGCGCGCACAGCGGCACTGGCTCAAAGCACCAGTCGCATCAGCGGCCGGCCTGCCTTGCGCTCGACCAGCCTCTCGAAGCCGGCTTTCTCGAAGACCCGCGACGAGCCGACGAACAGCCCGATCGAACGCGAATCTTTCGACAGGTCGATCGGACACGCCTCGACCAGCCGCGCGCCATTCTGGCGAGCAAACTCGATGCCGCCTTCGACCAGCCGGTGCGTCACGCCCCTGCCGCGCGCCTTAACGCGGATGAAGAAGCATGAGATCGCCCAGACGCCCGGATCCGTGGCGTCGGCGGGATCGACCGGCGCCGACCCCCTGCCCTTATTGTTCCATTCGGGCACGTCGGCGCGCGGGCCGATCTGCATCCATCCGACCGCCTTGCCATCCTCGAACGCCAGCAGGCCTGGTGGCGGCCCGGCCTCGATCCGCGCCTTGATGTGGTCCTTGTTGCGCTCCCGGTTGCTGGCGCGGCGCACTGCCGGCGACAGCCGGAAATGTGTGCACCAACAGCCGTAGCAGGCGCCTTGCTTACCGAACAGATCTTCGAAATCCGCCCAAAGCTCGGGCACCAGCGGCGCTATGGTCGTATTCACGAGCTCTCTCCCGGCCCACCGCCTTGTCGTGGCGTCCGTCCTGACGTACCATTGCCTTTGTTCTCTTTATGTTCGCAGCGATGGCGGCTCCTGTCAACAATCCCGATCACGGTTTTTGCCGCGACTGCCTGACCTTTCAGCGCAGCGAGGCACGGCGCTGCGAACGCTGCGGCAGTCCACGGCTTGCCCGTCATCCGGAGCTCTACCGGCTGCATCTCGCCCATATCGATTGCGACGCGTTTTATGCGGCGGTCGAAAAGCGCGACAACCCGGCGCTGAAGGACCGGCCGTTGATCATCGGCGGCGGCAAGCGCGGCGTCGTCTCCACCGCTTGCTACATCGCCCGCATCCATGGGGTGCGCTCGGCGATGCCGATGTTCAAGGCGCTCGAAGCCTGTCCGGAAGCGGTCGTCATCCCGCCGGACATGGAAAAATATGGTCGCGTCGGCCGCGAGGTGCGCGCCATGATGCAGGCGCTGACGCCGCTGGTCGAGCCGATCTCCATCGACGAAGCGTTTCTGGACCTTGCCGGCACCGAGCGCCTGCATGGCTTGCCACCGGCGGTTGTGCTGGCGCGCTTCGCGCTCGGCGTGGAGAAAGAGATCGGCATCACCGTTTCATCAGGCCTTTCCTACTGCAAGTTCCTGGCCAAGGTGGCGTCGGACTTTCGCAAGCCGCGCGGCTTTTCGGTGATCGGTGAGGCCGAGGCGACCGGATTCCTGGCCGGGCAGCCGGTGACGCTGATCTGGGGCGTGGGAAAAGCTTTCGCCGCCACGCTTGAACGGGACGGCATCCGGATGATCGGCCAATTGCAGCGCTTGGAGCGCAATGACCTGATGCGCCGCTACGGCGTGATGGGCGACCGGCTCTACCATCTTTCACGCGGCGAGGACGAGCGCCGCGTCCATCCCGACCAGGATGCGAAAAGCGTCTCGGCGGAGACCACGTTCGACACCGACATTGCGTCCCTGGATGAATTGGTTTCGGTGCTGAGAGCGCTGTCCGAAAAAGTGTCGGGGCGGCTGAAGAAATCCGGCATCGCCGGGCGCACCGTCGTGCTGAAGCTGAAGACCCAGGATTTCAAGACCCGCACGCGCAACCGCCAGCTCGGCGACCCGACACGGCTGGCCGACCGCATTTTTTCGACCGGGCTCGAGCTGCTGCGCAAGGAAGCGGATGGCACGAAATACCGGCTGCTTGGCATCGGCGTCAGCGACCTCTCGGACGACGAAAAGGCCGATCCGCCCGACCTCGTCGACATCCAGTCGCGCAAGCGGGCCATGGCCGAAGGCGCCATCGACACGCTGCGCGACAAGTTCGGCCGCAAGGCGGTGGAGACCGGCTATACTTTCGGCAAGGGCCGCGGCGCCTACCCGCCCGAGCCGATCGAGGACTGAGCCTTCGGTTCGGAAAAGATCGTGCCAGACAAGAAGATCAGCTGCGTCGCAGATCGATCCGGCTGGTCACCACCTTCTCGCCGGTCTTCGGATCGAGGTCGGTGACCGTCAGCCGCATGCCGTTCCCGCTGGTTTTCTCGACCGTCATTTGCGCCTTGCGATCACCGTTGACATTCTTCGCCCAGCGGATGCCGAGATTGATCGCATTGCCCGAGCGCCTGCCGCTGAGCTGTGCCGGCCCGGTGCGGGATCCGACATAAACGCCGGTGTACTTCGTCCCGCTGGACTTCAGATCCGCGCTGATGGCACGCGTCACCACGATAAGACCGCGGCAGCTGCCGTCCAGGGACAATGACGTCGAGGTTGCATCGGAATTGAAGTTACACGAGACATTCACCGTCGGTGCATCGGTGTCTACCTGGACGGTACCCTTGCCGGTGAATTTCCCCTGGAACGAGCTGAGGAAATTTGCCTCGTCGGCATGAGCCGCGCCGGCCGCAGCTAGCAGCCCGCCGGCAAATAGAAATCGCACGAATGATTTCATCGAATCTCTCCTCCTTGAGATCGGAGACACTTCCTGCCAAGGTCGGGCAAATACTGAGGATCAACGCCTTCCGTCACGGCAGGTTCCGTCTTCAACATGACCTTTTCGCATCGCGCCGCCTTTGGCCTAGCCGAATGCGCCGACTAGCGGTTGCGATCAAAGTCGCGGCTTGCGACATACGCGCATGGCACCCTCACCCTCGCTCCCCAAGGCCGCATTCTGGATGGCGCTGTCGATTGCTTCGTTTCTGACGATGTCGGTCGCCGGCCGCGCCACGACAGCCGAGCTCAATGTCTTCCAGGTGTTGGAGTTGCGCTCGGTGATCGGCTTTTTCATCCTCCTGCCGCTGGTGATGATGTCGGGCGGTTTTGCAGCGATGCACACCAAACGCCCCTTGGCCCATATCGCCCGCAACGTCGTCCATTATGTCGGCCAGGCGGCATGGCTCTACGCCTTGACGCTGATCCCGCTGGCCGTGCTGATCTCCATCGAATTCACGACGCCGATCTGGACGGCCATTCTGGCGGTCGGCTTTCTTGGTGAAAGACTAAGCCGGCCCAGACTTGCGGCCATCGTGCTCGGGCTGATCGGCGTGGTGATCATCGTCCGTCCGGGCGTCGGTGCCGTCGATCCGGGACATGTTGTCGTGCTGGGTGCCGCGGTCTGCTTCGGTATATCTGTGGTCCTGGTCAAATCGCTGACGCGGACGGACAGCGTCGTGTCCATCATCTTCTGGATGCTGGTCATCCAGTCGATGCTCGGCCTTGTCCCGGCGCTCTACGAATGGCGCAACCCGCCGCTCGAACTGTGGCCGTGGCTCCTGCTGATCGCCTTCACCGGCATGTCGTCGCATTTCTGCATGGCCCGCGCGCTCGCCTATGCCGACGCAACCGTCATCTCGCCGATGGACTTTTTGCGCGTGCCGCTGTCGGCGCTGATCGGCTGGCTGCTGTATCAGGAGCAGATCGACGCTTTCACCGCCGGCGGAGCCTTGCTGATCCTGCTCGGCAATCTGCTCAATCTGCAGAAGAAAGCGACCAAACCAGCGGAAGTGGCAGCGTCGTAGCATTTTGCAGCCAAACGTCTTCGTTTGGCGTCCGACAAAATGCGTTAAAGCAAAGAGCTAGAGCGGGGGTTTTTTTTGAACAAAAACCCCCGGGAATTGGGCGATTTAATAGGCGGGGGGGGGGTTTTTTTAGACCCGCAAAAAAAGAAACCCGGGGGGCCCCCCAT
>NZ_JBVVPW010000030.1:31695-91135 GCF_055811385.1 Mesorhizobium sp. WSM4849
AATCTCAATAAAAAGCCCACAAACCCCGGTTATGGGGCCGCGTCTTATATTTTTCCCCCAAACCTTTTTGTTTGGGGTCCCCAAAATTGGTTTAAACCAAATCCCCACCGCGGGGTTTTTGTCCCCACAAAACCCGCGCTCTAGTCTCGCATTTCAGTCGCCTTCGTCGGGTAGTTTCAGACCCGGAAAGCAGTCAGACCGGTTCCGCCTCGATGACACTGATGCGAGGTCCGGCTTCAACAATATTCGCGACCCGAAAATCCGACGCCGCAAGCAGCAACCTGAATTCTTCCGCCGTGCGCTCCCGCCCGCCCGGCATGACCAGCATGTTCAGATCGCCAAATTTTGCGCTGGCGCCTTCGTTGGGCGCCGCCAGAATGCTCTCGAGCACCAGCAGCTTGCCTTCTGGGCGCATCGCCCGGCGGCAGGTTTTCAGGATCCGGATGTTTGTGTCGTCGTCCCAGTCATGCAGGATCCATTTAAGCACGATCGCATCGGCGCCCTCGGGCACCGAGACGAAGAAATCGCCGGCGACGATGTCGCAGCGATCGGCCACGCCCGCAGCCTCAAAGACCGGGCCGGCCTTCGTCACGACCTGCGGCTGATCGAAAAGAATGCCGCGCTGGCCGGGATTGCGGCGGAGGATTTCGGCAAGCAGCGCGCCCTGCCCGCCTCCGACATCCATGACGACAGAGAACGGCCGGAAGTCATAGGCCGCGATCACCGCAGCGGCGACGCCACGCGACGTGGCCGTCATCGCCCGGTCGAAGATGACGGACTCTTCCGGATGCTCCGCCCGGTATTCCCAAACGCCCTTGCCATGAGCGTGGCGAAAGGCGTTTTCGCCGGTGCCGACACTGTGCTGAAGATCGCTCCATGCCCGACGGAAATACGGCCGTCCGGCCAGAATCGCCCACGGCGCGACCGAATGCTGAACATCGGATCGCAACGCGCCGCCAACCGGGGTCAGTGAGAAGAAGCGGTCTTCCGCTTCATGGAACACGCCGACCGAAGCAAGGGCGCGCAGCAGCCGGTAGAGCGCCTGCGGATGGGTATTGGTCAGCGCGGCCAGTTCGCCGCTGGTGCGTTTTCCGTCCTTGAGATGGTCTGCAATGCCCAGCGTGGCGGCGACGCATATCGCCTGAGATACCTGGAACCCATTGACCATTTTCTGGAGTTCGGCAGCGGCATCCCGCTCATCCATGACCAGCTCCCCTGGCCGCCAAAAAGACCCAGGCCGCCGAGCTCACAATACCAGCGGCATCGTCACCGGGCAATGCGACCGGGCTGGCGGAATACGGTCGTTAGCTCACACCAGTTCCACTTCCACCACGCCCGGCACCGCGCGCATGGCCGACGCGATCTGTGGCGAGACGCGGTAACGGTTGGGCAGTTCGATCTCGACCTCGCCCTGCGCCTCATCCTTGATGACGATAATACTCACCTGGCTGTCGCCGCGCTGGGTAAGCTGCGATTGAATCGCCGACGCCGGTCGGTCATCCCTGACAAAGATGCGCAAGGCCTTCTGGATACGGCTTGCCTCGTCTTCCAGAGACTGCACGGTCTGGATGCGCAGGTTGACGCCTTCGGGCCTGTCCTCGGCCGAAACGGTGATCACCACCGAACGGCCGGGCTCGAGCAGGTCGCGATACTGCGCCAGCCCCTCGGAAAACAGCACCGCCTCATACTGGCCCGACGTGTCGGAAAACTGCACGACGCCCATCTTGTTGCCGGTGCGCGTCTTGCGCTCCTGCTTGGTGGTGACGGTGCCGGCAAGCCGCCCGGCGGCAGCACCCCGTTTGACGGCGGCCGAGAACTCGGCCCAGGTCTGCACCCGCATCTTCTGCAGCGCCGCCTTGTATTCGTCCAGCGGGTGCGCCGAGAGATAGAAGCCGACCACCTGGAATTCACGGTGCAGGCGGTCGGCGGCAAGCCACGGGTCGGTCGCCGGCAGATTGAGCGCCTGCGACTGCGCGCCGAGCGAGGCGCCAAAAATATCGTGCTGGCCCGACATTGCATTCTGCTGCGCCAGCGACGCCAGCCCCATCATCCGCTCGACGCCCGCCATCATCGCGGCGCGGTCGTGGCCGAAGCAGTCGAGCGCGCCGGCCATGATCAGGCTTTCGAAGACCCGCTTGCCGACGATCTTCGGATCGACCCTTTCGCAGAAATCGGCGAGGCTCTTGAACGGTTTTTCGCCGCGCATGGCGACGATGTGCTCGACCGCCGCGTCGCCGACGCCCTTGAGCGCGGCCAGCGAATAGAAGATTCGGTTCTCGCCGACCTCGAAGGCGCGGAAGCTGGTCATTACCGACGGCGCCACGACATCGATGCCGAGGCGCAGCGCATCCTGGCGGAAATCGGCGAGCTTGTCGGTGTTGCCCATGTCGAGCGTCATCGACGCGGCCAGGAACTCGACCGGGTAGTGCGCCTTCAGATAGGCCGTCTGGTAGGAGACGACTGCATAGGCGGCGGCATGCGACTTGTTGAAACCGTAGTCGGCGAACTTTGCCAGCAGGTCGAAAATGAAGTCGGCTTGCGGCTTGCCGACGCCACGTTCAACCGCGCCCGAAACGAAGCGTTCGCGCTGCTTGTCCATCTCGGCGCGGATCTTCTTGCCCATGGCGCGGCGCAGCAGATCGGCTTCGCCGAGCGAATAGCCGGCAAGCTCCTGCGCGATCTGCATCACCTGCTCCTGGTAGACGATGACGCCTTGCGTCTCCTTCACCAGATGGTCGATTTTCGGATGGATCGACGCCATCTCCTCCTCGCCATGCTTTCTGGCGTTGTAGGTCGGGATGTTCTCCATCGGTCCCGGCCGGTAAAGCGCGACCAGCGCGATGATGTCCTCGATGCAGTCGGGCCGCATACCGATCAGCGCCTTGCGCATGCCGGCACTTTCCACCTGGAACACGCCGACCACTTCGCCGCGCGACAGCATGGCGTAGGTGTCGGGGTCATCGAGCGGAATGTGGGCGAGATCGATCTCGATGCCGCGGCGGCGGATCAGCTTGACCGCGGTCTCCAGCACCGTCAGCGTCTTCAGGCCGAGGAAGTCGAACTTCACCAGCCCGGCCTGCTCGACATACTTCATGTTGAACTGGGTGACCGGCATGTCGGAGCGCGGGTCGCGATACATCGGGACCAGCTCCCATAGCGGCCGGTCGCCGATGACGATGCCGGCGGCGTGCGTCGAGGCGTGGCGGTAGAGCCCTTCCAGCTTCTGGGCCATGTCGAGCAGCGTCTGGACGATCGGCTCCCGTTCGGCCTCTTCGGCAAAGCGCGGCTCGTTGGCGATGGCGTCGGCGAGCTTGACCGGATTGGCCGGGTTCGACGGCACCATCTTAGAGAGCTTGTCGACCTGGCCATAGGGCATCTGCAGCACGCGTCCGACATCGCGCAGCACCGCGCGGGCCTGCAGCGTGCCGAAGGTGATGATCTGGCCGACCTGGTCGCGTCCGTATTTCTGTTGGACGTAGTGGATGACCTCCTCGCGCCGGTCCTGGCAGAAATCGATGTCGAAGTCGGGCATCGACACGCGGTCTGGATTGAGGAAGCGCTCGAACAGCAGCGAGAAGCGCAGCGGATCGATGTCGGTGATGGTCGTCGAATATGCAACCAGCGAGCCGGCGCCCGAACCGCGGCCCGGACCGACCGGAATGCCTTGCGCCTTCGCCCATTTGATGAAGTCGGCAACGATCAGGAAATAGCCGGGGAACTTCATCTTCTCGATAATGCCGAGTTCGAACTCCAACCGTTCGCGGTATTGTTCGACTGTGTAGCCAGGGGCCAGACCGTGCGCCGCGAGCCGCGCCTCCAGCCCTTCATGCGCCTGTCTGGCAAGCTCCTGCGCCTCCGCCTTCACCGCCGCATCAGCGTCGGCGACATCGCCGCCGGCAAAGCGCGGCAGGATCGGATTGCGGGTCTTGGGATAGTAGGAGCAGCGCAGCGCGATCTCGACGGTGTTGTCGATCGCTTCCGGCAGATCGGCGAACAGCCTCGCCATGTCAGCCTGGCTCCTCAGAAAGTTGTCGGGCGACAGGCGGCGGCGATTGTCGACGGCGACGACCGAACCTTCGGCGATGGCGATCAGCGCGTCATGCGCCTCATAGTCGTCGCGTGAGGAGAAAAACGCCTCATTGGTGGCGACCAGCGGCAAGTCGTTGGTATAGGCGAGATCGACTGACGATTTCTCGATGGCCCGGTCATAACCGGAAACCCGCTCGAGCTCGACATAGAGCCGGTCGCCGAACAGCGCTTTGAGCGCCAAAAGCCGCGTCTCGGCGAGATCGCGGCGATCCTCCTTCAAGGCATTGCCGATCGGGCCGCGCGGCCCGCCGCTGAGACAGATCAGGCCGTCGCAATGGCCTTGCAGCATCTCGGTCGTCAGATGCACGGCCTCGCCGGGCGGCGTTTGCAAATAGACCCGGCTGACCAGCCTGACCAGATTGCTGTAGCCGGCCTCGGTCGCAGCGATCAAAACCACCGGCCGCATCTCCGGGCCTTGCCGCCTGCGGTCGCGCTGGCTGTCGCTGGCTTCACCGGAAAAGGCGAGAGCGGTCTGGCAGCCGATGATCGGCTGGATACCCTCCTTCACCGCCTTCTGCGCAAATTCGAGCGCGCCGAACAGATTGTTGGTGTCGGTGACGGCGATGGCCGGGGCGTCATCCCTCACCGCATGGCCGACGACCGTGCCGAGCTGCAATGCGCCTTCGAGCAGCGAATAGGCCGAATGCACGCGCAGATGAATGAACGGCCGCGCCGGCAGTTCCGGCCGCGACGCCTTGACAAAGGCCTCACGTCGCAACGGGTCGCGTGGAAGTGTCTCATTCGCCATGGTTTTTAGCGCCGCTTGAAAGGACTCAGTCGATGAAGACGTATTGTCCGGCACCGGACGATGCGAGTCCAGCGAGAGCGGGCGCTCGACCGGCCAATTGTGGCGCCGTCCCTCATCCGCCGGCCGACACCTTCTCCCCGTATAGTGACGGGGCGAAGGGGCTGGTCGCAACCTTGGCACCCATTCTGCAAACGCTGGTGATTGGCGAAATCCTTTGAAAGGCAGCTTTCTCCCCGTCCCTATACGGGGAGAAATGCCCGGCAGGGCAATGAGGGGCAGCGCAAACCTAAGGCGATTGCCTTGTAGCTGCCAGTGGCTCAACTTGACAAGTGACGGCAGTTATGTTGCGCCAATGATCCGCCGCCGAGGCCGTTTTTTTGTTTTCAGCCTCACGCGAATTCCATGATCACCGCGTCGACGGCGAGACTGTCGCCCGGTTTTGCCCTGAGTTTCGAAACGGTGAGATCGCGCTCGGCGCGCAGCACGTTTTCCATCTTCATCGCCTCGACCACCGCCAGCGTCTCGCCGGTCTTGACCTCCTGCCCTTCGGCAACGGCGATCGACACGACGAGGCCGGGCATCGGGCAGAGCAGCATCTTCGAGGTGTCAGGCGCCACTTTTTCCGGCATCAGCCTTTCGAGCTCGGCGATGCGCGGCAGCATGGCGCGTGCGGTCACCGACATGCCTTTCCAGGCGATGCGAAGCCCGTTCGGTACCGGCCTGATCTGCGCCGCGATTCTTCGGTCGCCGACCGTGCCGCGCCAGATGAGATCGCCCGGACGCCAGTCGGAGGCTACCGTCAGCGCCTTGCCGCCGTCGATCGACAGACCGAACTCCATCGGAATGGAGATCATACCTTCGATAACCGACGCCGAAAGGTAATCCCCGCCGATCTTGACCACCCAGTCGCGTTTCAGGACACCCGAATGCGGCGCCAGCCGCCCGCCCAGCCGGTCGAGCCGATCGCGGCGCAGCAGTTCGACCGCGGTGGCGATCGCTGCCAGCACCGCCTTCTCCTCGCTATCAGGCACGATCGGCGCGAAGCCATCAGGATATTCCTCTGATATGAAGGCGGTCGATATCAGCCCTTCCCGCCAGCGCGGATGCTGCATCAGCGCCGCCAGGAACGGCATGTTATGCTCGATGCCGTCGACGACGAAGCTGTCGAGCGCCACGGACATGGCGTCTATTGCCGCGATCCGAGTAGGCGCCCAGGTGCACAGCTTGGCGACCATCGGATCATAGAACATCGAGATTTCCGAACCTTCGGTGACGCCGGTATCGTTGCGGACGACGATTTCGCCGAACCGTCCCTCTTCCGGTGGCCGGTATCTCGTCAGCCGGCCGATCGACGGCAGGAAATTGCGATACGGGTCCTCGGCGTAGAGCCGGCTTTCCACCGCCCAGCCGTTCAGCTTGACGTCGCTTTGCTTGATGACGAGCTTTTCGCCGGCAGCAATGCGGATCATCTGCTCGACCAGATCGATGCCGGTGATGAGCTCGGTTACCGGGTGCTCGACCTGCAATCGCGTATTCATTTCAAGGAAATAGAAGGTCTTTTCGCTGTCGACGATGAACTCGACCGTGCCGGCGCTCTGATAGTCGACCGCCCTCGCCAGCGCCACCGACTGCTCGCCCATGGCTTTCCGGGTCTTGGCGTCGAGGAAGGGCGAAGGCGCCTCTTCGACGATCTTCTGGTTGCGGCGCTGGATCGAGCATTCGCGCTCGCCGAGATAAAGCGCGTTACCATGCGCGTCGGCCAGCACCTGGATCTCGATGTGGCGCGGATCGACCACGAACTTCTCGATGAAGACGCGGTCGTCGCCGAACGAGCTTTTGGCCTCCGACCGCGCCCGGTCGAACCCGTCGCGCACCTCGGCCTTGCTCCAGGCGATGCGCATGCCCTTGCCGCCGCCGCCGGCCGAGGCCTTGATCATCACGGGGTAGCCGATCTCGCCGGCTATTTTCTCGGCATGACCAGCATTCTCGATGACGCCGAGCCAGCCCGGCACCGTGCTGACTTTGGCTGCATTGGCGAATTTCTTCGACTCGATCTTGTCGCCCATCGCCCTGATCGCTCTGGGTTTCGGGCCGATGAAGACGATGCCCTCCTTCTCCAGCGCCTCGCAGAAGGATGCGCGTTCGGACAAAAACCCGTAGCCGGGATGCACGGCTTCAGCACCTGTCGCCTTGCAGGCAGCGATGATCCTCTCCGGCACCAGATAGCTCTCAGCGGCCGGCGAAGGCCCGATATGCACAGCCTCGTCGGCCATCTCGACATGCACGGCGTCGCGATCGGCATCCGAATAGACCGCCACGGTGGCAATGCCCATCTTGCGCGCCGTCTTGATGACGCGGCAGGCGATCTCGCCACGATTGGCGACCAGGATTTTTGTGAACATGCGGGTTGCGTTCCCTCGGCTGCCTTTCTTTTATGGGCTTCGCCCGGCCGGTCAAGGCAAGTTGGCGCATATCCCCGGGCGCAAGTCGTCCGGCGCCGGCCAAAACCCGGCAACGAACTGTCAATTCGTCCCATAGTCCAGAACCTGCAGATACGCTAATGCTCGGCCCCGATTGCAGACTTGCCCCTGAGAGGAGAGCCCCGATGAAAACCCGTGCCGCTGTCGCTGTCGCCGCCGGAAAGCCGCTGGAAATCCTGGAGGTCGACCTCGACGGACCGCGCGACGGCGAGGTGCTGGTCGAAATCAAGGCGACCGGCATCTGCCACACCGACGAATTCACGCTGTCGGGCGCCGATCCCGAAGGCATCTTTCCGGCGATCCTCGGCCATGAGGGTGCAGGCATTGTCGTCGATGTCGGCAAGGGCGTCACCTCGGTCAAGAAGGGTGACCACGTCATCCCGCTCTACACGCCGGAATGCCGGCAATGTCCGTCCTGCCTGTCCAGAAAAACCAATCTGTGCACCGCGATCCGCGCCACGCAGGGGCAAGGCCTGATGCCGGACGGCTCGTCGCGCTTCTCGATCGGCAAGGACAAGATCTTCCACTATATGGGCTGCTCGACCTTCTCCAACTTCACCGTGCTGCCCGAGATCGCGCTGGCCAAGGTCAACCCCGACGCACCCTTCGACAAGATCTGCTACATCGGCTGCGGCGTCACCACCGGCATCGGCGCGGTGATCAACACTGCAAAAGTCGAGATCGGCGCCACGGCCGCGGTCTTCGGTCTCGGCGGCATCGGCCTCAACGTCATCCAGGGGCTGCGCCTCGCCGGCGCCGACATGATCATCGGCGTCGACCTGAACAACGACAAGAAGGAATGGGGAGAGAAATTCGGCATGACGCATTTCGTCAATCCGAAGGAGATCGACGGCGACATCGTGCCCTATCTCGTCAACATGACCAAGCGCGGCGCCGACCAGATCGGCGGCGCCGACTATACGTTCGACTGCACGGGCAGCACCAAGGTGATGCGGCAGGCGCTTGAGGCATCGCATCGCGGCTGGGGCAAGTCGGTCGTCATCGGCGTTGCCGGCGCCGGCCAGGAGATCTCGACGCGGCCGTTCCAGCTCGTCACCGGACGCACCTGGATGGGCACCGCCTTCGGCGGCGCGCGGGGCCGCACCGACGTGCCAAAGATCGTCGACTGGTACATGGACGGCAAGATCGAGATCGACCCGATGATCACCCACACGCTGAAGCTGGAGGACATCAACAAGGGTTTTGACCTGATGCACGAGGGCAAGAGCATCAGGAGCGTGGTTGTTTACTGACGAGAACCACCAGCCGCTGATACCGCGACTTGGACCGCGAAGAAGCAAGGCAATCGCTTCAGGTTTGCGCTGCCTCTCATTGCCCTGCCAGGCATTTCTCCCCGTATAGTAACGGGGAGAAAGACGCCTTCGCAAAGGATTTCGCCTATCTCCAGCGTTGCAGAAAGCGAGCCGAGATTGGGCCAGCCCCTTCTCCCCGTGACTATACGGGGAGAAGATGCCGGCAGGCAGATGAGGGGCGGCGCCGACCTTTGAAGCGACTGCGCTGCACCAACAGGTCCGGAGCGTTGCGGGGATAGCGACCACTCGAATATCATCGACGGGGCTTGGCGAAATCGCCCGGCTTCATACGCGTTGGAATGAACCATGTCCGCACCCGCCGTTTACGTCGACGCCGATGCCTGCCCGGTGAAGGCCGAGGTCGAGAAAGTCGCCGAGCGCCATGGCGTCGTCGTCACCTTCGTCTCCAATGGCGGCCTGCGCCCGTCACGTGACCCGATGATCCGCAACGTCGTCGTGTCCAAGGGCGCCGACGCGGCTGACGACTGGATCGTCGACAATGCCAAGCCCAACGACATCGTTGTGACATCAGATATCCCGCTTGCCGCCCGCACGGTGGCGCTCGGCGCCCATGTGCTTGGGCCGACCGGGCGCCCGTTCACGCCGGAAACGATCGGCATGGCGGTGGCGATGCGCGACCTCAAGCAGCATCTGCGCGAGACCGGCGAAAGCAAGGGCTACAATGCCAGTTTCGCGCCGCAGGACCGCTCGCGTTTTCTCGGCGAGCTCGACCGCATCTTGCGGCGTGCGTTGAAATCCGCCGCACCGGATTAGAACGCGATCTTGAGGCCCAGCTTGCCGCTGACGGTTGAACTGTCCTCGGACCATTTGCCGCGAATTTCAGTGCTGACGGTTGTCGATGAAGACATCTTCAGATTGAAGCCGGAGGACAGCGCCACCGAGAAGTCCGCATCCTCAAAATCGCTCTTCAGACCAGAAACGCTTGCCGTGTTCGAATAGCCGAAACGCTGCTGCAGATCCGCGCGCGCATAAGGGCTGATGACCATGCCGTTTCCGAGCTGGTAATCCGCGTAAACCCCAGGGTCGAACTTGATCGCGCCAAACGATAAACGGCTCTTTCCAAACTCAGTGCCGGCGTCGTCCGTGTATGCGTCGCCGGTAAAGGTAACGCCCAACAGCCCGCCACGAAGATCGAAACGCATGCGATCGGTCAAGTTGAAGATGCGGCCGATCGACCCTGTTATCGCGTAGCCTTGCGTGTCGTAGCTGCCGTCATTTCCCTTGACGTCCGTGTTGCCCAGGAACGCCGAGGCGGCCACAAGAGCATAGCTGGTGCCTTTACGATAAAGCCCATAGCCGCCGAACATGCCGCTTTTGTTGGTCGCGTCACCGACACCAAAAACGTCGACATTGACGTCAGCCGAGGCATAACCGCCGAACAGCCCCAGATTCAATCCGTGCTCGCTGTCGAATCCGAAATGCTTTGCCGCGTTGAAGTCGACACTGGCGGCAGCGGAGAATTCTTCGACGTCGAAGCTCGGTCCGTCAAAGACGTCGAAATCGTCCGAAACGGTGAAGCCGTCATGCTCCGTGTGGGCCAACTGGCCGGAAGCGAAAACGCCGAACGGTGAAGACTGGGCCGGCGGAGCTGCGATTGCGGGGCCGACTTCCGCCTGGATGATGTCGTCGGACAATTTGAGAAGAGCATCCAGGGACGTGTCGACAATCGCGCTATTGACGGTCACGCCGACGTAGCAGTCCGCCTGAAAGCCGCCCTCACTGTCGTCGATACAGGCGTTTGCCTTCGAGGGCAGCAAAACCAATGCAGCACCAATCGAAATTGAACTCGCGCACAGGCGCAAACACCAACTCCTGCCTTTCATTGTCCCCCTCCCCTGCTACTTGTGTCATCTGGCTTAAATATCAGGACATGCAATGCGCAGTTGAACTATGAAAAACATCACTGACTGCAGTAGATGCGGGTGCAACACTACGCCAGCGCTGGTAGGAGCATAACAAATTATCTCTGGCGTGGATATGATTTCGTCTGGACCGCTGGCTTCCGGCGGGCCGAAATGGTTGCGGCGGCTATCGTCCGGCTGGACCCCACGGCATCTCTAGAAACCGAGCTCGGCCAGATCGAAGGCTGGGTTGCGCCTTACGCTTCCTTTGATTTGGGTTCTGGTGTAAAAATTGCGGCGGTCTTCGGTCGGGCGGACACTTCGGCGACTTGAAGATGTCACGCGCCGAAACGAGCCCTTGCCATGAGCTACCGTCTTCTCCTGCGCATTGCTGTGGTCCTGCTGGTTTCCCTTTTCGGATCCCTCGGCGTTCGAGCCGCGGTCGAGGAAGGCCAGTCGCCACAGCCAGGCAAGCGGCTCGCGATCGTCATCGGCAACTCCGACTACCGGAGCGCCCGTCTCCCGCATCTGGCCAATGCTGCAAGCGACGCGACCAGATTTTCTGAAAGCCTGAAGAGGCTGAAATTCGATGTGCTAACGGCAACCAACCTGTCGTCCGACGGGTTCACCGAGCTTTTCAAACAAGCCGAGGGCAAGTTGGCAGGCGCCAGCGCTGTCCTCATCTTCTACGCTGGCCACGGCGTGCAACTCGGGGGCGAGAACTATCTTCTGCCGGTCGATACGCCCAACGCCGAGAACCTGCAGGAGTTGATCGCGGGCGCGGTCAAGCTCAACGATGTGATTTCGAGATTTGCCAGCCGTGAAAGGCAGACCTTCGTGTTTCTTGATGCCTGTCGTAACAACCCGATGGGCAAAGGCCCCAGCGCCATGGACGGCCTCGCGCAGATCGAAGTCGGTGAAAACACGTTCATTGCCTTTGCAACACAGCCTGGCAACGTTGCTGTCGACGGCTCGGGCGACAACAGCCCCTTCACCACGGCATTGTTGAAGAACGTCGAAATTCCCGGGCTCAGCATTTCGGATATGATGATCCGGGTGCGCAACGAGACCGAGGCAATCACCATCGGGCGTCAGGTTCCGTGGGATCAGTCGAACCTTCGCGAGCAGTTTTACTTCACCGAGCAGCAAGTGCTCGACCCGGCCCAGCTCAGCGCCAGCCTGTCGCGCATCCTGGCCGATCCTGCCGCCAAGGAGAGGTTGAAGGTCGAGCTCGCTTCCAACGACCTGCAGACGGCCGTGCTGATCGTTGGCCAGACATTGCGTTCGGTCGAGGTTTCGCCCTTACCCGACGCTGCGGCCAAGCCCGCCGGCACGCAGGTCGCCAGCCTCGAGGGGGCCAGGCAGAGCATCGTCTCCGGACTTGAAGCGCTGATCGTCGGTACTTCGGCGACTGAAACGGATTCCCAAAAAGCGACCGATCTCGCGCGCAGCATCCAGACCGAATTGCGACGTTTGGGCTGCTATCGGATGACAGTGGACGGAAGTTGGGGCAAGGGCTCCGTGCGCGCGCTCGCCAACTACTACAAAAACACCGCGAGAACCGCATCTGCGACCGAGCCTACGGTTGAACTCCTGAGTGACCTGTTCCTGCACTCCGGGCGGGTTTGCAAGGATCCGGTGGTCGTGCGGAAGATCAAGCCGGCGAAGGTGGCATCAGAGGCGGCTCCGGCGCGCAAGGGGGCGGGCAACCGAAAAGCCGCAAGGTCGCAGCAGCAATCCTCGCGCCCGGTTGCACCTCCGCCCGACATCAGCGGCGGCATTGGGATCGGCGGGGTTTTCTAACGCACGCCGCAAATCGGAATCGATTTTTTGCTTCGCCACCTTCGGTTCGGAAAGGATCATGCGCAGATTTCAAAAGTGTTACAGTGTCCTTTCGCGTCCGAAAGGACGCTCGGCACCGTAGAAGACGGACCGCCATCAGAGGCCGGGCCATGACGACCGAGCTGCCCCTGAAGAAACCACTGCACCGCCACATGCAGTTCGCGGTGTCGGCCTGCATCGGTGTAGTGGCACTGGCGATCGCGCTGGTCTTGCGCACTCCGCTGGCCCTTTCGATCGGCGCCAATGCGTTTTTCGCCGCCTACACCGTCATCGTCGTCGCCCAGATGCCGCTGCTCACCGACCGCTATCTGAGCAAGAACGCGCGGGCCACCGACCAGCCGGTGCTGGTCATCTTTGCGGTGACGCTGATTGTCGTCACCGTCGCCATCATCTCGCTGTTCCAATTGATCAATCGGGAGGGCAGCGCGCACCCTGTCGAACTCACCTTCGCGCTGCTGTCGATCCCGCTCGGCTGGTTCACCATCCACGCCATGACAGCGCTGCACTACGCGCATGTTTACTGGGTCAACGATGAAGAGACCAACCCCGGCAGCAAAGCGAAACAGAAAAAGCCGGTCGGCGGTCTCGTATTTGCCGGTAAGGAACGGCCGGACGGCTGGGACTTCCTCTACTTCTCGACCACCGTCGGGATGACCTCGCAGACCTCCGATACCGCGGTCTCGACCACGCAAATGCGTCACATCGTGCTTTTGCATTCGATCCTGTCGTTCTTTTTCAATACAGTGATCGTCGCCGCAGCGGTCAACCTCGCCGTCAGTCTCGGGAGCCGGTAGTATCGGGCAGCTCGTAATAATTCCGTGATCGGATGAAACATCGCTTTGGCTGGCAACGTATTGGGAGGAGAACGATCGGAAAGGCCGACTGAACGGCCGGGAGGACGCGAAAGAATGGAATCGGTTGCCAGGAGCCAATCCACCGTCGGGCCAGATACTGCCCTCCCGAAGGATGCGACGCTGATCTACCGGCAGTCGCGCTGGACGCGGCTGACGCACTGGCTCTGGGCCATCTCGCTGTTCTTCATGCTGCTTTCCGGCCTGCAGATCTTCAACGCCCGCCCACAGCTCTATATCGGCAAGGAGTCGGGATTTGCGTACAACAACACCGTCTTCGCCATTGGCGCCGAGAACACCGCAAACGGCCCGCGCGGCTACACCGAAATCTTCGGCAAACGCTTCGACACAACCGGTGTGCTCGGCTGGTCGGGGCCGGCGGGTCGGGAGACGTCCCGCGCCTTCCCGTCCTGGGCGACGATCCCCTCTTATTATGACCTCGGCACAGCCCGCGTTGTCCATTTCTTCTTCGCCTGGATACTGACCACGACACTGGTCGTGTGGCTGGTCGCCAGCCTGGTCAACGGCCATCTGCGCCGCGATCTGGCCCCGCGCATCGACGATCTCAGGCGTTTGCCGCGAGACATCGTCGATCATGCCAGGCTCAAGTTCCGTCACACGCGCGAATACAACACGCTGCAGAAGATGGCCTATGGCGGCGTAATGTTCGTGCTGCTGCCGCTGATGATCATCACCGGCCTTGCCATGTCGCCGAGCATGAACGCGGCGCTGCCGTTCCTCAACGATCTGCTCGGCGGACGGCAGACGGCGCGGACCATTCATTTCATTGTAATGCTGCTGCTCGTCGCCTTCTTCATCATCCATATGCTGATGATCTTCGCCGCCGGCCCGATCAACGAGCTGCGTTCCATCATCACCGGCTGGTACCGAACCGATCCGCCGGCGCATCGCGGCAAGGCGCCGGAAAGGAGTGCGTGAGATGGCGAAGTTTGTGATCAGCCGCAGGAAATTCCTGACCTCGGCCAGCCTCGGCGTCTCCGGTATCATGCTGTCGGGTTGCGATGCCTTCGACAGCCAGCTTCGCGTCGGCGACGGCCTGCGCAGCTTCCTCGAAGCCGCCAACGGACTGACGTGGCGCGCGCAACGTCTGCTCGCCGGCGATTCGCTGGCGCCGGAATTCACCGAAGCCGACATTCGCCAGCCGCAGCGGCCGAACGGCGTCACCGCGCCGGACGACGATGTCTACAAGGGCCTGCTCGCCAACAATTTCGCCGACTGGCGGCTCGAGGTTTCCGGCCTTGTCGAAAAGCCGCTGTCGCTGACCCGCGAGCAGCTGATGAACATGCCAAGCCGCACCCAGATCACCCGCCACGACTGCGTCGAAGGCTGGAGTTGCATCGCCAAATGGACCGGCACGCCGCTGTCGCTGGTGCTGGATCAGGCGGTGGTCAAGCCGCAGGCGCGCTACGTGATGTTCCATTGCCTCGACACGATCGACCGCAGCCTGTCCGGCGACATCAAATATTACGGGTCGATCGACCTGATCGATGCCCGTCACCCGCAGACGATCCTTGCCTATGGCTTGAACGGCAAGCCGCTGCCGGTCGAGAACGGCGCGCCGCTGCGTGTCCGCGTCGAGCGCCAGATCGGCTACAAGATGCCGAAATATCTCCGCAAGATCGAGCTGGTCGACGGTTTCGCCGCTATCGGCGGCGGCAAGGGCGGCTACTGGGAGGACAATGGCTACGACTGGTACGGCGGCATCTGAGGCCATAGCTCCGCCATTTCCGATCAGTGCTTTAGCGCTTTTTGCTCAAGCGACCTTGTCGATCAGCGGCTTGAGCACCGGATGGATTTCCGGCGAGGCATGCTTGATCAGTGTCAGCAGCGCGCGCTCGTTCTCATGCAGCGGCCGGTCGCTGCCGATGCGCTCGGCCAGCCACTTCGCCTCGCTGGCGTCGATGGTTTCGGCGCGGCGGGCCAGCGCCTCGGCTGCCTTGTTCTTCGATTCCCATTCGGATTCGATATCGCCCGGCGCGCTATAGGCTTCCATGATGCCGGCGAGACCGCCCGATACCATGCGGCCGAAGAAGCCGCCGATCTCCGGATCGGCCTGATCCAGGAAAGAATCCCGGCGCAGCGCCACGTCGCGTACCGGCGCTTCGTAGCCGGCCGAGCACATGACGAAATTGGCGATCGCCTTGACGAAGAGATCGTTCCAGGATGGGTCATTGTGGACCGCCGCGGTCCGCTCGTTGATCTTGAACAGCATCTCGGCCTCGGCGCGGGTGATCGCAATGTTGCCGTCGCCGCCATGGGCGTAGAGAATGCGGCGCAGAAGCTCGACCTCGGCTTTGGCGATCAGGCCAGGAACCAGCTTGCCGCCGTGCATCAGCGGCCCCTTGCCGTCGATGACGGCATGGGCGACCTGCTCCAGCGCATAGGCGCAAAGCCCGTTCGGCGAGGATTTCGCCCTTTCCAGCACATGCACCAGCAATTCGAGTTCGGTCCAGCTGTCGACCATGCCGTCGCGCGAAATCGCTCGGACCAGCCAGTCGGCATTGTCCTGCGAGATATAGCCCGCCGGCTTTTCCTGATGAACGATGAACTCGGTGACGGCTTCGATGAAAAAGTCCGGCCATTCCGCGCATTTGTGCTTGGCCGTTGCGTCGAGCGCAAACAGCGCCTCGGCCTCGCCGCGCGTCATCACACCATCGCCGAACACTTCGCGACGCAACATGACGACATCCTCGGCCGTGATGCGGTCCTTCGAGGTCATGATCAATCCGCCCATTTTCGTTCCCCGTCCAAACGTCGTTTGGACCCGATATATCGGCAGTGTCTTGAGAAACCGGCAAACCGCGTGGTTAGCGAAGACTTGTCGGTAAGGTGTCGCTGGCAGGTGACAAGGTGTCGCCCACAGGCTATGGATGAAGAGTCGAGGGCTCAAATTGAGTCCTACCTGTTTGCGGGAGAGAGCAGCGAGAGCTGCCGCCGAAGGGGAAATCGCCCGAAATCTCTCAGGCAAAAGAACCGTAGACGGGAAAGACACTCTGGAAAGTCGGGGCTTGCCCCCGCGCCGAAGGTGTAAGCGCTGCCGACAGAGTTACGGGGCGCGAGTCTCTCAGGCTTCAGACAGAGGGGCACGGACTGGTCGCCATTCGCGGCCGATTGCGTGCGACTCTGGAGATGACATGACGGGCGACGACACCAAACACCTTCCCCTCGAAGACCTGCACGTGGCCGCCGGTGCGCGCTTTGGCGCGTTCGCCGGCTGGTCGATGCCGCTGACCTATCCGGCCGGCGTGATGAAGGAGCACCTTCATGCCCGCGAACATGCAGGGCTGTTCGACATCTCGCACATGAAGCTGTTCGAGATCAGTGGCTCGGGCACCGTCGCACTTCTGAACCGAGCCTGCCCGTTAGACGCCGGCGCGCTTGAGATTTCCCAGTCCAAATACACGTTCCTTCTCAATGAAGCCGCCGGCATCCTCGACGATCTGATCGTCACCCGGCTCGGCCAGGCACGCTTCATGGTCGTCGCCAATGCCGGCAATGCCGAAGCCGACGAAAAGCACCTGCGCGCCCTTGCCATGGATTTTGACGCAAAGGTGGACGCACTCGACCGCGTCTTCCTGGCGATCCAGGGGCCTGAAGCCTGGGCCGCCCTATCCCGCGGCGGCATCGAAACCGGATCGCTGCTGTTCATGCACGGCTTTGAGCCCCGCGAGAACTGGTTCATGAGCCGGTCGGGCTATACCGGTGAAGACGGTTTCGAGATCGGCCTGCCGGAAGCGGACGCGCGAAATCTCGTCGCCAAACTGCTCGAGGACGAGCGCGTGATGTGGGTTGGGCTGGCCGCCCGCGACAGCCTGCGGCTCGAAGCAGGGCTGTGCCTGCACGGACTGGACATCACGCCTGAGATCGACCCGGCCAGCGCCGGGCTGATGTGGGCGATCCCAAAGGAGGTTCGCGCCTCTGGCGCTTTCATCGGCGCCGACGCATTGCGCGCAATCCTGGAGCGCGGCCCGGCGCAGAAACGCGTCGGCCTGAAGCCGGAAGGCCGCCAGCCGGTGCGCACCGGCGCTGCCCTTTTCGACGCCGACGGCGATCCCGCCGGCCACGTCACCTCCGGCGGCTTCGGCCCCTCGGCCACCCATCCGGTCGCCATGGGCTACGTCCTGACAGCGCTGGCCAAACCTGGCACAAAACTCTTCGCCGACGTTCGCGGGACGAAAATCCCGGTCGATATCAATCCCCTGCCCTTCACGCCGCATCGCTACCGCAAAGGATAAATTTCATGGCAAAGACCTATTTCACCGAAGATCACGAATGGCTCCGCGTCGAAGGCGGTATCGCCACCGTCGGCATCACCGACTACGCACAGGAGCAGCTCGGCGATCTCGTCTTCGTCGAATTGCCGGAGCTTGGGAAAAAGCTGGTCAAGGGCGATACGGCCGTGGTGGTCGAATCCGTCAAGGCGGCATCGGACGTCTATGCACCGGTCGACGGCGAGGTCACCGAGGCCAACACCTCGCTCTCGTCGGACCCGTCTTTGGTCAATTCGGCGGCAACCAGCGACGGCTGGCTGTGGAAGATGAAGCTGGCCGATGAAAGCCAACTCGAAGGTCTCCTGGATGAGGCCGCCTACAAAGCCCATATTGGTTGATAGAAGGACCAGGAAAGATGACTGCAGCACCCTACTCCTTCTCGGCCCGCCATATCGGCCCCGGCCTCAATGACGTCAGAGCCATGCTGGCGACGATCGGTGTTCCCTCGGTCGAGACGCTGATCAGCCAGGCTGTGCCGAAATCGATCCGGCTCGACCGGCCGCTGGCCTTGCCGGCCCCGGCGAGCGAAGCGGAGGCGCTGGCCGAGCTTTCAGCGACAATGGCGAAAAATACAGTTCTGAAGAGCTTCATCGGCGCCGGCTACCACGGCGTTCACGTGCCGCCGGTCATCCAGCGCAACCTGTTCGAGAATCCGGCCTGGTATACGGCTTACACGCCCTACCAGGCCGAGATCAGCCAAGGCCGGCTCGAAATGCTGTTCAATTTCCAGACGCTGGTCACTGAGCTGACCGGGCTGCCGGTGGCGTCTGCCTCGCTGCTCGATGAAGCGACGGCGGTGGCCGAGGCGGTCGGCATTGCGTTACGCCATCATCGCGACAAGCGGACCAAAGTGGCGCTGGCCGGCACGCCGCATCCGCAGACGCTCGACGTCGTGCGCACCCGCGCCGAACCGCTCGGCATCGAGGTCGACGGCGAAACCATCGACGACAATACCGCCGCTCTGCTGGTCTCCTGGCCCGACACGTTTGGGGTCTATGGCGACCACAAGGCGGCAATCGAGAAGGCCCGTGCCATCGGCGCGCTGGTCGTCTTCATTGCCGATCCGCTCGGGCTGACGCTGACCGACGCGCCGGCAAGGCTTGGCGCCGACATCGCCGTCGGCCCGATGCAGCGGTTCGGCGTGCCAATGGGCTTTGGCGGGCCGCACGCCGCCTATTGCGCCGTATCCGACAGGCTGACGCGGCTGATGCCCGGCCGCCTTGTCGGTCAATCGACCGACAGCAAGGGCCGCCCCGGCTATCGCCTTGCGCTCCAGACGCGCGAACAGCATATCCGCCGCGACAAGGCGACATCCAACATCTGCACCGCGCAGGCGCTGCTCGCCAACATGGCGACGGCCTATGCGATCTGGCACGGCCCCGCCGGGCTGCAGGCGATTGCCGGCCGAACCCATGAATTGGCTAACCGGCTGGCTGCCGGTCTCAAAGCAGCAGGCGTTTCGGTGCTTGGCGCAAGCCGCTTCGACACGGTGACGGTGGAAGTGAAAGACAGAGCCGGCGCAATCGCCGCCGCTGCTGAAGAGACCGGCCGATTGCTGCGCGTCATCGACGCCGACCATATCGGCATCACCTTCGATGAGACCTCGACCGTTGCCGATCTGGACGAGATCGCGGCGCTGTTCGGCGCCAAGGCAGGCGCCGCTGCCGGCAGCACCATGCCCGGACAGCCGCGCGGCAAGGAGTTTCTCACGCAGCCTGTCTTCCACGACAACCGTTCGGAAACCGACATGATGCGGTTCCTGCGCCGACTGGCCGACAAGGACCTGGCGCTCGACCGCGCCATGATCCCGCTCGGCTCCTGCACCATGAAGCTCAACGCCGCCGCCGAGATGATGCCGGTAAGCTGGCCTGATATCGCCAACCTGCACCCCTTCGCCCCGACAAGCCATTCGGCCGGCTACGGCGCGATGATCGACGAGCTGGAAGGCTGGCTGGCGGAGATCACCGGTTTCGACGCGGTGACCCTGCAGCCCAATGCCGGCAGCCAGGGCGAGTATGCCGGGCTGCTCGCCATTCGCGCCTATCACCGCTCACGCGGCGAAGGCCATCGCACGGTCTGCCTGATTCCGTCATCCGCGCATGGCACCAATCCGGCGAGTGCGGCGATGGCCGGCATGAACGTCGTCGTCGTGCGCTGCACCGAAGACGGCAACATCGACGTCGATGACCTGAAAGCCAAGGCGGACGAGCATGCGCAAGACCTCGCAGCGCTGATGTTCACCTATCCCTCGACGCACGGCGTTTTCGAGGAAGGCGCGCGCGACATCTGCGCCCTCATCCACAGCCATGGCGGCCAGGTCTATTTCGACGGCGCCAACCTCAACGCGCTGGTCGGTCTCGCCCGCCCCGGCGACATCGGCGCCGATGTCTGCCACATGAACCTGCACAAGACGTTCTGCATCCCACATGGCGGCGGCGGTCCTGGCGTCGGCCCGATCGGCGTCAAGGCGCATCTAAAACCGTATCTGCCCGGCCACGTCACCGAAGGCTCGGGTCATGCCGTGTCGGCCGCACCGTTCGGCAGCGCTTCGATCCTGCCGATCACCTGGATGTATATCCGCATGATGGGCGCTTCCGGCCTGAAGCATGCGACCGAGACGGCGATCATTTCCGCCAACTACGTGGCGACGCGGCTCGAAGCGCATTTCCCGGTGCTCTACAAGGGCCGCCACGGACGCGTCGCCCATGAATGCATCCTCGACACCCGCGTGCTCAAGGACAGTGCCGGCATCAGCGTCGACGACATCGCCAAGCGGCTGATCGATTATGGTTTCCATGCGCCGACCATGTCGTTTCCGGTGGCCGGCACCTTGATGGTCGAGCCGACCGAGTCCGAGCCCAAGAGCGAGGTGGATCGATTCTGCGAAGCGATGATCGCGATATCGGGCGAGGCAGCCAAGGTGGCGAAAGGCGAATGGCCCTTGGCCGACAATCCGCTGGTCAATGCGCCGCATACAGCGGCCGAGGCGCTGGCCGGCCAGTGGACCCATCCCTATTCGCGCCTGGAGGCAGCCTACCCCGCCGGTGATGCCGACACATCAGCCAAATACTGGCCGCCGGTGTCGCGCATCGACAATGTCGCCGGCGACCGCAACCTCGTCTGCTCCTGCCCGCCGCTGTCGGAATATCTGGGGGCGGCGGAGTAGACCATGATCCCGAAAAGTGGAATCCGGTTTTCGGACAAGATCATGGTCTAATAAGAAGATAGAAGCCTCAATCAGGCAGAACGCAAGGCCGGCGCGTCGGCCTTGCTCGTCTTCTGGGCGACGACGCGATTTCGCCCGGCGCGCTTTGCCGCATAAAGTGCGGCGTCGGCTTCGGCCAGCACATGGTCGAGACTGGTCCCATCCGTCCCGCCAAAGCCGATGCCGCCACTGACGGTGCTACGCAACGGACCAAGCTGGGTGGCCACGATTTCCGTGCCGAAGGCGACGCTGATCTTGCTCGCAATGTCGTAAGCCTTCTCTTCAGTCATCCGCGACATGACGAGGACGAATTCCTCGCCACCCAGCCGGAAGGCGTCGACTCCGGTCCTGGCATATTTCCTGATGACAGCGGCGAAGCGGCGCAGAACCTGATCACCGACCGGATGACCGAATACGTCGTTCGTTTTTTTGAAATGATCGAGGTCGAACATGGCAACGGACATGAACGGGCCGAAAACCCGCTCACCGTAGAATGCCGTCAACGCCCGCCGGTTCATCAGCCCGGTCAATGGGTCGGTCATGGTCTCGGCCTTCAATTCGATCTGCGCCTGCAAGTGGTGCAGGGAGAGCGTCAGTGCGCCGAGCCCGGTCATGCAGGCGACCGCGACGACGGAATTCAACCGTTCGGCCCAATTGTCGGGCGCAACGCCGAGCTCCCATTGGCCCTCGACCAGCAGGACCGCGCCGCAAAGCACGAAGGACAGCGCACAGACGCAGCTCAGGAAGGAAACGACCAGCAATATCCGGCGATCGTGGCCACCTTTGATCCAGAACATCACCCCGATAAGCGAGAGCAGCGCCGTTACCGTCGCGTAGGTGACGATGAAGCCGACGCCATCAAGGCCCAGCGACGTCGCGCCTGCGCAAACCGCCATCGCAGCCACGGTCGGCAAGATGGCGCGCCTGTAGTCGCGCACGCCGAGATACTGCATGGCCGACAGGCAGAGGGTCAGGAAGCCCAGGCTGAGAAGCGCAAGCACAATCTGGCAAAGCCAGGGGCTGGGATGCCTGGCATAATGCCAGAACAAGACCACATGCGCGACGAGCACGAGAATGCCGCACGCCACCGTCAGCACATAGCGTGCCTGCGGCGCGGTGAACCAGATCGCAAACATGGTGATGCTGAGGCACGTGCCCGACAGCGCCGCCGCGAGTAGGAGCGAACTGTAATCCAACATGCGCTAGCAGCAGCCTTTTCACGGGTTCTGCCGCATTCTAGGCCACCGGCAGTGGACGGATACCGTTTTTCGGCCAACCTTCGGACGTAACCTTCGGACAAGGTTTACAAAGCGTCGATGCCCTCGACCCATTTCCGCCGCTTGGTTGTCGGATGGTTTTGCAGTAAGAGGCTCTATCCTCGAACGTAACAGGAACCTCCGTCGCCTGCCCGCAAAAAGCGTGGCAGTATCGGGTGGTGATTCGCAGCATCGGAATCCAGGACCAGCATGGACGACAGTAACGATCTTTTCGGCAGTTTGGACAAGCAGCCGCAACCGGTTCGCGCAACCGCACGCCCGGCCGACCCGCTGGTGCAGGCGGCGAAGCGCCCGGCATCCCGCGACGGCAGCGAGAGCTACAGCGCCGCCGACATCGAGGTTCTGGAAGGGCTGGAGCCGGTGCGGCGGCGACCCGGCATGTATATCGGCGGCACCGACGACAAGGCGATGCACCATTTATTCGCCGAGGTCATCGACAATTCGATGGACGAGGCGGTCGCCGGCCACGCAACCTTCATCGATGTCGAGCTTTCTGCCGACGGATATCTGGCGGTCACCGATAATGGCCGCGGCATTCCGGTCGATCCGCATCCGAAATTCAAGAAGCCGGCGCTCGAAGTCATCATGACGACGCTGCATTCCGGCGGCAAGTTCGACAGCAAGGTCTACGAGACCTCGGGCGGCCTGCACGGGGTCGGCGTCTCCGTCGTCAACGCGCTGTCGGACCATCTCGAGGTCGAAGTCGCGCGCGGCCGCCAGCTCTATCGCCAGCGCTTTTCGCGCGGCGTTCCGGTGACCGGCCTGGAGCAGCTCGGCGAGGTGCATAACCGCCGCGGCACCAGGATACGCTTCCATCCCGACGAGCAGATCTTTGGCAAGGGTGCGGCATTCGAGCCGGCGCGGCTCTACCGCATGACCCGCTCGAAAGCCTATCTGTTCGGTGGCGTCGAGATCCGCTGGACCTGCGATCCGTCGCTGATCAAGGAGAAGGACACGACACCGGCTAAGGCCGAGTTCCATTTTCCCGGTGGCCTCAAGGACTATCTGAAAGCCTCGCTCGGCGACGAATTCCAGGTCACCCGCGAAATCTTTGCCGGCAAAAGCGACAGGCAAGGCGGCCACGGCTCGCTCGAATGGGCGGTGACCTGGTTCGGCGGCGACGGGTTCCTCAATTCCTACTGCAACACCATTCCGACCGGCGAAGGCGGCACGCACGAGGCGGGCTTCCGCAACGTTTTGACCCGCGGCCTGCGCGCCTATGCCGAGTTGGTCGGCAACAAGCGCGCTTCGATCGTCACGTCGGAAGACGTCATGATCTCGGCGGCAGGCATGCTGTCGGTGTTCATCCGTGAGCCGGAATTCGTCGGCCAGACCAAGGACAGGCTGGCGACGATCGAGGCGATCAGGATCGTCGAGACTGCCATCCGCGACCCCTTCGATCACTGGCTGGCCGACAATCCGCAGGAAGCCTCGAAGCTGCTCGAATGGGTGATCGCACGTGCCGACGAACGGGTGCGCCGCCGCCAGGAAAAGGAAGTGTCGCGCAAGAGCGCGGTGCGCAAGCTGCGGCTGCCCGGCAAGCTCGCCGACTGCACGCAGAATGCCGCGGCCGGCGCAGAACTCTTTATTGTCGAGGGCGATTCGGCCGGCGGCTCGGCGAAACAGGCGCGCGACCGCGCCAGCCAGGCGGTGCTGCCGCTGCGCGGCAAGATCCTCAACGTCGCCAGCGCCGGCAACGACAAGCTGGCCGGCAACCAGCAGATTTCCGACCTGATCCAGGCGCTTGGCTGTGGCACGCGGTCAAAATACCGCGATGAGGATCTGCGCTACGACCGGGTCATCATCATGACCGACGCCGACGTCGACGGCGCCCATATCGCTTCGTTGCTGATCACCTTCTTCTATCAGGAGATGCCGAGCCTGGTCCGCGGCGGCCATCTCTATCTGGCGGTGCCGCCGCTCTACTCGATCCGGCAAGGCGGCAAGGTCGCCTATGCCCGCGACGACGCGCACAAGGACGAACTTCTGCGCACCGAGTTCACCGGGCGCGGCAAGGTCGAAATCGGCCGCTTCAAGGGGTTGGGCGAAATGATGGCCGCCCAGCTCAAGGAAACCACCATGGACCCGAGAAAGCGCACGCTGCTCAGGGTCGATGTGATCGACGCCGAGGCGGCGACCAAGGACACGGTCGACGCGCTGATGGGCACCAAGCCGGAAGCCCGCTTCCGCTTCATCCAGGAACGTGCGGAATTCGCCGAGACGGAAGTGCTGGACATCTGAGCGTTCTAGGGTTCGGACCCATAAACGCGTGGCAAGCCGCGCGTCGATGACTGCCGGGTGATCAGCGGGATCGTCCACGTTCTGAAGTCCGGCGGGCGCTGGATCGATGCGCCCCCCGACTATCGGCCGCGCAAGACCGTCCACAACCACTATGTCCGCTGGGCGGCCAAGGGCGTCTGGGCTGACCTCTTTCACGCTCTCGCCAGCGCCGGCGGCCCGCCGGCCCAAGTGCTCATCGGCTCCTCCGCCGTGAAGGCGCACCGCTCGGCCTCGGGCGGAACGGGGGGAGCGCAATCAGGCGATCGGCCGTTCGCGCGGCGGGCGCACGACCAAAATCCACGCGCTGACCGATCGTGAATGCCGGCCCATCGCCTTCCAGCTGACCGGCGGCCAGGTCGCTGATTGCACGGCAGGATCAGCTTTGCTGAAGCAGATGCCGGCCGCCCGAATCCTCATGGCGACAAGGGTTACGACAGCAACGCCATTCGCCGCCAGGTCGAGGCGAAGGCACGATGCCGAACATCCCGCCCAAGGCCAACAGGCGTTGGAACAACTGCTTCTCGCCCGTGCTCTACCGCGACCGCAACGCCATCGAGCGCATGTTCTGCCGCCTCAAGGACTTCCGCATCGCAACCCGATACGGCCGTCTTGCCGTCAACTTTCTCGCTGCCATCTGCATCGCCGCGACCGTCAACTACTGGTTATGAGTTTGTCCTCCGCTCTGTTAGATTTCAACCAGTGAGAGGATTCCAGCGGCGGAGAGGGAGTTGCCCACAGTTGGCATGGCCACAATCGGCATCATCACCGCGGGACCTGGGCGGCCGATCGAGGGGTTCAAAGCGGGGCTCAAAGAACTGGGGTTTGTCGAGGGTCACAGCATACGCTTTGAACAACGATCGGCCGATGGTGATTTGAGCCGGATTCCTGCATTCGCCGCTGAACTGCTTCGACTGAAGGTCGACCTTGTCGCTGTCATCGGCGCAGTGACCGCTCGCGCGGTTCAGAAGGCAACAACGCAGCTACCGATCATTTATTCTGTTGTTGTCGATCCGGTGACCGATAGCCTTGCCGCGTCCATGGAGAAGCCAGGCGGCAATATGACAGGCGTGACGAGCTTCGATCCGAACCAAGCTCGGTCCCATGTCGAGTTGCTGAAGGCTGTTGCGCCAACTCTGGATCGGGTCGCGATCATCAGCGACCAGGGCGTGTCCGATTGCCTTTCAGCTTCGAATTCCAAAGCGGCACGGGAGCTTGGCCTTGCCCCGCAGGTTCTTCGCGTCAGCGGTCCTCAGCCTGATATCGAGGGCGCGTTCACGGCGATGGAGCACGGGCGGGCCGGAGCCCTCATCGTTCTGGAAGAACCCGTCATTTCGGCGCACCGCACCAGAATTGCCGAGCTTGCGATTTCCTATCGGCTGCCGACTGTCTTCCCCAGGGAGCAGATCGATGCGGGCGGCCTGTTCTGTTACGGCACAAGCCTGAGAAACGCGACCCAGCAGATGGCGCAGAGCGCAAAGAAGATTCTCAATGGAAGCAGCCCCGGCGACTTGCCTGTCGAGGTTTTGTCCCAGCATGAGTTGGTCGTAAACCTGCGGACCGCACGAAGGCTTGGTCTCGCAGTGCCCACAACGATCATCGATCAAGCCGTCCAAGTGATTGATTAGCTTCACTGCTATTGTGGCGCCACGCTTTCCCAGCAAGCCTAAGCCTATGTTGGGGCACCTCGCCATCCGAGGCAGCCGGCTTTCTGGGTTGCCATGGCTAAATTATGAGTCTGGACCCTTGTACGTGAGCACCGGAAGCGCAGGAAACCATCGTTTGCGGGCCGGCATCACCTGAATATCGACATACCTACGCCGCAGCGATTGCCAGCGCATGGCCACGCGCGTTTTCGCGCAGCGCATCGAGATGGATCGATTTGACCAATCCGGCGAGATCGCCTTCGGCGGACTGCCCGCCCAATTCCTTCAGCATTAGCCAACTGACTTCCTGGACGCCGGCGAGGCGCTTGCCATTGGCGACCTCGCGCCAGATCTTTAGCGCGCGCAGGATGATCGCGTGCGTGGCCGCAGCAAGGCCGGCGCTGCGGAACAGCGCCTGCAGCGCCACGTCGTGCCCGCCGGCCAGCAGCGCTCTCACCCGTTGCTCGGACTGCTGGCTGAGCGCGACCAGCGCCGAGCCGAAGAAGTCGACCTTGCCATGCGCGATGGTGCGAATGATGAAGCTTGTGGTCAGGTCGCCGCGCAGGCGCAGATGCTCGATGAGCGCCGCATGTTCTTCCTGGCGCGTGCCTTCGATCAGCGTCATGGAAGCTTTGACGCAGGCGTCGCGCATGACGCGCTCGGTTCTGGCACGGCCCATCAGCGCCACCACCAGCGGCGAGCCTTTAAGCGTTTCACCAAGTTTTATCAGCAGCATATGCCGGCAATCGGCTGGCAGGCGCGCATCGGAAATCAGCGCTTCGCGCACTGAAGGCAGATGGCCATGGCGTTCGGCGATACGGCGGAAGCTGAGCGAAGCGATGTCGGCGCCGCTGTTGGCGAGAAGCGTGGCGCAGGCTTCCGGCTCGCCGATTTCGGCGATCGCCGCTGCGACCGCCATGGAGACACGCGCACGATCCGCGATCAGTTTCTGCGTCGCCTTTTGGCCACCGGCAACGCGGTCGATCAGATCGGCGTCGGTGAGCATCGGCGAACGTGCCAGCACCAGGCTTGCAACTTCCGGTTGATCTGACGCCAGCGCGCTGATGATCTGCAGCGGCGCGTGATGGCTCATCGACAGCGCTTCTGCAATCGCCAGCCGCACTTTCGACGAGGCATCATCGAGCAGCAGCGTCAGCGCTGCCTCCGCCGCGCAGCGATCCTCGAAAGGCAGATCGGCATTGATGTAGGCGCGAGCCAGAGCGCCTGCCGCAGCGGCGCGCTCCGAAACCCTCGCCGTGTAGATCCATTTCAGGAAATGCGAAACAACCATGCCGTCCGCTGCGCCCCTAACCCGAGTCCGTTCCCGCCCCGTGACGACCGTAGGCAGAAATGGTTTACGAACGGTTCACCATGTTTGTTAACTGGCTTGCGAGCGCGGTATGCAGCGCCTATCAACCTTTCCTTAGGGCGACATGGTCCCTTTCGGAAAGTACGCTCTAACACTTTGAATCTTCGCATCGTGCTTTCCGAAAAATCGATTCCGATTTCGGGCCGATGCGGCAGCGGAGGACATCGATCATGGCCGGGCTTTATCTGGAAGAGTTCGTCGTCGGCCATGTCTTCCGGCACACGCTGCGGAAAACCGTCACTGAAAGCGACAACATGCTGTTTTCGGTAATGACGCTGAACCCGCAACCGCTGCACATCGATTTCGACTTCGCCGCCAAAAGCGAATGGGGCAAGCCGCTGGTCAATTCGCTGTTCACGCTGGGCCTGATGATCGGCATTTCGGTGAACGACATCACCGTCGGCACCACCATCGCCAATCTCGGCATGAAGGAGACGGTGTTTCCGCATCCGGTCTTCCACGGCGACACGATCCGCGTCGAGACGACGGTGGTGTCGGTGCGCGACTCCAGGTCGAAGCCGGACCGCGGCATCGTCGAGTTCGAGCACCGCGCCTACAACCAGAACGACGTGCTCGTCGCCAAATGCACGAGGCAGGCGATGATGATGAAGAAGGCGGCCTGACCGATGCGCTCGCTGCTGTTCGTTCCCGGCGATTCCGAAAAGAAGCTGGAAAAGGCGTTTGGCGCGGGCGCCGACGTGGTCATCGTCGATCTCGAGGATTCGGTTGCGCCACAAAACAAGGCTTTGGCACGCGACATCGCCGCACGGTTCATCACCGAACACAGGCATCAAACCAGATCCGCAATCTATGTCCGCATCAACGATCTCTCGACCGGCCTGACCGATGACGACCTGGCGGCACTCGTGCCAGTGAAACCCCACGGCATCATGCTGCCGAAGTCGAACAGCGGCCAGGATGTCCAGCATCTCTCGGCCAAGCTCAGGGTGCACGAGGCCGAAAGCGGGCTGCCGGATGGTGCGATAAAAATCCTGCCGATCATCACCGAAACAGCTGCCGGCGTGCTGGCGGCTGCGACCTACGCCAACGCAAGTGCGCGGCTTGTCGGCGTGACCTGGGGTGCGGAAGATCTATCGGCAGCAATCGGTGCGCGCACGGCCCGCGACGAGAATGGCCGCTACACCGATGTGTTCCGCTTCGCCCGCACCATGACCATCCTCGCCGCGGGTGCCGCGGAAGTCGCGGCGATCGACACGGTTTTTCCGCACTTTCGCGACGTGGCCGGCTTCGAGGCGGAATGCGCCGAGGCAGAGCGCGACGGCTTCACCGGCAAGATGGCGATCCATCCGGCGCAGGTGCCGGTCATCAACGCCGCCTTCACGCCGTCGGCCGAGGCGGTGAAACACTCCCTGGTGATCGTCGAGGCATTCGAGGCGGCTGGAAATCCCGGCGTCGTCGGCATCGATGGCAAGATGTACGACCGGCCGCATCTCAAGCTGGCAGAGCGACTTCTGGCGCGAGCCAGAGCGGCAGGGATTTCGGCCTAAAATTTTCCCAGCCTAATCTTTTCTCCAGCGAGGCCGGCTCATTGAAAATATCTCGCTGACGCTGGCATAGTCCATATAGCCGAGACGGCCGACATTGCCCGCCTTGACGATATCGAACATGCCGTCTTTCAGAAATGCATCGTCGATATGCACGCCGACGACTTCGCCGGCAACGACGACAGCGCCGGTCAGCGTCCCGTCCAGCGCCTTTGGCCGCAGGATCTCTGTCACCCGGCATTCAAGCGCCGCGGGCGCTGCCGCCACGCGGGGCGGCGCAACAAGGCGCGACGGCGCCATGGTGAGATCGGCATAGTCGAATTCGGTGACGCCGCGCGGCGCATCGACCGCCGTGCGGACCATTTTTTCAGCAAGATCGCGGCTGACGAGATTGGCGACGAACTCGCCTGTTTCTTCGGCGAAGGTCGCGCTGTCCTTCTCGCCTTCGGACGAAAACCACACGACGAAGGGCCGCGTCGAAAACGCATTGAAGAAGGAATAGGGGGCGAGGTTGACCTCGCCGGCCTTGTTCACCGTCGAGATCCAGCCGATCGGCCGTGGCGCCACGATCGCCTTGGACGGGTCATGCGGCAGCCCGTGACCTTTAGACGGCTCGTAGAACATTCAGCCCACCCACGGCCCCGCATAGTCGGCATAGAGCTTTGCCGGATCAGGCCGCGGCCGCTCGGGCGCCGGCCCCTGATAGGAGCCGATATGGACGAATCCGACGACCCGCTCATGCGGCGCCAGCCCCAGGATCGCCCTGCCCTCCGGCACATCGGAATACCAGTTGCTGATCATGTTGGTGCCATAGCCCAGCGCATTGGCTGATATCATCAGGTTCATCGCCGCCATGCCGCCGGACAGGAACATCTCCCATTGTGGGATTTTTGGGTTTTCCTTCGGGCTCGACACCACGCCGATCACCAGCGGCGCGCGCGAAAAGCGCGCCAGTTCCTGGTTGTGGCGGCCTTCTGGCAGCGGCCCTTCGCGCTGTGCGGCAAGGGCTGCCAGCTTCTTGCCGATCTCGACGCGTGCCTCGCCCCGATAGAGGATGAAGCGCCAGGGCTCGAGCCGGCCGTGGTCCGGCACCCGCGAGGCGGCGGCAATCATCGTCGCGATGTCAGCGTCGCTAGGTGCTGGTTCCTTCAACTCCGGGATCGGCACGGAATTTCGGGTCAGCAGAAAATCGATGATCGGCGACGCCATGGGCGCAAGTCTCCTTGGAATTTAAGCTGAAGCGCACCATCGGGCATCGGGCGGCTCGGGCATTGGCGCGGCGCGCCGACAAAGAGCCTCTAGCAGAAGCTGATCGGACTCTTAAGCCTTGAAATTGCCACCGCCTTGGGCTTCAACGCAAGGCATGTTTGAGGGGACATTGCGACTTTTCCTGATCTGGCTCGCAGCCGCACTGTTGATGGTGCCGGTTTCGCTTGCCGTCGCTCAGGATGCGGATGGCGTCGGAGATCTGAAACTTCCCGGAATTTCGAGCTATGCGCCTCCGAAAAGCGATGCACCGCTGGCATCGGGGAGCAGCGGGGCGATCACGCTGTCGGCGCAATTGACCGACAAGGGCGCCGACATCACACGCGGCATCGTCTGGCGCGTCTTCAAGCCTGACCCCACCGGCGACGGCAAGCTGCCGATGGTCGCTTCCGCCCATGGCGGCAGCGCGGTGTTCCAGCTCGAGCCCGGCAGCTATCTGGTCCATGCCTCCTACGGCCGGGCCGGCGCCACCAAGCGCATCACCGTCGGCAAGGACGCCAAGCGCGAAAGCCTCGTGCTCGATGCCGGCGGACTCAAGCTCGACGCCGTGCTATCGGGCGCGGTGCGAATACCGCCGAAGAAACTGCGCTTTTCGATCTATGAAGGCCAAGCCGAGGCCAATCACGATCGCGCCCTGATCATACCCGATGTCGAGCCGAACAGCGTCGTGCGGCTGAACGCGGGCGTCTACCACGTCGTCTCGACCTATGGCTCGGTGAATGCGGTCATCCGCTCCGACATCCGCGTCGAGGCCGGCAAGCTGACCGAAGCGGCCGTCGAGCATCGTGCGGCGGAGATGACCATGAAGCTGGTACGCGAGTCGGGTGGAGAGGCAATTGCCGACACCTCCTGGTCGTTGCTCAACGAATCCGGTGATCCCATCAAGGAAACCGTCGGCGCCTTTGCTTCGATGGTGCTTGCCGAGGGCGACTACACCATCATCGCCAAGAACCGCGACCGGATCTACCAGAAGGATTTTACCGTCGTGGCCGGGCAGAACAAGGAAATCGAGGTTTTGGCCACGGAGGCTTCGGCGATGGATCCTGAGGAAGGCGCGGACTAACCGTCCGGACACTGCCCTGTAGATTCGGGTCCAGCAGCCTATGATTTGTCGATCAGGCCGCCTTGCGTATGCGTCGCGGCAGGAATTGGCCGCGGCCGCGCGCCTCGGCCGGCGCCAGATCGAAAACGCCACGATGGAGGCGGTCGAGCAAAGCCTTGCGGTCGCGCAGCGGCTCCAGTTCGTCCCATCCCAACACGTCGCCGATGCGCACGTCGATCGATTTGCCCGACAGCCGCGCGAATTCGTGGATGAGTAGGGAAATGCGCAGCGTCAGCGAAGCCCTACCGACTAACTTCGCCACACGCCCGTCGCGCTCGGCCATGTTCATCGGTCCGCTGACCAGGTGGAACAGCCGGCCGTTCTGGCCGGAAAAGTGCATTGGGACAACCGATGCCTTGGCATCCTGGACGAGACGGGCCGGAAACATCTTCCACGGCAGATCACGCGCCCGGCCAAAACCTTTCGGCGCGGTGGCGACGCCGCCCGCGGGGAAGATGACGATGATGACGCCCTCTTTCAGCAGCCGCACCGCCTCATGGCGCACCGCCATGTTGTTCCTGAGCGCGTCCTTGGTCTCGGAAAAGTCGATCGGCACCGAATAGGGCTCCATCTCGCGGATCTTGAGCAGATCCTTGTGGATCATCACACGGAACGGGCGCTGAAGCTGCTCGGCCAGCGAGAGCACCGCAATGCCGTCGCCGATCCCAAACGGATGGTTGGCGACGATCACCAGCGGCGTGTCAGGCAATTTTCCCGGCGGCCATTGGCCGGTGGTCCGCACCTCGACATCGATCAGCTCCAGCATGCGGCTGAACACGCGCTCGCCGGTCGGCACCACATGGCGCCGCCAAAAGTCATAGAGGGCCGCGAAGCGGTCGCGACCGGACAGGCCTTCGATGGAGTGGATGAACCAGCGCGTCAATGCCGGCTGATGCGGGCTGGCATAGGAAAGCTCGGGAAACGGTCTTTCGCGCAACTTCAGCTTGAGCATGAGGGCTCGTTACAAGGCTGGCGTGACAAGCATGTGAAATGGCAGGCATGTGAAATAGCGGCATGTGAAAATGGCGGTGGATCGCTCCACCGCCATTCCGTCGACAAATCCGGCTGAACTCAGGCCGCTCGTTTGCGCCTGCGGTCGGGCGTTACCGCCTCTTCGGCCAGCATTGCCACCGCCTTGCCAAGACCAAGCGACTCCTGGTCGCGCGAGCCGAGCCGGCGGATGTTGACCGTCTCTTCCTCCGCCTCGCGCTTGCCGCAGACGAGGATGACCGGAACCTTGGCCAGCGAGTGCTCGCGGACCTTGTAGTTGATCTTCTCGTTGCGAAGATCGGTCTCCGCCAACAGTCCGGCTGCCTTCAGTTGCGCGACGACCTTTTGCGAGTAATCGTCGGCATCGGAAGTGATCGTTGCAACCACCACTTGCAGCGGTGCGAACCACAGCGGGAAATGGCCGGAATAATTCTCGATCAGGATACCGAGGAAGCGCTCCATCGACCCGCAGATGGCGCGATGCACCATCACCGGCTGCTTCTTTTCCGAATCGGAACCGATGTAGAAGGCGCCGAACCGTTCCGGCAGGTTGAAGTCGACCTGCGTGGTGCCGCATTGCCAGTCGCGGCCGATGGCGTCCTTCAGCACATATTCGAACTTCGGCCCGTAGAACGTGCCCTCGCCCGGATTGACGCCCGTCTTGATCCGGTTGCCCGACCGCGCCGCGATCTTGTCGAGCACGTCCTGCAGCACGCCCTCGGCATGATCCCACATCGCGTCGGTGCCGACCCGTTTTTCGGGGCGGGTCGCCAGCTTGACGGTGATTTCGTCGAAGCCGAAGTCGGCATAGGTCGACAGGATCAGGTCGTTGATCTTGATGCACTCGTCGGCGAGCTGTTCCTCGGTGCAGAAGATGTGAGCATCGTCCTGGGTAAAGCCGCGCACGCGCATCAACCCATGCAGCGCGCCGGACGGCTCATAGCGATGCACATTGCCGAATTCCGCAAGTTTTACCGGCAGATCGCGGTAGGACTTCAGCCCGTGCTTGAAGATCTGGACGTGGCCGGGGCAGTTCATCGGCTTCAGCGCAAACATCCGGTCGTCGTCGGTGTCGTCGCCGGCAACCGTCACCTTGAACATATTGTCCCGGTACCAGCCCCAGTGGCCTGACGTCTCCCACAGGCTCTTGTCGAGCACTTGCGGCGCGTTGACTTCCTGATAACCCTGCTCGTCGAGGCGGCGGCGCATGTAGTTGACCAGGTTCTGGAACATTCTCCAGCCCTTGGCATGCCAAAAGACGACGCCCGGCCCCTCCTCTTGGAAATGGAACAGGTCCATCTCGCGGCCGAGCTTCCGGTGATCGCGCTTTTCGGCTTCCTCCAGCATCATCTGGTAGGCATCGAGCTGCGCCTGGTCAGCCCAGGCCGTGCCGTAGATGCGGGTCAGCATCGGGTTGTTGCTGTCGCCGCGCCAATAGGCGCCGGCCACCTTCATCAGCTTGAAGGCGCTTCCGATCTGCCCGGTCGAGACCATATGCGGGCCGCGGCAGAGGTCGAACCAATCGCCCTGCGCGTAGATCTTGAGGTCCTGATTTTTGGGGATGGCTTCGATCAGTTCCAGCTTGTAGCGCTCGCCCTTCTCGGCAAAGATTTTTTTCGCCTTCTCGCGCGACCACACCTCTTTGGTGAACGGCTTGTTGCGCGCGATGATCTCGCGCATCTTTTTCTCGATCACCGGGAAATCGTCGGGCGTGAACGGCTCGTTGCGGGCAAAATCATAGTAGAACCCGTTCTCGATCACCGGGCCGATGGTCACCTGTGTACCCGGCCACAATTCCTGCACGGCTTCGGCCAGCACGTGTGCTGCGTCGTGGCGGATGAGCTCCAGCGCGCGCGGGTCTTCGCGGGTGATGATCTCGACCTTGCCGGACTTGCCGAGCGGATCGGAAAGATCGCGCACCACGCCATCGATCGAGTAGGCGACCGCCTTCTTGGCCAGCGACTTAGAGATCGATTCTGCCAGGCCGGCGCCGGTCATCGCCGCGTCGTAGTCGCGGACGGAGCCATCGGGAAATGTCAGGGAAACGGAATTCAGCATAAAATTCTCCTATCCAGTCCCGCAAACGAGCGCGGGTGGTGAATTGCACGTCGCCCAAGAGTGTGCAGCGGTTTTGGGGCTACGACATGCATAAAGTCAAAAGCCGGATGCGTCCGGCGGCAGTCTTTTATGGGCAGATTCCCGTGCCGTAAAGGCGAATGGCCGATCACTTGGTCTTGTTGATGAGATTCGGCAGGTCTTTCAGGAATATCGCCCGCGTCTGAGGACCCTTGGGCGTGTCGGAACGTTTCGTATCGATTACCAGGCGGGCAAAGACGATATTGCGCGTATCCTTGTTGGCCCAGCCGACAAACCAGCCAAGCCAGCGCTTGTCGGCGCTGTCGCCAAGCCTGGTGGTCCCGGTCTTGCCCTGCACGGTCCAGCCACCTGCCTGGAAGGTCGGCAAGATCGCCTCGGTCATCGCATAGGCCTTATCCGAAACCGGCAGTTTGCGGGCGAGCAAGCGGCGCAAGAAATCGACCTGTTCAACCGGCGATATCTCAAGGGAAGAATTCACTCAGGACCGGGTGAGGCCATCATTCTTGCCGGGAGTGCCGCAAACATCGGTGTTGCTGTAGTCGAATTTCGAGACGTAGCCGGCAAACCGTTCGCTGCCGAGGCGGCGGGTGATTTCCCCCGAAAACCACAGCACCGAGTCCTTTTCCCAGATCGTCGGATCGACGGTTTTCTGGTCCCGCTTAACCGCCTTGAACTCGGGCTTGTAGTCCCACGCCGGCGTGTGCGCGTCGCCCAGGATTCCCGCGTCATAGCCGATCAGGGCCAATGGGACCTTGAACGTCGAGGCGGGACTGAAGCGCTGGTCACAAATCCCTTGCCGATGCAGCGTTTCGCCGCTCGCAGCATCCAGGATCAGCGTGCATTCGACGTCCTTCAGTGGTGCGGATTGAGCGCGGATCGGAAAACCCAACAGCCAGGCCAGAAGGTAGATAACCAAGGCGAAAACGAATGGACGGCGGTCTAGCTGGCGCATTGGCAATCTCTCCTGATGGCTGTCAGGAGCGGCTTAGCGAGGCGCTTTGTCTCGATTTTGTCTTAAATGCGCAAGATGCTGTTAACCCTAGCAAATCGTAAAGATCTGCCCGATGCAGAGCTCCCCTTTCCGCGTTAGCTCTCAGGATCACCGCGCTTTTTTCCGATCCGCCAGTACCGCCAGGGCGTCAACCAGACATAGCGATCGGCCAGCACCTCCGGCACACGATCAATGCCATGCGTTCCGCCCGGCCCGCAGCGCAGCACGCGGAAAAACCCCATCCAGCCGCCGGCCCATAATCCATGGCGGGCGATCGCTTCATGCGCATATTCGGAACAGGTCGGCAGGTGCCGGCAGGAATTGCCGACAAAGCCGGACAGCGTCAGCTGGTAAAAACGCACGAGCGACGTGCCGAGAATTCGGCCGGGCGTCTTGCGCCATGGGCCGGGCCAGTTGCGCGTGTATCGCGGCCGCTGATGCTGGTGCGTGTGATCCGTCGCCATTTGACGGCTACGCCGCCCGTTCGGCGCGCTTCTTCTCGATCTGGCCGATTGCGTCGACCACCGCATCGAAGGTCAGCATGGTCGAGGCATGGCGCGCCTTATAGTCGCGCACCGGTTCGAGATATCTGAGGTCGGCGAAGCGGCCTTCGGGCGGCGCGCCGTTTTCCTTCAGCATCTTCAGCATCGTCTCGCGAACGCTGCGCAATTCATCCGCGCTGGCGCCGACGACATGCTGCGCCATGATCGAGGACGACGCCTGGCCAAGCGCGCAGGCTTTGACGTCATGGGCGAAATCGGTGACGACGCCGTCATCCATCTTCAGATCGACGGTCACGGTCGAGCCGCACAGCTTGGAATGCGCGCGCGCGGTTGCGTCGGGATGGTCGAGCCGGCCGATCCGCGCGATATTCCCGGCAAATCCCAGAATTTTCGCATTGTAGACATCGTCGATCATATTTTTCCAATCCGTCGCCGCCAAGCGAACAGCGATTGCCGCTGACGGTCTTCCTTTCGCTCGGCACGATCATATATAATGCTGGTACTCGGGTATGGACAAGGCAACCACAACCTCGTCCTTGCTCAAATCACTTCACGCCGCTTACGGGCTGGAAACAGGGCACGTTTCTAACACCCGAAAGGTCGTGGTCCGTTCAACTCGTTCCTCCTGAGAGGGGAACTACGGGAGACGCCTTTATGGATGCCGTCATCAAGAAATTCATGCCCCCTTCCGCCTATATGGAAAAGCCGGTCACCGATCGGCCGACCGAGGCCGAAGCCGAGGCCGCGGTCCGCACGCTGTTACGCTGGACCGGCGACAATCCGGACCGGGAGGGCCTGGTCGATACGCCAAAGCGTGTGGTGAAGGCCTATCGCGAAATGTTCGGCGGCTACGACAAGTGCCCGGCCGAGGAACTCGGCCGCACTTTCGAGGAAGTCGCCGGCTATGACGACCTTGTCCTCGTCAAGGATATAACATTCCATTCGCACTGCGAGCACCACATGGTGCCGATCATCGGGAAGGCGCATGTCGGCTATCTGCCGGATGGCAAGGTTGTCGGCCTGTCCAAGATCGCGCGCGTCGTCGATATCTTCGCCCAGCGCCTGCAGACCCAGGAAGCCATGACCGCACAGATCGCCGGCGTCATCCAGGACGTGCTCAATCCGCGCGGCGTCGCCGTCATGCTCGAAGCCGAGCATATGTGCATGGCCATGCGCGGCATCCGCAAGGAAGGCTCGACGACGCTGACCTCGACCTTCACCGGCGTCTTCAAGGACACGCCCGAGGAACAGGTCCGTTTCGTTACCATGGTGCGCGGCGGCAGGGGCTGAACGACCGTCGCCGGTCGCTAGCCATGCCCCCGAGAAGCGGGAACCGGTTCTCGGATAGGATCATGGCCAAACAACAAGACAGGGCCTCGCCCATTCCGATCCTATCGGAATGGGCGAGGCCCTGAACAAGGACCGGCGATGTCGGCAGTGGAATTTCCGAAAGCTCCATCAGACAAGAAGGCACTGGAAGAAAGCACGGTCTTTTCGCCGCGCTTCGATGCCGGCGGCCTCGTCACCGTCGTCGTCACCGATGCCGAAAACGGCATGCTGCTGATGGTCGCGCATATGAACGCCGAAGCGCTGGCGCTGACGCTGGAAACCGGCATCGCCCACTACTGGTCGCGCTCGCGCAACGCTCTGTGGAAGAAGGGCGAAACGTCCGGGAATGTCCAGAACGTCGTCGAGATGCTCACGGATTGTGACCAGGATGCCATATGGTTGCGCGTCAAAGTGATGGGCCACGACGCAACCTGCCACACCGGCCGGCGTTCTTGCTTTTATCGGACGGTGGGACTGATCGGCGGCAAGGGGACGCTTGCCAGCGACGGCAGCAAGCCGCTGTTCGATGCGGAAAAAACGTATCGAAAGCCCCGTGAACCATCCATATGAACCATTCGCCGAACTGCAGCCACGTATATTCATGATTTCGGAACGGTCAACCTGTATGTTGGCCGTGGGACAAGGGAGATTGTGATGCTCGAATGGGCGTCATCGCGCAACAGACCGGACGTTCGAGAGGCCAATGGCCTGTCATCGTCCGCCGGTGCATCCGAAACGAACCCCGCCAAGAAAACAGGCATTTCGCTGGCATTGGGCGGCGGCTGCGCGCGCGGCTGGGCCCATATCGGCGTGCTGCGCGCGCTCGACGAAGCCGGCATCGAAGTGTCGATGATCGCCGGCACCTCGATCGGCGCGCTGGTCGGCGGCTGCTATCTTGCCGGCAAGCTGGACGAGTTGGAAGAATTCGCCAGAAGCCTGACGAAGCGGCGCATATTTGGTCTTCTCGATCTCAATCTGCGCGGCAGCGGGCTGTTCGGCGGCATGAAGCTCGATGCACGGCTGCGCGAGCACATGGCCGGCATCCGTTTCGAGGATCTGCCCAAGCCTTTCGTCTGCGTCACCTCGGAGATCCGCACCGGCCATGAAATCTGGCTGTCGGGCGGGTCGCTGATTACCGCCATGCGCGCCTCCTATGCGCTGCCCGGCGTTTTCGAACCGGTCAGTTGCAACGGGCGCGTGCTGGTCGACGGTGCGCTGGTCAATCCGGTTCCGGTCTCGGTCTGCCGCGCCTACGAGCAGCCGCTCGTGGTCGCGGTGAACCTTCACTACGATCTGTTCGGCCGCGCCGCCGTCATCAAGCACAGCGCCGGCGAACTGTTCGTCGAAAAGGATGCGCCAAGGCCCGGCCAGATCGACGCAGGGCACCAGTACCAGACACGGCTCGGCATCACCGGCGTCATGGTCGAAGCCTTCAACATCATCCAGGACCGCATTTCGCGTGCGCGACTTGCCGGCGACCCGCCTGACATGTCGCTTCAGCCTAAGCTCAGCCATATCGGCCTGACCGAGTTCCACCGCGCCGACGAGGCGATCCGCATCGGCTATCAGGTGACGATGGCCCAGATCGATGAACTGGTCCGCCTGCAGACGGTTCTGGCTTAAACGCGATCCCGCGCGGCAGAATCGGGAAGCGATTCTCAGGCGCATGCGGCATCGACGATGCGGAACTGCACCGTGCGGTTGCCGTTCCAGTGATTGCCCGACAGCGAACCGGCGACGTGCACCGGCTTGCCCCTGTTCTTGAACAGGAATTCGCCGAGCGCCGTATCGACGGCGCGAAAGGCGATCGCCTGGATGCGGCCGCCGCTTGCCGACTGCAACTCGGCGCGGATGTGATTGGTGCCGACCGGCCTTGCATCGGCGAGGCGATGGCGCGGCAGCGCGAAGATCGGTGCGACATGCCCGGCGCCGAACGGGCCGGCTTTCTCCAATGCATCGAGCAAGCCGAGCGTCGCGCCCTCGGCGGCCAGCGCACCGTCGATCGCCAGGCTCTCCTCGCCATGCAGCCGGAGCACGTCGGCCGCCGCTCGTTCCTCGAAGAAGGCCCTGAGCGCGCCAAGTTTCGCCCGCTCCACTGTGATGCCGGCCGCCATGCCATGGCCGCCGCCCTTGACGATCAGCCCGGCAATGGCCGCCTCGCGCACCAGCCGGCCAAGGTCGAAGCCCGACACCGAACGGCCCGACCCCGTGCCGACACCGTTGGCGTTGAAGGCGATGGCGAAAGCGGGCCGGCGCGCATGGTCCTTGAGCCGCGAGGCCAGCAGGCCGACGATGCCCGGATGCCAGCTGGAGCTGGCGGTGACGACGATGGCCGGCCCATTGCCGCCAGCAAGCTCGGCATCGGCCTCGACGCGTGCCGCGGCCAGCATTTCCAGTTCCATCTGCTGCCGCTCCTGATTGAGCCGGTCCAGCGTCTCGGCGATGGTGCGGGCCTCGACGGGATCGTCGGTGGCGAGCAGGCGGCTACCGAGCGCTGCGTCGCCGATGCGTCCGCCGGCATTGATGCGCGGGCCGATCAGATAGGCCAGGTGGAAGGTGCTGACTGGCTCGCCGATGCGCGAGACCCGGGCCAGCGCCGCCAGCCCTTCATTCCTCTGCTGGCGCGCCATCTGCAGTCCCTTGACCACGAAGGCGCGGTTGACGCCTGTCAGCGGCACCACGTCGCAGACGGTCGCCAACGCCACGAGGTCGAGCAAGCCGAGCAGGTCGGGCGGTTCGGCATCCGGCAACCGGCCGCGCAGGACCTTCGCCGTCTGCACCAGAGCCAGGAAGACGACGCCGGCGGCACAAAGATGGCCCTGCCCCGAAAGGTCGTCCTCGCGATTGGGATTGACCACCGCAACCGCTGCCGGCAACGGACCGCCGAGCTGGTGATGGTCGAGCACCACGACATCGGCGCCGGCAGCGTTCGCCGCGTCGATGGAAATGGCGCTGTTGGTGCCGCAATCGACGGTGACGATCAGCGTCGCGCCGCGCGAGACGAGTTCGCGCATGGCTTCCGGATTGGGGCCGTACCCCTCGAAGATACGATCCGGTATGTAGATCTCCGCTGGCACGGAGAAATGCGTGAGAAACCGCTTGAGCAACGCCGATGAGGCGGCGCCATCGACATCGTAGTCGCCGAAGATCGCCACCTTTTCCCTGGCAATGATTGCCCCGGCGATGCGGGCGGCGGCCTTGTTCATGTCGGTCAGCGATGCCGGGTCCGGCAAAAGGTCGCGGATGGTCGGATCAAGGAACCGCTCGGTCTGCTCGGCGGTCACGCCGCGCCCGGCAAGCACGCGCGCGACGATGTCCGGCACGCCATAGCCTTGCGCTATGGCAAGCGCGGTCATGTCCTGCCGCTCGGTCAGCCGGTGTTCCCAGGAAACACCTGATGCCGACTGCCTGACGTCAAGGAAGATACGGTTTTCGCCCGTCATGCGACGCGCCGTCTGCGGATTGTCATTTCTCACAATATGCGACGGCTAGCCGAGTCGGGAATCAAAACTTTTCCAGATCCTGGTGCCTTGCCTTGATCTCGCGCACGGTGCGCGACGACGAGCGCAGCACGATCGTATGCGTGGTGATGGAATTGCGGCCGAACTTGACGCCGGCCAGCATGTTGCCGTCGGTCACGCCGGTTGCCGCGAACAGCACGTCGCCGCGCGCCATGTCTTGCGCGCGGTAGACCCGCTTCGGATCCAAGATGCCCATCTTCGCCGCGCGCGCCAGCTTTTGCGGCGTGTCGAGGATCAGCCTTCCCTGCATCTGGCCGCCGGTGCAGCGCAACGCTGCCGCCGCCAGCACACCCTCTGGGGCGCCGCCGGTGCCGAGATAGATGTCGATGCCGGTTTCGTCCGGATCGGTGGTGTGTATGACGCCAGCGACGTCACCATCGCCGATCAGCCGGATCGCAGCGCCCGTGGCGCGCACCGCCTCGATCAGCGCGCCATGGCGCGGCCGGTCGAGGATGCAGGCGGTGATCTCCGACACCGGCACGCCCTTGGCCTTGGCCAGGCTGGCGATGTTTTCGGCCGGCGAGGCATCGATGTCGATGACGCCGTCCGCGTAGCCCGGGCCAATGGCGATCTTGTCCATATACACGTCGGGCGCAAACAGGAGACTGCCCTTTTCCGCAATGGCGATGACGGCCAGCGCATTAGGCAGGTTCTTGGCGCAGATCGTCGTGCCTTCGAGCGGGTCGAGCGCAATGTCGACCGCCGGGCCTTTGCCGGAACCGACCTCTTCGCCGATATAGAGCATCGGCGCCTCGTCGCGCTCGCCCTCGCCGATCACCACCGTGCCGTTGATGGCGAGGCGGTTGAGCTCCTCGCGCATGGCGTCGACCGCAACCTGGTCGGCGGCCTTTTCGTCGCCGCGTCCGCGCAACCTTGCCGCCGCAACCGCAGCGCGTTCGGTGACACGCACCAGTTCCATGGTGAGTATCCGGTCAAGGCCGGCGACGATGTTCTGGGCAACGTTCATCGGTGGACAATCCTCGTTGGCACATTGCCTCCCGCCAGAGGCGCGCCGGTTGTGTCAAAGCTCCATGACAACAGCAAGACCTGGGCGGGCCTTTTTTGAAAACGCAACGATATCAATCGATTGAAGGAGAAGGAGAAATCCCTATTCCGCGCGCTCGATGCGGATAACCTGCGGCTTGTCGGTCAGATGATCGTCCTTGGTGATGCCGTCGACCGCCTTGCGGACAGCCGCTTCCGTCGTCTCGTGGGTGACGAGGATCACCGTCTTCTGCAAGGCGGTATCCGGCCCGGCGGCGTGCTGCACGATCGATTCCAGCGAAATGTCGTTGTCGGCCATGCGCTTGGCGATGGCGGCAAAGACGCCGATGCGGTCATGCACGGTCAGCCGGATGAAATAGCCGCCGGCATGGCTGCGCATCTGCGCCTTCTTGTACGGCCGCAATTCCTTCGCCGGCAGGCCGAAGACCGGACCGTGCTGGAAACCGGGCCGGCTCTTGGCGATGTCGGCAATGTCGCCGACCACCGCCGATGCGGTGGCGTTGCCGCCGGCACCCGGACCGGAGAGCAAAAGCTCGCCAAGGATATCGGTTTCGATGGCCACCGCATTGGTGACGCCGTGCACCTGCGCGATGACCGAAGCCGTCGGCACCATGGTCGGGTGCACGCGCTGTTCGATCCCGCTTTCCGTGCGTTGGGCGACGCCGAGCAGCTTTATCCGGTAGCCAAGATCGCCGGCTGCGCGGATGTCGGCCTGGCTGATGTTGGAAATCCCTTCCATGTAGATGTCGTTGGCGGCAATCCTCGTGCCGAAGGCAAGGCTGGTCAGGATCGACAGCTTGTGCGCGGTGTCGTGCCCTTCGATGTCGAAGGTCGGGTCGGCCTCGGCATAGCCCAGCCGCTGCGCGTCCTTAAGGCAGGCGTCGAACGACAGGCCCTCTGCCTCCATGCGGGTCAGGATATAGTTGCAGGTTCCGTTGAGGATGCCGAAGACACGGGTCACCGAATTGCCGGCCATCGCCTCGCGCATCGTCTTGATGACCGGAATGCCGCCGGCCACCGCCGCCTCGTAATTGAGCAGCACGCCCTTCTTCTCGGCGATCTCGGCCAGCGCCACGCCATGCTTGGCGAGCAGCGCCTTGTTGGCGGTGACGACGTGGCGGCCGGCTTCAAGCGCTGCTTTCACGGATGATCGCGACGGCCCTTCGTCACCGCCGATCAGTTCGACAAAGACATCGATATCGGCGGCCTGCGCCATTCCTACCGGATCGTCGAACCACTTGACCGCGTCGAGATCGACGCCGCGGTCGCGTTTGCGATCGCGGGCCGAAACGGCTGACACGACGATCTCGCGGCCGCATTGCCGCGTCAGTTCCGCAGCCTTGTCGCGCAGCACGCGTGCCACCGACGCGCCGACGGTGCCGAGACCGGCGATTCCAACCCGCAACGCTTCAGCCATGTCCGGCGACGCCCCTCAAGGATTTGGTTATGTGATCAAGCACTCAACGATGCGCGGCGAGCGGCACCACATTGTTGGGCTGTTTGGCGCTGGACGTTAGGAAGCGCTTGATGTTGCGCGCCGCCTGCCGGATCCGGTGCTCGTTCTCGACCAGCGCGATGCGCACATGATCGTCGCCATGCTCGCCGAAGCCGACGCCCGGCGCCACCGCCACATCGGCGTGCTCGATCAGAAGCTTGGAGAATTCGAGCGACCCGAGATGCTTGAACGGCTCCGGGATCGGCGCCCAGGCGAACATCGACGCCGCCGGCGCCGGAACGATCCAGCCGGCGCGGCTGAAGGCGTCGACCATGACGTCGCGGCGTTTGTGGTAGATGTCGCGCACTTCAGCGATATCGGCGCCGTCGCCGTTGAGCGCGTGCGCGGCCGCCACCTGGATCGGCGTGAAGGCGCCGTAGTCGAGATAGGATTTCACCCGCGTCAGCGCCGAGATCAACCGCTCGTTGCCGACAGCAAAACCCATGCGCCAGCCGGGCATGGAAAAGGTCTTCGACATCGAGGTGAACTCGACCGCTACGTCGATCGCGCCCGGCACCTGCAGCACCGAAGGCGGCGGATTGCCGTCAAAATAAATTTCCGAATAAGCAAGATCCGACAGGATGATGACGTCGTTCTTCTTGGCGAAGGCAACCACGTCCTTGTAGAAATCGAGCGAGGCGACCTGCGCCGTCGGGTTCGACGGATAATTGAGGATCAACGCCAGCGGCTTCGGGATCGAATGGCGAATGCCGCGCTCCAGCGCCGGAATGAAGCCGTCGTCCGGCTCAACCTGCAACGAGCGGATGACGCCGCCCGACATGATGAAGCCGAAAGCGTGGATCGGATAGGTTGGGTTGGGGCACAGGATCACATCTCCGGGCGCGGTGATCGCCTGCGCCATATTGGCAAAGCCTTCCTTCGAGCCCAGCGTCGCCACCACTTGCGTGTCCGGGTCGAGTTTCACGCCGAAACGGCGGGCATAGTAATTGGCCTGGGCGCGGCGCAGGCCCGGAATGCCGCGCGACGATGAATAGCGGTGCGTGCGCGGGTCGCGCACGACCTCGCACAATTTGTCGACGATGGCCTTGGGCGTCGGCAGGTCCGGATTACCCATGCCAAGGTCGATGATGTCGGCGCCGCGCGAGCGGGCACTGGCCTTCAGCCGGTTGACCTGCTCGAAGACATAGGGCGGAAGCCGGCGGACCTTGTGAAATTCTTCCATATCATTTCCAGTGGTGGGTCAATTCCAGACGGTCAAAGTGGTTTTGGCAAAGGTGCTTGTCGGTCGCGCGATATAACCCTATTTACAGGTAGGGTCGAGAGCAGGATCGCATTTGGCTTCGATCTGCTTCAGCGCGTCGGTGCCGTGCTTCTTTGCCAGTGTGGTCAGCGCCGCTTGGTTCGTGGCCTTGACCGCACCGCCTTTTGAGCCCTGCGCCTGCTCGTCGGCTTTCAACTGGGCGAGCTTGGCGTTCTTTTCCGCCTCGGTGAACTGCTCTGCCGCCGCCTGCGGCGGGATATTCAGGTTGGGATAGGTGCCGGTGTTCTTTGGCCCGTCGGCAGCCGCGACAGGCCTGGCGCCCTCGACGTTGGTGCTCGAACAGCCGGCGATCGCCAGCAGGACGATCGCCGCCCCCATGCGGCAAAAACGACCAGTGCCAGAAAAACCAGTGGTAGAAAAAACAGCGTCGCCAATATTAATCGTCATATTGTTTCCTTGGCAGCCGAGGTAGAGCACGTTGGACCCTGTCGGACATCCCATGGTAATATGTCAAGAAAACGCTTCGGGAGGAACCCGCCAACCATGTCCAAAACACCCGATTCGGGAAAAACGGAAGATGAGCGGCCTTCCACCGTCGAGCAATATCTGGTGAAGGACCCGGAACGCTTCGCCTTGAACATGGCGCGCATGATCGAGCAGGCCGGCAAGGCGGCCTCCGCGTGGGCCGAGCCGCGGGAAAAAGGCGAGGTGCGCGATCATGTCTCCGAGCCGGTCGTCGACATGGTGAAGACCTTCTCCAAGCTCAGCGAATACTGGCTTTCCGATCCGCAGCGCGCGCTGGAGGCGCAGACGCGGCTGTTCTCCGGTTACATGACCGTCTGGGCCAACTCGATCCAGCGCCTCAGCGCCGGCGGCGAAGACGCCGAAGACGCGGTCAAGCCCGAGCGCAGCGACAAGCGCTTCCAGGACCCGGAATGGGGCCGCAACGCTTTCTTCGATTTCCTCAAGCAGGCCTATCTCGTCACTTCGCGCTGGGCGACCGAGCTGGTCGAGCACGCCGATGGCCTGGATGAGCACACCCGGCACAAGGCCAGCTTCTACGTCAAGCAGGTATCCAACGCCATCTCGCCATCGAATTTCATCCTGACCAATCCGGAACTGTTTCGCGAGACCATCGCCTCGAACGGTGAAAACCTGGTGCGCGGCATGAAGATGCTGGCCGAGGACATCGCCGCCGGCAAGGGCGACCTGAAACTGAGGCAGGCAGATTACTCGTCCTTCGAGATCGGCAAGAACCTGGCGACGACACCCGGCAAGGTGGTGGGCCGCAGCGATGTCGCCGAGATCCTGCAATACGATCCGGCAACCGAGACCGTACTCAAGCGGCCGCTGCTGATCTGCCCGCCATGGATCAACAAATTCTACATTCTCGATCTCAATCCGCAAAAGTCGTTCATCCGCTGGGCGGTCGAGCAGGGCCACACCGTCTTCGTCATCTCCTGGATCAACCCGGACGAGCGCCACGGCACCAAGAGCTGGGAGGCCTATATCAGAGAGGGCCTGCAATACGGCCTGGACACGATCGAAAAGGCCACCGGTGAAAAGGACGTCAACGCCGTCGGCTATTGCGTCGGCGGCACGCTTCTGGCGGCGGCCCTGGCGCTGATGGCGCAGGAAGGCGACCACCGCATCAAATCGGCCACCTTCTTCACCACGCAGGTCGATTTCACCTATGCCGGCGACCTGAAAGTGTTCGTCGACGAGGAGCAGGTCGCGGCCGTCGAAAAGGCAATGAACGAGAAAGGCTATCTCGACGGCACCAAGATGGCGACCGCCTTCAACATGCTGCGCTCGGGCGACCTGATCTGGCCCTATGTCGTCAACAACTACATGCGCGGCAAGGATCCCCTGCCCTTCGACCTGCTCTACTGGAATGCCGATTCGACCCGCATGGCCGCGGCCAACCATTCTTTCTACCTGCGCAATTGCTATCTCGAGAACAGACTTTCGCAAGGCATGATGGAACTGGCGGGCCGCGTAGTATCGCTGAAGGATATTACCATTCCGGTCTACAACCTCGCCTCGAAGGAAGACCATATCGCGCCGGCGCTTTCGGTGTTCCTCGGCTCGAAATATTTCGGCGGCGAGGTCGACTACGTCATGGCCGGCTCCGGCCACATCGCCGGTGTCGTCAATCCGCCGGCAGCGCAGAAATATCACTACTGGACCGGCGGCAAGCCGGCGGGCGACTTCGACCAGTGGCTCGCCGGGGCGACAAACCATCCCGGCTCCTGGTGGCCGCACTGGCAACGCTGGATCGAGGCCAAGGACAACACCCGCGTGCCGGCGCGTAAATCCGGCAATCACATGAAAACCCTGGGCGATGCGCCAGGCACCTATGTCAAGGTGCGAGTGTAACCTTCTGTAATGTGTGGTGAGTTGACGCGCCGCTAAAAGAGGGCGAAATGGAGCCGTCAACCCTTAAGCAGCCCTGATTCCTCTCTAGCCGTCGAAATACTCTGGGGCTTGCGGATTTGACACAGGTCTCGTTTCCGTTCGGGGACAAGGGTTAATTTCGGCGAGACGTTCCGACGCCGCGCCAATGATTTGCCGGCCGGACATCGAGGGGGAATTTGGTTTTGAAATCAGCAGGATCGCGCCTCGCGAAGGGAGAAAGCCGCGCCATTGCGGCCGCGCTTTTCTCCGTGCTCCTGGCGTCCTGCACCTCGGCCGGTGACCCGTCCCTGTCAGTCGGCATGCCCGGTTATAACGCCTCTGCTACGGATATCAGCACGGCCTCTGGTACCCAACAGGTCGCCGTCGATTCGTCGTCGCAGATCACGACTTCACAGATGACGATGACCGCCGAGGGCGACGCAAGCCTTCCCGAGCAGGTCGCTTATGTGCCAATGGCCAAGCCGGGGACCCAGGCCCCCCAGGGAGGCGCCAAGTCCGATGCCGGCTTCCCCGTCACGGCTCCTGCGCGCGCAGACGCTACTGCGGGCCAGACGCCGCAGCCACAGGAACAGTCGGCGCAGACGGTTGAACAGGCCGACGCTGCTGCGCAGAAGACTGAAACCGCCGATGCAGGCACGGCCGCGCCGAAGTCCAAGGCCGAGGCCGCCGCGCCGGCGATGAACAACCCGGTTTATGTGACCGCCGGAGAGCCGCAGCCGCAAGCCTATGCGCCGAAGAAGAAAGGGTTCCTCGCCTCTTTGTTCAGCGCCACGCCCGCCTCGGCGGCCCCTGCCCCGCAGGCCAACAACAGGTCGGGCGAGCAACCGAAGGCGGCGCAGCCCAAGGCGGCGGCAAAACCGACCATCACCTTGGCCTCGGCCAAATCGGCTGAAAAGCCGGTGCAACTGGCTTCGATCGGCGATACCAGCCATTTCACCGATGACGCGCTGCCTGGCGTACGCAAGACCGCACTCTTCGAGATCAAGCGCAAATCCGGCCTCGACGACGACAGCGACGTCGATCTGAACGAGGATGAAGGCGGCGCCTATCAGGTGGCATCCGCTGCCGGGCTTGCCCGGCTGGCGCCCAACGGTCTTTTGAAGCAGACCGAGAATGTCGACGTTGCCTGCCTAAAACCTTCGCTGGTCCGCGTGCTGAAGACGATCGAGGGCCACTACGGCAAGAAGATGATCGTCACCTCCGGCTATCGTGACCCGGCCCGCAACCGCCGCGCCAACGGCGCCAAGAATTCGCTGCACATGTATTGCGCCGCTGCCGACATCCAGGTTCCAGGCGTCTCGAAAGCGCAACTGGCAAGCTACATCCGCAGCATGCCCGGGCGCGGCGGCGTCGGCACCTACTGCCATACCGAATCCGTTCACATCGACGTTGGTCCCGAGCGCGACTGGAACTGGCGCTGCCGCCGGCGGCGGTAACGGCTGGTTCTTTCTCTCCCTTTATGCAACGTCCGCAATGTGCCGTCTCACGACGGCATACGGTGCCGCGTCGAACCGGGCTAAATCGCCGAAAATGCGCGGCTTTGCGGCCACTGAAAAAAGTTGTCGCAGGCAGCGGCAGACGGGTTGCCGGTTTGGTGCAACGCAACTATAAGCGCTCACATCTGAGCGCGCCCATCGTCTAGCGGTCAGGACACCGCCCTTTCACGGCGGTAACAGGGGTTCGATTCCCCTTGGGCGTACCACTAAAACTAAATTAAATCAGCAGTTTAGGTTTTTGACACCGCCCCGCCGGAAGCCTCCGAGTTAAAAGCGGGGTAATAACGGGTGCAGCCCGACCGCACGCTGCTGGGCTACCGCCAGCCGATCCCGGCGTGGCAAGATTGCGGTCTCGCGCGTTTCCTCGCCAAAGGGCACACACCGGCTCCCTTAGTAGGCGTTAAGTCGTTCGCATTTTAATAACCAGCAGCTCGTTTTGCTTACCATGATTGCCTTAAGGTAGGTCGATAGTTGACCACATACTGTTTTTAGTTAATAATATTGAATGATGGCGAATAGAGTTTAAATCTGCATTGCGGAGCCATCATGACAGAAGGTACAATTTAATCTTTATGGAGGAAATTATGCCTATTCAGCACGTCGATAAACTTGCACAAGCTTTGCATGACGCTGGAATTGTCAGTCTAGATGCCAAATTAAGCGATGTTCTCAAGATTGGTGGAGTGGGTGAACTCACGCCGGGCTCTCAAGTTTCCAGTGGCGCTGTTGCTTGGGACGGTTACGTGGTGGTTTACAAGGGCATGCCGAGTGGCGTGAACGAATTGCAAAACATCGTCAATCCCGCAACCACCCGCCCAGGCCGCTGAGTCTCGCCTCAGGCAATCACGACGAAAACGGGCAAGAACATGCGTTCGGTCGTGGTAGATTCTCCGGCCGCAGCCATAGTGAGTTTGCTTGGGCTGCTCGAGACCGAGCCTCCTACTCACTTTGTGGATTTTGGCTGTGGCCGGGGAGCGGTCCTGCTGCAGATTGCGCAGCATTTCCCGGACTTGCCCTGCATCGGGGTGGATTGCGACAAGGCCGCGCTCGGTGTCGCGCGTGGAAATCTCGACAACGCGGGACTGAGGCGTGTCCGGCTTGTCGAGGGTGATGTGCTTGAACACATCGGTCTCGCGAGCGATGTCGCCTATTGCTATCTAGGTGGCGCGCTAAACCAGCGGCTCGGGCATGCTCTGCTTGATGCCGATGCCTGCGATCGGCTAGTCGCCGTACGATACCCAGTAATCGGCGCCGTTCCCTCGGCTCGCCTTGCTGCGGGTAGTGATATAACGCTGTATGTCTATAGTCGCAGGGCTGGCGGCGGTCTCATCGAATGGGATGCGCCAGCGTCTCTGGTGACAATCCCCCATAATACGGCATACCTATTAGGCAGAGCCATACGGGTAACTCAGAAAGCCAGTCTCACGGTTTCGTATCGCGTCTTGCGTCCCGGTGCGGCGGGAATACGAAATGTGGAATTCGGACTTGCGCCGGCGCGCGCGGGTGTACCGATTGTCTGCGACATGCTGCTGGACAGCGCACCAAACATGGATTGCGGAGATCTCACCGTCATTGAAGTGATCGTATGTGCAAATGACGTGCCCCTGACGCCAAGCCACCTATTACTGATCAAGACGGCGCTGCCGGGTACGAAGCCGCAAGAAAGCATCATCGAGGATTGGGACGGTCTAAGCAGGTTGCTGGCGACATTAATCGTTGCAGGAGACGCGGATGACGGAACTAGGCAGAATGCACGGCGTACAGGCAGTGCTGGAGCAGCGGATTATTAACTGCGTTGCCTGGGCAAGTGAAGCGGTTCGTTCCGCCGCGTGCTATCCCGAACGGTGGACACCGCCGCAACTTCCGACGGAGGAGACCGAACTTTGTCGCCCATTCGACAAGATGTTGAACGAGGCGGCTCTGCTCGCTCTAATCACGCATCGCGCTATTGGTGATCATCCGGCGATCGCCAAACTCCTGGAAAATATCGCCAGATCAGATGCTGCCCTCGGCCGGATCTACGAGTTGATCCGCTGGCATCCCTATCTGTGGACTTCGCTCGGTGCAGTATGGGTTGTGCTCGACCGCTTCTCGCTCGGCGACCTCGGCAAGCGAGAGCGGCTGCGCCGTTTGTGGGAAGAGCCTGCGCCTGTTCACCCGCGGGAACGAGCACCGTACCGATTGCTGGACCAGGCTTGGTTGCGAAGCATTGCCAGCGGTCACACCGATCCGCTATTGGAATCCCAGACCCTGCTTGGCTGTTCATCCTTCGGTAATCTTGAAGGTGGGTTGTTCATGTCAACTAGTGACCTTTACGCGGTCACACACACGCCAATGTATATGACGGATTTCGGCCGGCGCGGGTTACTACCGGCGCCCTCAGGGTGGATCGGCAGCCTTGGACTCTGGCGGCTGCTGATCAATGATCTGGACCTAGCGGCTGAATTCGCAATCGCGGATGCCCTTACCTCACAGAAACTGAGTAACGAAACGTACGCAATTCTTGGAGTTCTTGGAGCGATGCATGATGCACTAGGCTTGATCCCGTCGCCAACCTACAGGGCGGAAGATCATGCAGATTCTGCCGCTCCATCTGACTACCTTGTATTCCATACATACCATAGTACCTTCGTTTTTGGACTGCTTTGCGCGGTGCTGCACACTAAGCACGTCGCGGAGCCCAAGGTCGCTGCATTATTGGCGCATTGGCCGGCCGCGTTGCCGGAGGAGTGGCATGGGAGGCGCCGCGGCATCGCCGGTTCCGCCCACCAAGTCACTCACACTATTGAGTCTTGGTGCACCCTGGCCGAGGCGCGCGGCGCCATCATGGACGCCGAGGCGATACTTCGCGGGACGCTTGACGCCTATCTGCTGGAAGCGATGGCCGAGAACCGGACAGATGAGATATTGCCGCTTCTCGGCATGCGTCGCGTGGCCGGACCAAGCGCCGTAGATACAGCGATGCGCCGACTTCTTTCAACGCGGGCGGCTCTCAGTGGCGAGTCGAAATTGCAAGAATTCTTTGCCGTTTGGGAGACCTAGCTGCGAAACTGCAAGCAAGAAGTGAAAGGCGAAGCTATATTATGGAATGGCGGCCCCTGACACCTCGTCTCGGAATGGAGATATTTGGCTTTGATATTTCGAGAAGTTGCGATGAAGGCGAAATCGCCAATCTCCGGGCGCTTTTGTTGCAGAAGGGCGTTTTGGTGTTTCGGGACCAAGGTGCGCTAACACGAGATGCGCATATCGCATTCGCATCGCGCTTCGGCTCTCTCGAGACTACCCCGAAGGGCGAGGCCACTCATCCGGCTGTAATACGCCTGAGCCACGGCCCCGGCGCTCCACCTACCGAGAATATATGGCACAGCGACCAAAGCTTTCGTGCGGCGCCCCCGCTTGGCTCGCTTCTGCGAGCCTGCACGATACCATCTGTGGGTGGAGACACCATCTTTGCCGACATGCGCCAAGCCTGGCTGGGGCTAACCCAACCATTGCGGGATATTCTACGCGGGTTAACGGCAGAACATGATATCACCAAGCACGCGCCAGGAGACAAGGCTGCAGAACTGCGTGCAACCGTCCCGCCGATAGAACAACCGGTCGTTCGTGTCCATCCAGAAACTGGAGAGTCGATCCTCTACGTAAACATCGCCTATACCACGCGGGTAATTGGGCTTTCTATCGGCGACAGCGCGGCTTTGCTGGACCACCTGTTCAGGCAGACATTGGTGCCGGAGTTGCAGTGCCGGGTGCGCTGGACACCGACGACTTGTGTTTTTTGGGACAATCGGTCGCTTCAGCACTACGCGGTAGGCGACTACATGCCAGCCGTTCGTATCTTGGAAAGGGTGACCATTGCCGGGGATCTGGTTCGGGGCCAGATCTCGCCGGCATCGTGAGATCCACCACTTCCTGTCGCCTCCCGTGTGAGGGCAAACCGAGAATGAGGTGCGAAACAGCGTGGCGCCCACTCCACTACGTCTTTGTCGGCGGGAGATCAGCTTCGGCGATGTCCTGAAACGGCTGGTTTGAGCCATTTCGAGGGGCGGCTAGGCAATGCCCGACAATGGCGCAACTACCCCCGTTCCGGCAATGGGGTCGGAACGGCCAATTTTCCACCCTGAGCGGGGCCTATGATTCTGGTATTAAGCGTTAGATTTTAACCACTCTCATGACGCTACGGAGCAGGCACTGACCCGCACGAGATTTCCTTTCAAGCCGCTATTCCACCCGGCACCGGCTCTCGAATGCCGCGAACCTTATCGTCCCGGTCGATGCGAGTTTCCGTTCTGGCCAGGATCATCCGCTGGGCCGCCGCGATCCCCTTGCGCAGCACTTCCAGAGCCTCCTCAGCTTCCTTGCGACGCTGGACCTGTTCAGGGTGCAGAGCCGATCTCGCGCGATCTCTGATCACGTTGAGACCTTCGTCCTTAAGCCCTGAGAGAAAGCCGGGGGCGTGCAGCACGGCCCCAACTACCCGCCCGTCGTCTAGATGATTCAACACGAAACCAGTGGGGTTTTCGTGTGCTCGTATGTGGGCCCGAACCTCCTGCGCGAGCGCAACTTCGGCTATGCCGGTGGGGGCCTTCGGGAGGTCGACCATCCCCGACTCGAATAGCGAAACAGCGCTGCCAACCGCGCTCTCGGCCGAGCGAAGCGGCGCGAATTCAAAAAGGTCTCCGACAGCACGGCGACCGATTTCTGCGCGCTTCCGATAGATGCCCTCCGGACTGAGGTCACTGTCTTGCTCCACCGCGCGACAGTTCGCGTCAACGGCGATGACTAACGCACGTGCGGCGGCCACGGCCTCCTTGAGTTTCTCCCAATGGATCGCCGTGCTTGGCCACCGGGTCGACGCCGGCGCAATACGAGCTTCGATCTCGATTTCAGTTATCTGTTTCGGCATGGATAGGGTCCTCTCGGTTCAGCAAACAGCATTTTGTGTGTGGGCAGCGCGGGCTTGACGAAACTCGGTCCCAGGTCACTGCATCAAGCCCTCGGCTTCATCTTCGGTCAGGTAGCGGCGCACCCATGCTCGCGGTCGCCCCTCGTCCCCTACTTCGCGCCAGGAGATGAGCCCGCAGCCACCGCAACCGCCGATTGATCCAGCCAATACAATCGCCTTGGCCGCTGAACCCGCCATCGTCAATGCGCCCGCAACGGCATTCGCCAGATCGTCGTGGCCGCCCGGGGGGTGATCCACGATATCACGCCCGCTTCGGCTGGTCCGCCGCTCCAGTCCGACCAGTTGGCTCTCCAACCGAGTGACATCGAGGAGGTCCACGCGGCGCGAATTGATCGCGGGAACGAGTGCAAGATAGAGATCGGAGCGGTTCCGGTCGGACAGGCGGTAGTCGACGCCGTAGCGGCGAAACAATTCGCGCGGAAACTCGCCTCCGTAGCGGTCACCCGTGACGGAACGAATCCCATAGGAGCGGATCAGGGCGGCGAAGGTTGAGACGACAGCCTCGGGCGAGAAAGGTGGCATCGCCTCCCGGATGGCATCCAGAACGGCGTCTTCGCCCTCGGCGTGCGCGATAGCCAGCGTCATGCTGTCGGCGCTACCGCCCGACGGATCGACGAAAGCGACGTACCGTCCGCCCGGGACCGGCGGGCGCTCTCGAACGCCGGGGGAGACGCAGGCCGCAACGCACTCGCGAGTGACGAGCATCTCCATGTCGGTGCGGAATTCGGCCATGTATTCCGCGCGAGCGGATGCCGCATCGCGCGCCAGCGCCTCATCAATGACCGAATGCGGCACCGAGGGATTCATCTCTCGCGTCGTGGCTCGCCAGACCAGCGGACCGGCCTCCTGCCCCCAGTGCAGACGGAATGCGTCCCACAGCGCACCGCGCCGGGCATAGGGACTGGACGCGCACAGGAGCATGGCACCGGGAATCGTCGCCATGCCGGGGCGGATGGCATCGAGGATGGCATAGTCCGGCTCAGCGCTGTCGTCGGTTCGCCAGAAGGCAAGCTCGTCACACAGGACGGCGGCAAACGTGTAGCCGCGCGTGGAGCGATGAGAGGCGGTGCCAACCTCGATCGTGACGGAGTTGTTCAGGTCGAAGGCCTCGGCCGTCTCATTCTTCACCATCATGAACAGGATTGGGATGTTCGTCAGAAGGCCCCGCACGTAGCGCATGATCGTCCGGGCCTGCTTCCGGTCGGCAGCTATGACCAGGATGGTGGCGCGCTCCCCGGGCTGAAGGTGCTGACGATACTGCCGGAAGCAGGCAAGGTAGACCGCGATCAGCGCCATTACGAAGCTCTTGCCGCCGCGCCGACCGACCACGAGCCAAGCCTCCGACGAAGGCTCCGTCGGCGGGTTCAATCGCCCGGTGTGGTGCCGAAAAAGAACCAACTGATCGTGGTCCAACGGCAGGCCGAACAACACTGCCAGGTAGGTGAACCAGACACGCCAAGTCGCTGGGCGGCGAAACCACGGGCCGAAGAGGTTGGGATCGGCGCACGCCTGCAGGATGTTCATGCGACCGCCTCCTGGGCGACGGCGTGCATGTACTCGTCGATCGTCGGGGTGATGTCGCGCGACCGGCGTTGAAGGTCGGTCATGTCGAGAAGGCGGCGCAGTGTATTGGCTAGACGCGAGTACAAGCTGAGCGTGTCGAGGTCGGGTCCTGCATCCCCGGCCAGCGCGAAGACACGTTCTAGCCGCTCCATCTCGACGGTTATGGCAGCGGCGCGCCTGATGATGCTCTTCTCAGCCTCGCTGCAGGCCTCGACACCGCCAAGGTCGGAGACGTGCAGTGCCATCACGTCGCGCATGCGGCGGACCCAGAAACTGCGGCCACCGACGCCCGGAAGCAGGTCCTTGCCGTTCGTGATGCGGGTACGGTGGGTGGCCGGATACACCGGCCTCACGCCCGATGCCGCGGGCTTCGTCACTTCGGCGCTCGCCTTCCGGACTGGAACGCTATCAGGCCAGCCTTGTGACTGCTGACGAGTTGCCGCAGCGCGGCCCGAAGGCCCCCTACCTCGGCCGCAAACGCGCCGACCGTCATGCAGTCGCGATAGAGGCGCACGGCGCGAGGACGCAAGACGCGGATGAGGTCGTCAGCGCCGACGCCCGATGTCTTCATCGCTGGCCCTTCGGCCGGGGGAGAGCGAACGACCGACGACCTGAGACCTTTGCCCGGTGCCACTCGGGGGCGAACGGAGGGGTAAATAGGCGCCATATTAACCTCCATATTAGCTGACGGAGGCTAGTATAGCTTAAAACTCGGATATAAGTATTTGATTATCTTAGCTTTTGCTGGCTAAGGCGGGCTATCGTTTCCGCCGCGTAGGGGGCGGAGGGTTGGCAAGCAAGCCCACACGCATTCATTTTTACTGGCGCGAATCATCGCCAGTGCGCGTGCCGGAAAAATGGCTCGGCATCAGGTCGCTAGTGGTCGACCAATCGCAAGAGATTGGCAGTGCAGAGCTTGCGGGATGCGACATCTACTTATAAGCGTCGCTCCCAATAGGAGCCGTTTTGGGAGGAACAGATGTTATACGAATTAGACGCCTCGAAATCGACCATAGACTTGGTCGCGGACGGTATTGTAGCCACGCGAACGAAAGACGGTGCGAAGAGAACCGTCACGTTTGCGGAAATTAAAAATACCGCGCTATTTCCGCCGGCGTTTATGTCAGCCGGAACTTGGCGTATTTTTTTGGTATCGGGCCAGCGCTTTTCCGTTCGCTTCGATAAGCAGTGGGCGCAAGCAATAGAAGACTTAGATAAAAAAGTTCGTGACCGAGTGAGGACTGTAAACCAAGGCAACATAACTGCCGATGAAAGAGAGCCCGACCGAAAATTGCCGTCGATCTATGAAATCACCCAGGAATACAACGAAAATGGGAGAATAGGCCGGTTCTTATTCATCGGCTCGCCGATCGCGAGCGCCGTAGGTTGGGTGTGGTATCTAGGTGAGGCATCGAGGAGCTATGGGGGAAACACTCTCCTCCCGGCTCTGGTGATGATCGTTGCCGGAATCGCCCTGCCCGTGGGCATCTCTGGGATGCTGGTGGGCCGGCGCTATACCGTGAAGCTCAGTGAGCAGAAGAGACAGCAACCGCAAATGCAAGCGAGCCCAGACCATCCCAATTGAGACCTGTCGCCATGCCTCAAGCGGAAGAACCCACCTGAATTGGGGATCGGCGGCACGCTTCTTCGGAAAGGGCTCAGATTCGTGAGAGTGGTGGCGCTTAAACTCGGGATGGTTCGCGCCAGCGGCTACGCCCCCGCCCCCGCAGGCGCGTGCGGCAGGCGACCCGAGGGTAGGTATCCGCCAGGGCCGCCGGCGAGCCCCGCGGTCCGCCTGCGGCCCCAGTAGCGGATGCCGGGGCCGCCCGCTGCCTGCCCGGCCACGGGCCGGGAAGGCCCGCACCCGTTCACATATGACGTCCAAACAGTTGGCCGGCCTCCTGGTGTGGCTCGATGAACAACAGGAAATAGTGGAAAGGGCGTGGATATTCGGGTCGCGGTTTTCAGGGCAGCGGCGTGAAAAAGACACGTCCAACGGGCCCGATGTTGACCTTGCAGTTGAACTGCAGATCTCCCCAGACGGCAAACGTAATCTTTGGCTACACGAATTGCGTCACCGCTTGCGCGAGTTCCTCGACAAGAACGGTGCTGCCCTAGATCTCAGTTCAAACGAGGGGGAAGCCAATTTTGTCCATCTAGAGTTCTGCATTGAGGGATGGAAGGTCACTGACTATGTGGCCGAGGGCGCGACATTGATTTACCCCTCGACGGGATGAAAAAGCCCGCCACCGTGGGGCAGCGGACCCGTCGCGAGATAGATCGATAGCAGCGTTCGTGTCGGCGGCGCGGGTCAATGCGGTCAGCAGTGGGATTTTCATCGGTGCGTCTCTACGAAGGCCTTGCACTTGGGTGACAACTGCCCGCTCATGCCTACAAGATCGCATTTGCCGATCGGTGTGTTTGGGCAAAGCAGTTTGTAGTCACGGTTGCATGCCTTGCCTTCGAAGGATTTGAAAGTTTTTACCTGTTGTGGGCTGGTTCCGCTCGCTGGCAATAGGCCGGGACCGATGTCCATCGCGCCATCCTTGCTGCCCTTGCCGCCCTTACCGCCTCCACCGCCTCCTTTCGCAGACGCGATGCCAGAAATGGCGGCGCATACGACAGTTGCACTCAGCAAGGAAAGCAATGCCCGACGTGATGTAGACATTTGTTCAACCCCTCTCTTTTGAACGATGATTTTCCAGCTAAGCATAAAGCATCAGCAATTGCTAATTTGCGCCGTTCGAGTTGTCAGTTGTGAAAAGCCCGCCACCGTGAGGCAGCGGGCATTCCGATCAGACTTCGCGGAATAATGATGGACCTGAGACGTTGTCGATAGAGAACACCCTACCAAAGGAGGTTATCGATATGCGCCTCTTCATCCTGTTTTCGGTATTACTTTTGACTGCCTGCATGACAGCACCACGCGGCGAGGCTCCACCCGCACCGGCAACCGCGTCTACATCGAGCGGGGGCAGTAGTGGCAGTGCCGGCGGTACTGGCGGTACTGGCGGTGGCGGCTACTAAAGACGCGATCGACACTCAGTTTTGGAAATCGCAGAGAACGTTAATCGCGCCGAACTGACCGCCCCAGCAAAAAAGCCCGCCACCGTGAGGCAGCGGGCCAACTCGGCGGCCGGGCATTTCTCAGTTTGCCTTCTCGCGGATCGCCTGGAAAATGTAGGAACGGAACTTGGCGCCCAACTCTGGCGAGAGGCGGAATGAGCGCCCGCCGCTGGCGTCTTCGGTCTTGAACACCAGGATCATGTCCCCGTTCGCCGGGTCGAAGTTCGGGATGATGTATTCCAAGCGCTCGGCTTTCTCCAGGTAGTGGGCAACGCGGTCCTTCTTCAGCATGACGCATCCCATCCGAGCGCTTCATAGTAGGCTTGCCTAGCCTTTTGGGACATCGACTCCGCGGTGCAGGCAACGAAGACAAGCCGATCGGCCTCGCCTTGGGTCAGCACATGATTGGGGCCGGACGGTTTTGCGGTTAGTCCCATACTGTCCATCATGCCTACGAGGACATCGAGCATGTTGATAGTGTCGCAGAGCAGCGGCTCCAGACCGAAGAAGGCTGCCTTTTCCTTGTCGGCGCTCATGACGCACAGTCTAGGATGTGGCGGCGGTTGATTCTCGGGCATGCCTTCGGCGGCTGCCCGAACAGTGATGTTCGGCATTTGGTTTCTCCCGTGGTTTAGTTTGCTTATCCTCTCACAATCTCATACAATGTCATCAATCGTCAACTACATTGTATGAGGATCGCACACCATGGTCAGGACGGCTCCGATTTCGTTCCGCATCGAACAGGGGTTGAAAAATGCTCTGGAGGAAGCGGCGAAGGATGACATGCGGTCTGTGTCATCGATGGTCGAGAAGATCCTGACCACGTATCTGCGGGAAAAGGGCTACCTGCCGAAAGGCGCAGCAGAATAGCTATGCTCGTCACCGTCAGCCGGGAGGAGTGTAGAGCGGCTCTCTGCATCGATGAACCAAGCACTGGCCATCGCGCGTCGGCACAAACCCTACCGCTGGGATTTCCGACCAGTCGCACGCATTGCTGTACCGGCGGACGTAGAGGGCATAGGTGTTCGGGCCGGTGGTCAGCACCGCCGAGCCATGGCTCTGGATTAGCGCCTGCGTCTGTTGGCAGGTCATGACGCGGGTGTCCGGCCTGGCCTGGGCGAGGGTTGTGAAGGCAAGCGTGACCGCTGCCGAGGTCAACGCAATCCGGCGAATGGACATGACGAGAATCCCATGATGAGCCATTTGGTTGAATGAGCCATTTGGTTGACAAACTCGCATGTCGCAGGGCAGCTGTGCAATGGCGGCCTCCAAATCGGAATTCCGGACTGGAGCAAACCGCCCGCCCCGTGCGAACTGACGGCGTGCCGCTGGAGCCCGCAACCGAGGACGCTCTCAACTCCATCGCGGCTGAAATGAAAATTGGCCGGGCGGATCTCATTCAAACCGTGCTCCGCGAATGGCTGGAGACAAACGCCTATCTGCCAGTCCGAACGATATGGGCGGCGTCAGGATAGTGGCTACGAAGTTGCCGCGTGATTGAGGAACGCCGCGCGTTGCCGACTCTGCTCGCCCGCGCCGACGAGGTGGAGCGGGCGGACATGCCCCGTTAAATCGATCTAGTGTCCTGATTCCGAAGTTCTGACGATTTTAGCCTGTTGGTCGCCGGTTTTGAGGGTTGCGAGGCAGAAGCGTT
>NZ_JBVVPW010000031.1:0-89770 GCF_055811385.1 Mesorhizobium sp. WSM4849
GCTCTACGATGTACCCCCACCCCTAACCCCTCCCCACAAGGGGGAGGGAGACTTCCGTTGGCGCTGACCTCGGCAAAATGGCTGTCTTTTCGGTGCCAAAGGGAAGTAAAGGCGCGCGGCAGCGTTCCCTCCCCCTTGTGGGGAGGGTTAGGGTGGGGGTCCACCTTCGCAAGAATCCAAATGCGATTGCCCCGCGATCAATAGGGGCAGGAATTGTCCGACATGTAGTCGTGCACCTTGATGGTACCGGCGATGATGTCGGCCTTGGCCTTTTCGACCGCCGCCTTCATTGCGTCGTCGACAAGCGCCTTGTTGTTGTCGTCCATGGCGTAGTCGACACCGCCTTCCTTGAGGCCGAGATCGTTGATGCCGCCGGTGAACTTGTCGTTCTTGGCGTCCATGAAGGTGTTGTAGACGGCAACGTCGACGCGCTTGACCATCGAGGTCAGCACCTTGCCGGGCTGCAGGCCGTTCTGGTTGGAATCGACGCCGATGCCGAGCTTGCCGGCGTCGGCCGCTGCCTGCAGCACGCCGACACCGGTGCCGCCTGCCGCTGCGTAGATCACGTCGGCGCCCTGGTCGATCTGCGTCTTGGCGATCTCGCCGCCCTTGGCCGGATCGTTCCAGGCTGCCGGCGTGTCGCCGGTCATGTTCTGGATGACATCGGTCGCGCCGGCCGCCTTGGCGCCGCCGACATAACCGCAGCCGAATCGGCGGATCAGCGGAATGTCCATGCCGCCGATGAAGCCTACCTTCTTCGACTTCGAGGCCATCGCCGCCATCACGCCGACGAGGTAGGACCCTTCCTGCTCCTTGTAGACAAGGGAGCGGACATTGGGCTTGTCGACGACCATGTCGATGATGGCGAATTTGGTGTCGGGAAACTCGACAGCGATCTTCTCCAGCGCGTCCGCCCAGGAAAAGCCCGCCATGGCGATCGGATTGCGGCCGTCCTCGGCGAAACGGCGCAGTGCCTGCTCACGCTGGGTCGCGTTTGAGACCTCGAATTCCACATAGGCGATTCCGGTTTCGGCCTTGAACTTTTCGGCGCCTTCATAGGACGCCTCGTTGAACGACTTGTCGAACTTGCCGCCGAGATCGTAGAGAAGTGCTGGCTGAATGTCCGCGGCGAAGGCCGGAAGAACCATCGCAGTTGCGGCCAGGAGGCCGAGAACGATACGTTTCATGTGATCCACACCCTGTCGGTTATTTTTTCCGTTATGCACCGCCTGCCTGCCCGGTTCTCCGGCAGGCATGCGACATCAGACAGGAGTGTCTTCCTCCCGCTTCGGGCCAATCTGGCACGGCCCGAAACAAAATTCACGCGGAATTTTGACCTTTGGAAAAGCGTGGCGCCGCATCCCGGCGCCACCGATCATCGTCTCGCCAGAGGCCTCAAGCGGAGGCGGCCGCCGGGATGGCGCAGGTGACGCCGGTGCCCTGCAGGCCGCAATAGCCGTAGGGATTCTTCGCCAGATATTGCTGGTGGTCTTCCTCGGCGAAATAGAACTCCGGTGCCGGCGCGATCTCGGTGGTGATCTTGCCGCGGCCGGCGCCGCGCAGCGAGGACTCATAGGCGTCGCGCGAGGCGATCGCCGCCTGGTACTGCGCATCGCCGAACGTGTAGATCGCCGAACGATATGTGGTGCCGACATCGTTGCCCTGGCGCATGCCTTGCGTCGGGTCGTGGCTTTCCCAGAACAGCTTCAGAAGCTGTGCATATGACACGATCTTCGGGTCGAAAACGACGAGCACGACTTCGGCATGGCCGGTCAAGCCGGTGCAAGTTTCCTGGTAAGTCGGGTTGGGGGTGACGCCGCCGGCATAGCCGACGGCCGTGACCCAGACACCCTCGACCTGCCAGAACAGGCGTTCGGCGCCCCAGAAGCAGCCCAGCCCGAACATCGCCGTCTCCAGCCCCTCGGGATACGGCCCCTTGAGCGGCCGCTTCGAGACGAAATGCTTGGATGCCGTCGGGATAGGCTTGGCGCGGCCCGGCAGCGCCTCGGCAGGCTTCGGCAGATTGAGTTTCTTGTTCAGCATGTCGCTGAGAAACATGTGCGGTCTCCCTTTCTCTTTGTTTGGGACTTTCTCTTTGTTTTGGGGACGCCAGAAGGTCATCAACAACAAATCATCAGGTCTAGGCGAACCGCCCGGTCGGCCGCTCCCGCCTGTAGCCGATCAAGTAGAGAATGAAGGCAACCACCGCAAACACGGCGAAACCGGGCTGGTTGAGCACCCAGGCGATGGCGCCGTCCCACAGCAGCGGACCAGCCTTGTCGCGGACGAAACCTTCGAAGGCGCTTCGCGTATCCGGCGAGACGGCGAGCCAGCTCGTGTTGAGCGGGGTCATGACCAGCGCGGAGGCCGCCACCGAGCGCGTCGCGTCGATCACCGCCATGATGACGGAAACCGAAAGCGCAACCAGTGCCGCGAGACGGAAGACGAAGCGGAACATCCAGACCTTACCTCCCCGGAAGCTTATCAGATGTCTGTATCGGCCTGATAAATAGGATCTGCGCGCTTTATCCGCAATCGCGACACGCGAAGTTGAACCTACGCCGCCGGTTTGCGCCGCTGAGGCGCCAGTCGGCCAAGACGCCGCCGCCGATCGCGGCGATCGGCTACCAAGGCAACGCTGGCGGCATGGACGGAGCATCCCTATCCGACAAAGCGAATAGAGTGCCGTTATGTCTTGGCATTCGGCACCGGATCGACTAGATGAGCCCCGCACCTGTTGCTTTGACGGCTCAGGTGCGGGGAAAAGGTGTCCGCTGGTTGACGGCGCCCCACGGTGCGGAGTTCCGGACCGGAATCCCCAAGGGAGACGGCATCTCCCCAACCCGCGCGGCGAAACCGGCCGCAGCGAAAATGCTAGGACGGAGAGGTGGCCGAGTGGTTGAAGGCGCACGCCTGGAAAGTGTGTTTACGGGAAACCGTAACGCGGGTTCGAATCCCGCTCTCTCCGCCAGTTGATTCACCAACGTACTGAAATAATAAACAAAGTCTCCTTCACAAAACAATTACCCCACGTTTTGCCCCACATATTGGTGTGGATTAACATAGCCTTCTCTGGCTTTCTTCGGACGTCGAATTTGCGAAGACGCCGCCCGGTGGAACGACTGCTTCGCGCCGCAATGTTGGCCATTGGGGTCAGCTTTACCCGAGCCTGAAAGAAGACATTACGGTGCGCGTCACTAGGCGTTTGCCCGCATTGCGCTAGGCGTCGACCAGCACGACGGCGGGAGCATTGGCCTTCAGCCACTCCCCCAGCTCTTCACGGAACGCGGCGACGAACGCCGTCGCCATAGCCGAGAACTCCTTGTCCGCACTACAGTGCAGCTGCATGTCTTCTACACTGCTCAGGACCAGCTGCAGAGCCAGCCCCTGCGCCGCTTCTGGTAGGCCTCGGGCCGCTTCTAGGCGTTCTATGATTCGGACTCTCTGCGCCCGGAGGATGTTCAGCTGCTTGGTTCTCGCTTCCACCAAGCCAACGCGGTTCAGCGCCAGGCAATGGATCGTCTCGTCGCCCTCGATCGACGGCTTTCCGACATGCGAGCGCGGCGTGAGGATGCTGAAATCGGAGGCATGGCTCCAGCGGAGATAGTCATTCGGTTCACAGCGTGTGGGATCGAGTAGCCGCGGCTTCTCGACAGCGTGATCCCCCGACTTTGCCGCAAGGCGCGCAGCGCCAACAGGGAAGTTATTGGCCTTGCCCATAAGCTTCGCGGCGGGTTTCGCCTGAAGCGCTTCGACGTCGTCGATCGTCATATCGACAGTGACGACGTGCTGCTTAAGCCCCTTGTTGCAGGGCCCACACGTCGGCAGAAGGTTGTTCCAGTTATGGGCTAGCCACCAGTAGCCGATGTGATTGGGATCACCGACACCTCCCTTCGGTCGATAGTGCTCGACCTCGCGCGTGCCTCTCTCCACGGCGCGCTCGCAATAAGCGCATTTACCGTGAAACAGCTTGCGCAGCGCATCGATGACGTCATTCCCGGCATAGGCCTTGAACTTGCCGTACGCGGCCATCCCAGGCCTCCAGGCATTGTAGTAAAGCTCTGCCTCGTCCTGCTCCGCTTTTGCCGCGGCCCCGCTGAGCGAAGCAGGTGCGGTGTTCGGTCGTTTCGCGCGGATCATGCCGGATCATTCTCCGGCAGCCCGGTCGCGTCGAGGGAAGGCGGTGCCGCCAGCGCCTTATATACCGCCTCGACGGCATCCGCCCGAACGTCGGGACGAAGGCTGCCGGCAGGCTTCTCACGCGCCTCAAGAAAGCGCTGAAGCGCCGCCTGGATCACCTGCTCACTCGCGCTATCGCCGAGCGTCAAACGTGACACGACTTCGTTCGTTAGGTGCTCGTCGGGCTGCTCCGCTACCGCCTCGGCGAAGCGGACCACCTCGAGCTCCGTCTCCGGGTCGATGGTGCTTGAGAGCCCGAAATAGTCTGACGTCAGCAGCTGTTCGGCCCGCATCCCCGTAAGGCTCGGCAAGTCTTGCAAAAGCGCGATCTCGCCGCCGGCGTCGCGCTGCAAGACCACTACCTCGCCGTCCTCCATACCGCGCAGGCAAAGCGGATCATGGGTGGTGACGACGAACTGAACGTTGGGCAGAGCACGCCGGAGCGCACGCATTACCTGCATCTTCCAGCGCGGATGGAGATGAGTTTCGATCTCATCGATCAAGACCACGCCGTGTGCACGTTCCAGGTCGGGAAAATGTGTCAGCATTTCCCGGAAAATGTCAGCGGCAAGCGCGAAGACGGAGCGATAGCCCTCGCTCAGCCGTTCGATGGGAACGGGGCGGTCCTCGACACGGACGGAAATACGCCCGTCGGGGTCCCGCACCAACTCGTCGCTGTCGCTGAGCGCCAGGATCGGACGCAGCGCCCGCGCAACCGCTTCGAACTGGTGGTCGGGGAGACTGTTCAGCCAGGCGCCGGGGTACGGGATGGTCGCCAGCGGGTCAAAGAGCGTGCGCACACAGGCGTACGGCTCCGACGCAGCGGCCGAGCGGCGACGATCAAAATACCGGCGCGGCCCGTAGCCCAGCACGATCGTGGCAGGCGGATCAGAGCCGACGATGCGCCGCTGCACACCTTCGAGTTCGAAAGCGGCCCGGCCTTCGTCGAACAAAAACCGCAACTCAACCGAAGCCGACTCGGGAGCAAGCTGATCCCAGCGATCCTTGTCCTGGTTGCGCAGGAAATCGTCCGCATTGAGCCTAAGGCGCCGAGCCTGCGTTCCGCCAAGCAATGCGAGTGCGATCCCCTGCAGTAGCGTGGACTTACCGGTTGCATTCTCGCCGAGAAGCATCAAGCATGGCGCGCCGCGTCGGGTCCGGCGTGCGGGGATACCCTTTATCTCCAGCCGAGCGATCCCCTTCAAGTTGCTGACCGCGATGTGCCCCAATTGACGCGGCTTCATGGATTTCGAGTATGCACGGCGAACTTCCGGCGGCATCGTGCGTGCTGCGCTCAGGTATCGGTGGGGATCCTGCTCGACTTCTCGCGCTTCGTCGATCTTGCGCAACTCGTCCAGTCGCATGAGGAACCGATGCCGCTCCTCTAGGCGGCCCGCGATAAACCCCTCCACACGCGAGGGCAACTGCCGCAGGGGACCGCGGATGGATCTCCCAAAGAATGTCAAACCATCCAAGGCCCGTTTCAGAACATTCAGGCATGCGCCAATGAAAGGACCCCCACGGTCGAAGAAGTGCCCCATCCGCATCCCATCGCCGTCCTCCGCCCAGGAGGTCAGTTGGACATGCAGGCGCTTAAGTTCATCCCGTCGCTGGGCACGCAGGCGTTCGCTGTTAAGGTCAAGCACGGCTGTTGTAACTCGACCCCGCGGTGTCCGCGGCGCACATCGCCCGTCTAAGAGGAAGTCGAAATGCCGGTCCGGCGCGTCATGGTATGGATCGATGAGAAGCGGCGCTTCCTGCCGGCGAACCTCCGCAAAGCTTGCAAGGTAAGGTGCGCGGTCGCCCGCCGTTGGGAATTGGTCTTCTTTCGCGCGCGAGCAATAGCTGCAGGCGTAGATCAAATTATCCCACTCATACGCCAGCCAGGCGTAGTGGTCCAAAGTGTAGGCGCCATCGATCCCGCGCGCGCGCAGAGGCCGGAAATGCTCCACAGTCTCACCGGCGTCGCGAGACTCGCAAAAGGCGCATTTGTGGTAGCAGCGCTCGGCGACCGCATCCCGAAGTTCGCCCCGGTAAAACAGTTCGTCGGCGACCGGCGGCCGGCGGCTTCGTCTATCCGGTTCGGGTCGACGCAGGTAAGCAAATAACTCCTGCTTGCGCTCGCGCATGAACGATGAAGTCAGGATGTCCGGTGCCGGGCGGCTGTCGATCCGGATCATGCGTGCGCTCCGATGGGGCTGACGAGCGGGTCAGCAAGGGTGTCAGTCGAAAGGAAACCGACTGCCTGTAGTAATCTAAGAAGCAAAGGCCGCTTCCTCGTTCTAAGGTTTGATCCCGACGGATCGAACGCCTTTACTATGGAGACCTTCGCGGCGTCGTGGAAGGGGACTCCGAAGAGTGGCCGCCTGCCGGCCCTTGGGCAGGCCGTCAGAGTCCTCCATTTAGAGGCAACTGAGGTCAACATTTAGAGGCATCTGAGGTCAAAGAGACCCAGCAATCCACGCAGCAAAGTTGATGCATTGCGACCTCCAGAAGACTGACGTGTACGCCAGCGCGCTGACTAGCAGACGCGCAGCAGACTTCAAGGCTGTCATCCTACTTTCAGCCGATCAGGATGTTCGGAACAACTGTGTCTAGCGTCCGCAATTTGCGCGCAGCGGAATGGCCGCCGTCTCGCATGGCGTTTCGTTTGCTGCCTGACCGCTTTCGGCCAGTAGCCGCCTCCATGATCGCAATCATCCACGGCGACCGATCTCGTGCACGCGGCGCAGAAAAAGGGAGGCGGCGGTGAAGACGACTGCTGCTACAGAAACCGGCGCAGTACCGCAATGGCGGCTCATTCAAAGGGCGCTGCCTCCAAGGGCAAACCCCGGATTTGGGTCAAAATCTCATATATTTGCCGGCGTCTTTTCTGCACCAGGCGGTCCGAACCACCTCGGTCCTGCAGAGCTTTGCGAAGCAGGATGGCCCTGACCAGCGAGTGTGACATCTCCACGCGAAAGTGCTCGGGCTTTGCTTCCGCATTCTCTTCGGGAATCTAAGCCATAACCCATTTTTTGCAGTCGATCTTAAGTCAAAATCAACCGAAACTACTTAGATGCCGGGTGCGAAAACCCGTGTGGCGAACGTTTTTCGCTCCGGAACTAGGCGGAACCTCTGCCTTTTCACAAATAACGCCTATAGTCGCAAGGATTTCGATTGCATCGACACGCCCTATTGGCGAGTAATATGCACAAAAGCGAGACAGCCGGTCTAGGGTTAGGGGCACATCAATGGAGGGAAGAGTCGACAGCGATGTCGCGAACGAACCGCCGTGGCAGGCGGGCCTCTGCCAATTTTTCACTCGGGACAAGGTGGCGACGCTTTGCTTGCGCCATGTCGGTTTTCCGGAAGATCTTCTCGCGCTGCGACTGCTCGAGCCAGCCGCCGGGCAAGGCGCCTTTCTTCTTCCCCTGTTGGGTCGTCTGGTCCAAGCGTGCCATAAACAAGGGAAATCCTATGACCATCTTCGGGCGGTTATCCGCGCGTACGAGATCGACCCCGATGTTGCGGGAACGCTGCGCGAGCGCTGTGACCAGGAGCTGAAGGAACTCGGCGTTGCGGAACCGATGGCGCGCGACATCGCCAGCGCCTGGATAAAGAACGAGGACTTCTTAGAAGCCCGGCCCCGTGCGCGCTTCACCCACATCGTCGGCAACCCTCCGTATATCCGGTGGGACGCCATCCCTGCACCGCTACGCGCCTCATATCGAGAGCGGTTTTCTTCGTTCAAGCAGCGGGCAGACCTCTATGTGGCGTTCATTGAACGCTCTCTTGAACTGCTGGAAAAAGGTGGCCAGCTTGCCTTTCTGTGCCCAGGCACCTGGACGAGAAATGTCTATGGAGGTTCCATCAGGGAAGCTTTTACCTCCCAGGGTCATCTAAAGGTGATTGTAGACTTCAGCGACGTCGATAGCTTCGAAACTCCCGCTGACGCCTATCCTCACTTCTTCGTATTCGAGAACGGCACATCCGGCTCCACAAACATATTGTCGATGGCCGGGAATGATTCGATCATTCAGTCAGGTAGCTCGGCCTCTCGGACGTTCTCACCTTCCTCTTCTCCTCTCGTTCTCAGTCGCGATGCTGCTGCTGAGAGAACTCTGGCATTTGCACGCCGAACATTTCCAAAAATCGAAGATGCGGGATGTGTCATTCGCGTAGGCTCGGCCACAGGATGTAATGACGTCTTCCTTGGTCTGACCGAGGAGTTGCCGGTTGAGCGCAGCCGGACGCTGCCCTTCGTGAACGCGCGATCCATCCAGAATGGAAAAGTCCACTGGAGTGGTACGAGCATCGTTAATGTGTTCGATGCCAATGGGAAAGTGGTTAAGCTCGCCGATTACCCTCGGATGGCGGCCTATCTCCGGAAACATAAGATGCAATTGCAGTCGCGTGCCAAGGCTAGGACGTCAAAAACGTGGTGGCGGTCCATCGATAGCCTTCATCCCGATTGGTATGCGTCGCCTAAGTTGCTGGTCGTCGATGTCTCCGCCTCACCGGTAATCGGGATCGACACGGTCGGCTATTGTGCTGGGAGTGGCGTTTACCAGATTAGGAGCACGAGCTGGCCCCTACAAGACCTTCTCGTTTTTCTTTCGGCCGGGGTACTCGGGTTATTTGTGAAAGCGCTGTCCGCCGGAGCCGCCACCGGTTTCCACCGTTTTCAAAAGAGCCAACTCTCGGCGGTTCATATCCCGCGCTGGGAAGAAATCGAGCCAAACTGGAAGAAAAGATTCAGGCAGGCTCATCGGGCCAAGAACTGGGCACGCACTTTGGATCTGGTGGCCGAGCTATACCAGTGTGAGGCGGGGCTGCTCGCGGGCTACGTTGCCCGCGACTGGGCTGGCATCTCATCGAAGCTGACAGCACGATAGAGATTGCCATGCGCCAGACGCCCTGGAATGAACGAATTGCCGAGGCTGCCGCATCAAAGCAAGAGCGCGCAAGGCAGCTTCTCCTTCAAATGAAAGAGCGCCAATCTCAAAACGCGCAGGCGGTGCCGTCTCCGGTCGCTGATCAGCTTCAGCTTGTGAATGTTGGTGGTGGCGATCACCTGGAAGACAGTGACCTCGGCGTCATAGCGTCCAAGCCTTCTCTGAGTTTGGTCGAATATTCAGAACTTATCGACACTGTCGTCTCGAGTGACCAGAAACTTCATACCGCGCTTTTCTGGCCCCATATTCCTCCTCGGGCGATATTGCCATGGATGCTGCGCGAAATTGGCCGGGGAAAGGTTGCTCCGCCACTGCGGACACTTTTCTTGAATATGGGGCGCCCGGCGCTTCAGGCGGTCGCAGGCATTGAGGCGCAAACCTCAAAATTGCGCGAACGAGGTCTCTTTCGAAGCGGGGCAAGCGAGGACAAGGTTTTGGGGGCGATCAGCCCCGACGCGCATTTCTATATGTTGCTAGGAGACACGCGAGAAAGCGGCATTGCGTCCGTTCCGCTGATCTCGATTGTTCCCCACTCTGTTGCACTCAATGACAGGGTTTACTGGAGAGATTTCGACGAAAAAACATTGAAGGGCTTCAAGCGGCTATATCCGGCAGACCGTCTTGGCTCGATCCGTAAGCATTTAAACGTACTGGCATCGGCAGAGCGCGGTCCTGGGTTCGCGTTCATGCTACCGTCCCATTTTCCGGACGCCGATCGAAAACGTGCATTGCGGCAGATACCTGGCCGCATCGATTTGGCGATCATCGACATGTCGACCCACGCCCTTCGCAGCCGTGATGCAAGCTCCTTGATCCGAATGCTGGTCACGGAGCTTGAACAGGAATTACACTCGCCCCCCAGCCACGCGCTGATCGTCACCGATTGTCCTCTGCGGTTTTCGTTCATACGCCACTCGCTCAAGGGGCGTCCGCTTGCTGGCAGCTTGGGTCTCAAAAATGAAAACCATCATCTTATTTGGCCAACGCGCGGCCGTGGCTTTGAAGAACCACAACTTCGAACGGCCGGGTCACAACCGATCGTCGAAACAATCGCTTCGCGCGAATGCATCATCGCGACGCGCTTGTGGAACCATGCACGAGAGCTGGAGCTTGGCAACCCACTTGTTTCGGTGCTGGACCAAGGCGCCGCAGCGCTCAAGGGCATGGGACTGACAGCTTCCGGAGCGGATGCCATTCTGGCCCCCTACACCGATACGCGCGATGCCTACCACCGCATAAAGCGCGAGCGTCATTCCTTTGATCCTCACCACAATAAGGCCATGGCGCTGATTGGTGAGGGACATGCCGGGCCACGGCGCGACGCCATCCAATCGGATCTCGCCGAGGGATTGGCGCTGGCGGCGACGCTTCGCGTTGACACCCCGCTGATGCGTTATCTCAAGCGCGTCTTGACGGAGATTGATCAGAACAATGACGTGCTTGTCGTGCTGCGCCATCCCGAGGACGCGCAACAGGCCAATGACCTCTTGCTTGATTTTCTCACCGAGCCAGGAGTATTCGCGGCAGGCGTGCCTGAACTACGCGTGACGACCCCCGGCAATTATCCCGCTGAACTCGAACGTCGACCGCCCACAGCGGTTCTTTGGGCAGCTTCGGCGATCCTCGGCGCACGCGCGTATATTGGCGATAGCTACTGTCCAGCCGAATTCCGGCTTGTCGTTGCCGGGCATGACGCGTTGACCCTGAACCGTACGCTCAGCGTGGTGCTTCAGGGTCCGGAGTACGCAGCTTACAGTGACCGAACCGAGCTGCTCCTGAAGGCATTGCCTTGGGTCGCCAAGGATATGGGCCGGCTATCAGCCGCCCTTGGCTTGGACGCGGATCGTTCCCGTGCGGCCCTGCCCTTCGTCGGCCAAGGCTACCTGCTTCTCGACGGCTACGGCAAAATTCCCGCAGGGCCTAGATCGCAGTTTTACGTTCTTGATCCGGTCACTCATCAATTGGCTCCTCGCGAAGCTCGCGCCATTGATATCGACGACGCCGTGTTCGTGATGTCGGACATGATCCGAGAAGAGATCGAGGCGGCATTGCGCGAAAAGAACGAGAAAGGCCGGACGCTCGAACAAGCGCTGGTCGATCAGTACAAAGCAACGGTGAAAAAGGGCATTGAAGACCTATCCAAGCAATATGGACCCAAAATCCTTGGACAGCGTATTCATGGGATGCTGTTTGCTCAAAACCCTGGCCTGCCTACCATCAGCAAAGCCTCGGTTGAATACTGGTTGCAAGCGGCTGAACGGTCAGAGGTCGACACGCCACACGCCGCGATTGATCCCATTCATATCGAAGCATTTTTACGTCTTATGGGCGCCGGGATTTTGGCTCGGCCGCTCGCTGATGCTGTCCGCATCGTACGCAGCGATCTTCGTCGTGACGGACATACCAATCGTGGACTCTTCGACAGGCTCCTTCTCGATGCCGATAGCTTGATGAGTGGCCCCAATACATCATTCGAGAAATTACGTGCCGTGCGTCGTGAGGCTATGGCCAGTGTCTATCCAGTACTCTTTAAAGACCTCGAGCCTACATCAAACACCAGTTCCAACGCCATTCGCCTTGAGGCGGTCGCCCGATGACGCAGCTTCTCTACCCAAACAGCAATGACATATCCCATACGACAAAAGAGGCGGTTGCCTCCGCAATCTTGCATACCGTCTACGATCGATTGCGAGGCGCAGGCACTACCGGCCGCATAATTTATCGCGAGAAACCGTCAAAAGTCATCCACACGCAGCATTTGTTGCCACGCAGGCGTCCTTCAGAGACTGCTGCAACCTATGAGGAGAAAGATGACGTTACGTCTCCGGCTCACATTGGCACAGCCGGATTGACGTTTCAGATAGCGGATCGGAAGGATAAGGCGATAACAGTGGCCTTGCGCGCGTGCATTTATCTTCGCATGCTGCCGTCTTCGCAAGACCTGATCTCATCGAACGTGGTTTTCAGGTTAGCCAAAAATGCTCGCTCGATCATTCTCAGGCATCGGCGTGAAGCGCTCCGCCGGGCAGAAGAAGAGAACAAAGCTATATTAGGCGCTGACGGTCGCAAAAGCCCCGCATGGCTGGCCATCAAAAATCGCGTTACCGAGGAGGCGGAAAATGCCGCGCTACTCGAACTCGGGATTGCGCCTGCGGTTCTGCGTTCACCGGCACGCGAAGACGTGCTCGTTTCTATGCTCTCGGAAGAGGACGAGGCACCTGGCTCAGACGATCCTGCTGTCAGCGACGATCCAGAGACGGGTGAGGTGAACTCATCCGATGAGCATTCCGGCGATACCACGCCTGATGCCGCAATCGACGCGATCGTTGCCGAAGCGCGAGGCCCGGCTACGGCAGATAGCGACACACTGAAAGCCTTCGAGTTCAACGTTGGACCCGGGGCAACCGACGCACCTCCAGATGTGCTAATTGAGCGGGAGCATATACCGCAAAAGTGGCTGCGCCTTCCGCTCGAGCTCGGCTCGTTCCGTATCGACCTCTCATTGAGCCGCGAAGCCATCAATCGATCCATTGAGGAATTCAACGTTCAAATGCAGCGGCGCGTGGCGAGCGCTATTGATGCATGGGAGGCTGACGACAACGCCGAGACCGGCGGGCTGCTTTGGGGGTTTCCTGCCGGAAGAGGTATGCACAGCCGTACCATCGTCCCGGCAGAGGTTGTCGCGTGGGACCAAACGTTGGCCACGCTGCGGACTAATCGTCGAATTGCTAGGCCGAGTATTCTACCCGTATTGGAATATGAAAATCTGGAAGATCCCATTCATCCGGATGAACGGACGGTCAGGATCATTCTGGCAAACGAATCCGATCTTATCGACGCAAAGCAGGCAGCGGCGCGCGAGTCTGATGCGACGCTGTTCCAGGTCGAAATATCGGCCGAATTCGATCCCGACTTGCACCGTCCTATTCGTCTTGAGCGGATTGCAGCGTCATACCGTTACAACCAGTTTCTCTCCTATGATGCCCTTGGGATCAATTGCGGCGTTCGTCGGCGGGGACTGGTGGATGCGCGCATCCTCGAGACCACATCGCTGCCGGTTTATTGCCAGCCGCTTATTCGACAATTTGACATCACGCCCGGGCCTGACTTTGCCGCTTTCAGTTCAGGCGACGGTGGCCTTGATGTCCTCAAGAACCTCCTGAAAAACTTTGACGATTGGCTCGCTTCCGTCGTGGCATCGCGACCTTACGAACAGTCCCTCGATCCCGTCGCCGATGCCCAAGACTATGCCCGTGAGAAGCAGCAGTTCGAAGAAGTCGATTTGCGCGGATGGCGAGCGGAACGCGAAGCTGTCGCGCGTGGACTGGCCATTCTAGAGAGAGCCTTTCAGGCGCAATCGAGCGGAAAAACCTACGATGATCCGGAGGTAATGCCGCTAACTGCGTGGCGTTTCACAAACCAGACATTCGGCGAGTTCTGGCGAAGAAAAAACAAGAGTGTCACGGGATGGCGCTTATTCCAGGTCGCATTCATCCTCTCCCAAATTCCTGCCGTGGTTTCGCGCGTCGATACATGGAAGGGTTCGCCGGCGCAAACCTCCGCCGACGACCGCGAGGCGACCCTCCTCTATTTCTCGACCGGCGGCGGAAAATCGGAAAGCTTCTTTGGGTTGTTGGTTTTTTGCCTCGCGTTTGACAGGCTGCGCGGGAAGGAGCGTGGGATAAGCGCGCTTGTTCGATATCCGTTGCGCCTCCTTACGAGCCAACAGGCGCAGCGCCTCGCGCAAGTATTGGCAGCCGCCTATCAGGTCAAATGGGACTGGAAAAAGAAAGGCGTGGATTTCAAGGGCAATGGCTTCGAGATCGGCTTTTGGGTCGGAGGCGGCAACACGCCTAATAATCGAAATGACCGTGGCGTATCGGAAATACCGTCACTGAGCAAAGACTGGGACGAAATAGCGGTCCGTCACGGGGACTATGCCGTCTATCTGAAGAAATGGCGTCGGCTGGCAACCTGCCCATATTGCACCGGCAGTCTCGTCGGTGTGGAGGGTAAGCGTTTCTCGACGATCGGCCTTCGACGCTTTCACGAAGGCCCGCCGCAAGAAGAGCGCCTAGCGCATTGTTGTTTCAACAGGGACTGCGAGTGGAACCGCCGAAATCCAAATGACGGCAAGCCGTCACCCCTGCCAATCCATATTATGGATTCCGATATTTACGCGCATGCACCTGCCGTCCTCCTGGGGACAGTCGATAAGCTTGCATTGATAGGACAGAGCGCCCGTACCCTTGTCCGGGTTCTTGGCATGTTTGGCTATCCCGCGTGGCACCATATTGAGTCAGGCCGCTTTGTTTCTCCCAACACCCGCGAACAATTCCGAAAAGGGCCTGAGCTGCATGGCTGCGAGGCGGTCTTTCCGTTTTATTCGAACGGCAAGAAGCTCCTCTTTGACCCCTACCCGCTTTTAGAAATCCAGGACGAGGCCCACTTGCTGGACGAGTCCCTGGGCACATTCTCGGGTCTCTTTGAAACGACTTTCCATCACGCGCTTCGAATGTTGGCACCACTCCTTGGCGACCAAGTGGTTACCGAACACGGCACGGCCCGCCCACCAAGGATCATCGCGGCCTCGGCTACAGTCTCGGAACCGGCTCGCCAAATCGATCAAATCTATCAGCGGCACGTTCGTCTGTTCCCGCAGCCGGGGCCGGACTTGTACGAGAGCTTTTATGCAAGGTTGCAGCGACCGCAAAGCAGCGATCCTGCACGTGATGGCAGCACTAATGTAGAGCACCGAACACCGACACGACGGCGCTACGTATCGCTAATGACGAATGGGCGGACACACACGGCCGCAACCGTCGCGGTCCTGTCAGCATTTCATCTAACAATCACTCAGCTTCTAAAGACGTTCATCGACGGTGATGAGCACACGCGTTGGGCCGCGCGTAGCGCACTTGCAGATGCGCTTCCTTCGGACATTTTTTGGCAAGGCCATCGCAACTGCCTGCTCGACAAGAGCATTGAGCACTCCCACATCGCATACGTGGTGGACCTTAACCGCATCGCTCTGCTTTATGTCACGAACAAGAAAGGCGGCGACAACGTCAAGGCAGCGCTCCAGGATGTAATTCGACGAGACCACCGGCTCTCCGGCATCGATGATATCCCAGGTGTTCGTACGGCTTTGATTACCGGTGCAATCGATGCGGGTTTGATCGACTCAATCGTGACAGAGGCGGCGTACAAGCCCCCTGTCGGAACGCCTTTCAGTGTCGGCGCCTTGCAGAACGCTCTTCGCGGCGTGATTGCGACGTCAGCGATCTCGCACGGTGTCGACGTCGACGAATTCAACATGATGTTTTTTGCCGGACAGCCGCCGGACATCGCTGAGTACATCCAGGCGTCGTCGCGTGTCGGACGCGCTCATGTCGGCACAAGCATCCTGATACCAACGCCGCAGCAACGTCGCGACCGGTACATCGTTGAAATACACGACATATTCCACCGGTTTCTCGAGCGCATGATCGATGCCGCACCGGTCGAGCGTTGGGCCGAGAACGCGATCATGCGAACGCTTGCATCGTTCTTGCAGCTCAAGCTGTGCGGCGTGGACTACATCCGAAACATGAGCCGTGCGGGTTCGGCGGCGGATAAGGCAGTGCTCGCTGAGCCCGACAACGTGGGAGAAATCGGCGAACGATCGAGGACGGATCATATCAACCTTCTGAACGAGCTCCGCGATTTTGTGGTTAATGGCATTGGCCTCTATCACGCGACATCTCCCGTTAATAAGGATTTCTACAAGCAACGAATCCACGATCTGTTTGATCGGGCCACGACGGCAATGGAACAGTCCAACTGGAAGACTGAAACGCTCGATATGTTCTTCAGGCAACCCGGGGCTCCGTTGTCCCGGCCCATGACGAGCCTACGAGATGTCAGCGAGGCTGGCCTGATCGAAGGTGGCTATGGAACGGGTTCAGACCGCATCCGTCTAAGCGACCTAGGCCGCGTAATGTCCGCGCTCATGCGGGGAAACAACAGTTGGACGGCCGGAGAAGCCGGGGAGTAGGCGTTTATGGCAAGACAATCTAGTCAGACCGACAGCGAGCGGGACGCCAAAGGTCCCTCCATGAGTCGTTCGCAGGCTCAAATTGCGATGAGCTACGCACCGGGGCAGCACTTCACCTTCGAGGGCGCTGCGGGCGCGTGCCAGGCAATGCCATCGCCCAATGCGACGCCGGCGCGGCTTGACCCAACGACGCGGGTTCAGATTGAAATGCGGATCGATGAAGCGGCGCGCGCGTGGTTCGATAAGGCCATCGCCTGCCGCCAAAACGAAACCAACATCCCGCCTCCTTTTGCCGATTTCTGCATTGATGTGTCGTTGCTGGATTCAGCTCGAACACAATACGCCTTCCGGCCACAGGTGTTTGCCTATTTCCGGCCGGATCGGATGGGATATCTGCCGCGCCCAACGACATTGATATGCAGTGAGTGCGGGTTGATTGAAGCAACGGATAATCCCAAGCAGATGGGAGCACGTCTCTCGGACCTTAGTCAGGCTTGCGCGCACCCGAAGCGGCCGAACGATCCAACGCGCTGCTCATGGGGACAGCTCGATGTGATTTTTGCCCACTGGTCGGGATCGTGGAAGGCTGCCAGCCCGAACATGACGGTCTACGACCAAGCCTCACGCCGGCCAATCAAAAGGTATGCGCTTTGTGGAAAATGCGGTACCCGCCAGTTCGTCCTAAACAAAGACCAAGTCGCCCTGTCGAATTGGTCGTTCTCCTGCGCGAATTGTGGAACGAAGCACCCTGATCCTTGGATTGAGAAATGCGACGAGACCCTTGGCCGGATCGCCGCCACGATTGGACCGGGCGGAAACATCGTTGGCGAAGCGTCGATGGAGAAAATCAACTACGCCGCATCATCGGCCTATTTTGTTAAATCCGATACCTTCATTACCTTTCCGGAAAATTCCGGGATCGAAGCTCTGGAGCCCGGACAAGCTCACCTTCTTGCCAGCGTAATCGAACGTATTGTTGGTCTGGAAGGACCGCCGCTCAGTGATGCGGAGGTCACAGCGCAACTACTGTCCAAGGATCGGGCGGTCGAGGCAAGAGAGTTCGATGAAATATTGCAGGGGCTGCAATTGGCCACCGACAATCAAAACACGGTCGTTGCCAATTTTATGACCAAAACGAGAGCTGAGCGGCTTTCCAATTGGCAAAAGGCTGGTTGGCTCAAGCGCAATAGCGCTTTGCCGGCGCACATCCTGGCAAAGCTTCAGGAAAGGCACGAATGGACAGGCAAATATGATCCCTTCCGGCTCATCATCGAGCACGAGGCGCTCTCGAGGACGAAGCTGCGGGGCGAGATCGTCGGAGGCCGCGCAAGCTATGTCGACTTCACTAACCCCGACGAATGGCTTGTGACACCTCATTCACCGCAACGTGCGACGATGATATCGACAGCCGAGGAGGCCAAGAGATTTCTGGGCGTTCAACGCGCTGGACTCATAAGCAAGTTCGATCTGTGCAAGTTTAGCTATGGATTCTCGCGAGTTGGAAACGGTCCCAAAATCTACAAGCACGGCAGGATAATGCCTGTGCGTCTGAACCTGTTTCCAAGAGTTCAGACGGCACAGGAGGCGCTGCATCCGGTTTACGTTCTGGAGCAATCGAACGAAGCTTTCTATTTTAAGCTGGACGAAGCCTTAGTTCGAGCATGGCTTTCCCAGGCCTCGCTGGGGTGTGTTGATATTGGGCTTCTTACGGAGCACCCGGATAATTTTGCTGCTGCCATGCTGGGCTCAGCCCAGGTAATGAGTGGCTATCTAGAGGAGCATGACCGCCAGTCGGATCCCACGATTTACACGATGACTTACGCCCTGCTGCATTCCTATTCTCACTACATTATGCAGGGCATCCAGCAGTTTTCAGGTCTCGATCTGGGGTCGATTGGTGAGTACCTGTTCCCGTGCGATCTGGGTTTCGTGGTTTACCGCAACGGGATGACGCTCGACCTTGGCGACCTATCGGCGTTGTGGCGCAATCATCACGAGGCTTTTCTATCCTACCTGAGAAATTATCCGACATCGTTGGGATGCAATCTCGGAAATCTTTGCATGACGAAGGGTGGCGCTTGCCCGGATTGCATTATGATTCCGGAAGTCATCTGCCTCACGGCTAACAAGTACCTGAGCCGTTCGACGCTGATCGGTCGCGGCAGGCCGGATTTCATAGTCGGTGAAGAGCAGATCAGAGGCTACCTTCAGTTCGCACTAGACCATGCCAGATCAAGACAGTGAAGCTGACGTTGATGCGCTTCTTTTCGGGCTTTCGCCGCTAGCCCGCCAAGCCTCGCGGATTCTCGCATATTTGGCTGAGTTTCCTGACGCTCTAGGCGGTTCCGATGTCGCGCTGTCGTCACGTGTCGGCGAAGTCTCCGCTGAACATGTGGCCATCGCACGTCGGTCTCTTTTGGCGGCAGGCCTTGCTACGCAGGTGAACTTTTCAACGAAGCTCACCGCAGCTCCGCAGACCCTGCGAAGTCTGGCCGCGAATCTGAAGGGTATCGCTGCGTATTTGCGCACCCACGAGGATCGCAACTTAGTCGAACTGGTTCTTACCGAGCCTGGCGAAAAGAGCAAGCTTCGCAAAGCCATTGATAGCCTGCACGCGCTTTCGCCGGTCATGTTCCAAACGAGCGATGCCTTCTTCCGCCTTGCGCGTGCAGCGAAGCGTGATTTCGTCGTCCTTGCCCCCTTCATCGACAATCAGGGCGCCAATCTCCTAGTAGAGCTATTCTCGATCTGCGGGCCAGGCGTTCGATGTCATTTGGTGTGCCGTCCCCTGAGCGAATCACAGTGTGGCGAGGCATTTCTCCGACGCGCAGACGACTTCAGACGGATTGGAGTATTGGTTTACGAGTATGCACTGCCTTCAACGCTGCCGTCCGGGCGGGAGACATTTCACGCAAAGGTCGTTCTTGCCGACGAAGACTTGTTCTATATCGGATCGAGCAACTTCATGGGATCGGCGCTGGAGCGGTCATTTGAATGCGGCGTCATCGTGGAGGGCGGAGCAGCGAAAGAACTCTCTTCCGTTCTGGGGGCCGTGCGGTCAATTGCCAAGCGGGTACACCAATATTGACGGACAAGTCCCCTTTCGCCTCTGCTGAAACGTTGCTGTGACAGACCCCTGTAGCGCTGATGATATGATCAACAAGCCTGGCTCGGCCTGTTTTTGCGTCTGGGGGCGGCCATTGACGAACGGATTGCCGCCAGGTGCTTTGGCAAAACAACGCAATAGTGAACACTCGGATCGGGCAAGTGCAGCCACTGTGCAATCCCGGCATCGTCTTTACGCTTACCTGTATTGCGAGTACCGTGTACGGCCCCCCCCTGACAGAGACTAAACTTTCGACTTCAGGGGCACATCGGGGTATGCCCTGATGTGACGTAAAGCACTTCTGCATCGGCCATGTAACATAGGAGTTGACATCGACTATTTGTGCCAAGGAGCCTCAAGCGTAAACCTTGAGGTGACACTTCATGAGCCGGATTGGCTACGCCCGGGGTCAGCACCATTGACCAAGATCTCGAACTCAAATCGCCAAGCTAAAGGCCGAAGGATGCGGCATCATCCGCAATTACGGTGACAGTGCACTTTTTTTCATGTTTGCCCGGCTGTCGCCGTGCGTAAATTGAACGCATGGCTCGACTTGCATTGCGGCGCCGCCGATGTCGCCGTCTGCCCGGCCGATGGGCAGCGAAGCACTTCCGGACCGAATTGCCGAACACAGGGAAAGCCGCGAAATGGTACGCGGCAGGCGGGAAAAGAAAATGGTGCACTGTCACCTAATTCATGAGGGATAAATAAGTATATCGTTAAGAGAGTCGGATATGCCATCGATTAATCCAAGCGATTTTGCTTCCGAATAGCCGAGAAAACCCATCTCGTCATCGGGCGCTTGCATTATATAGAGCAGCCTTCGCGCTGCATCTTTTTCTTGAGCGCGCGCATCTTCCGCGAAATGAAGATGCGCGGACATTATGAGAAGCCCTTCCGAGAAGCGCGCCCGCGAAAAGGCGGAAGCCGTTCGCCGCGCCCGCAAGCGCGCCCAGCGCGAAGGCCTGCTGCCGATGACGCCGTGGCTTTCCAGAGATACCAGGGTACAGTGCTCGAAACTGGCGGGGTGGTGTGATGGCGACCATACTTGTGACTGGGGCAACGGGTGGGATCGGGCAAGCAATTTGCGAACGGCTTGCGGCCGGTGGCGCTCGTCTGATTGTAGCGGCCCGCAATCAGGTGCGGCTTGAGTCGCTGGCTTCGAACCTGCCTGCACCAGCCGACGGTTCGCATAAAGCTATACCGGTTGATATGGCATCCGATGCCGCGTTGGGCGAGTTTGATCGACACCTCGCCACGTCGGGCCTCAAGCTTGATGGGGTCGTTCTTATGCCGCCCCAACCGCATTCATCCGCTGACCCTATGCCCGAGCCAGAGGTCTGGCGAACGCTGTTTCAGACAAGCTTCGTTGGGCCGTTGTCCCTGTTGAAGTCGGCAATCGCTCGGATGGAACCGGCCCCTGAAGCAGGCCGTCGCTGCAAGGTCGTAATCATTTCCGGCATTTCTTCGGCTCAGGTTCTTAGCCACTACGCCACCGCCAACGTCATCCGCACCGCCTGGCTTGGAGAAGCGAAGACGCTTGCCTTTGCGCTGGGCGAAAGAGGTATTCATGTGAACACTCTTTCACTCGGTGGCACGCTGTCGCCCTGGTATCGGGATGCAATTGGCAGGCGAGCGCAGGACGCAGGCGTGACGTTTGAAGAAAGGATTGCGGTCGAGACCGACAATATCCCACTCAAAAAGTATGGGACGCCGTCTGAAGTAGCCGTCGTCGTCGAGGGCTTGTTGTCGCCCCTCACTGATCACATGACAGGTTTGAACATTCTACACGATGGCGGATTCACTCGGGCGTATTGAGGACGCCCTGAGCGCGATTGCGGGGCTAACCTTCCATCTGGTCCGTGGTTGCCTGATAGGCGGTTTATTTGTCGTTCAACGTCCTCTTTCAGCCTAAGCTGCCCCACGCGTGGGGTACCAATGTCAAACTTTCACCACTACTCCTCGTCACTGAAACCCAGCAGCGACGCGTTGCGTATGTGGCTGTGGTCGCCGCGAAGATGCTTGATGCGCAGCTTCACCCCGGGCCTGACCCATTGTGTCCCCGGCCGTTTCTTCATGGCCTCTGGCGGCGGCCCGGCATGCTCCCGAACCCGCTTCAACAGCCGCTCCTTCATATCGCGGCCCAGGCTGATGAGGGCTGAACCGACATATTTCGCGGTGCCTGGCTGTCCCAAAAGGGCGAAGGCCGCCTTTCCAGGCTCGCGCTCGACGCCCAGCAATTCGAATTCGTCGACCGTGAAACTCTTGGTCGTCAGCCAGTTCGAGGTCGGGCCGCTGCGATATTTGCTGTCGGCGCGCTTCGAGACAATTCCCTCAAGCTCGACCTGCTCGACGAGATAGAAGAGCGACTGCGCGTCACCAGGCATGGTCTCGCTGAACTGGATCCGGCTGTGCGGCTTGATGAAACTGCAGAGAATTTCGCGGCGCGCCTTGCAGCCGATGTCGCGCAGATCACGGCCGTTCAGGTGCAGAATGTCGAATGCGCAGAGGTACATGCCATAGGGATTGTTGTGGACCGCGTTCTGGAGCGCGTTGAAGTCGGGCATACCGGCCTTGTTGGTGACGACCGCCTCGCCGTCGATGATGGCGTTCTTGACCTCAAGCTGCGTCGCGGCTTCCACGATGCCCAGATATTTACGCGTCCAGTCCTTGCCGGTTTCGGTACAGACGCGGATATCCTCGGGGCTGTTGATAATGATCTGGGCGCGGTAGCCATCCAGCTTGATTTCGTGAATCCAGTCGTCGCCTTCAGGCGGCTTGGCCACCAGCTTGGGCTCCATCGGAAGTATGAACTCTAGCCGGCCGGTGCCGGCCCCTGCCCGCCTGCGCATGGAACCTAGTCTAGGTCACCGGCGTATATTAGCCAGAGTTAACATAACGAAATTCAAAAAGGACGTGCGACATGGCTGACGACAAAACCAAACGCGACTTCCGTGACCGTAGCAAGATATCGGCGGACGATGATTATGAGGTGAACTTTTTCGCTCTGCAGAATAACATCAGGCCGGAGCAGGTGCGCGAGCTGATCCGCAAGCACGGCAACGATCGGGCAACCCTGACCGACGCCGCGAAGGCATTGCCGGCACAATGATGACCAAACTCACAGAGGCGCGAGCCTTTTGGTGGCTCAGCACATCCCGATGCCGTCTAGCGTGGAACCGCAGGTATTCCTGAGACTGAGCGCGCCGTTTCGGCGGAGAAGACCACGAAGGCAAAGATCAGCACGCTGACAGCGACGATCATTGATCCGGTGGCGACGATCGGCTCCAGGGCCGGATTTCCATGCAGCATCACGTAGAGAGCCGGTAACATCACGACCAGGCCAAGATTGTAGACGCCATACTGGACCATCGCGATCCTGCGGGCGGCTTTTGTCGGGTTCAGGGCGTAGTACCCACCGAATATTGCACTTGTGACCCATCCCAGAAGATTGATGTGTGCGTGAGCCGGGTAAGCACCGTGATTGCCTGAAATTGCCGTCTGCAGGCCAGCTGCAATCCCCAAAATAAGAAAGACGATCGCTGTCTTTTAAAAAAGCTCCGAGATTTCCGGCATGTCCTCCCGAGCCGTTGCTGGCGGCCCGGCAGCCTATGGGGGTGACCGGCCAGCCACCGGGCCTGACCGGCTTGCGCCGGCTGACGAAAACATGCACTCACGCTAATGTAATTGCAACATCGACATGGTCGCCATACTGGCGAAAGACGCTAGCCATGACGCCGTAGGTGATCGACAAGGGCGCGCAGCTTCGGCGCGACGTTGCGACGGCTCGGATAATAGAGGTAGAAGCCGGCAAAGCGCGGGCAATAGTCCTCGAGAACTGGCACCAGTTCGCCCCGATCGATCCACGGGCGAAAGCTCTCCTCCATGCCGAAGGTGATGCCAGCGCCGGCGATGGCCAGCTTTATCATCAACGCCATGTCGTTGGTCGTGATCTCCGGAGCAACGGCGACGCTGAACTCCTTGCCGTTCTCGGCGAATTCCCAACGATAGGGCGCGACCTTCGGTGCGCGGCGCCAGCCAACGCAGCGATGGCCGGCGAGTTCCCTCGGATGCGAAGGCGCCCCGAACCGATCGCGATAGGCCGGCGCGCAGACGGCCAGCTGCCGCTCGTCACCGCCGACAGGCACCGCGATCATGTCCTGCTGGATCACCTCGCCGAGCCTGACGCCGGCATCGTATCCCTCGGCGACGATATCGAAGTCCTCGTCCGTCACCGTGATGTCGATCTGAACCTCCGGATTGGCTTCGGCAAAGGTCGCCAGGAAAGGCCCTGAAAGAAAGCGCTCGGCGATCGACGAGACGGCGAGCCGCAACTGCCCGCGCGGACGCCCGCGCAGGTCCCCGGCGGTCTCCATTGCGGCGCGCATGTCGGCAATGGCGGGCGCTATCTCGGCGTAGAGGCGTTCGCCAGCCTCGGTCAGGCTGACGCTTCGCGTCGTGCGCTGGACAAGAGCGATACCGAGCGTCTCTTCCAGGCGCTTCATCGTCTGGCTCACCGCCGAGCGGGTGACGCCCATGCGGTCCGCAGCCGCGCGAAAGCTCCGCTCCTCGGCGACGAGGGCGAACACCGCAAGCGCATTGAGATCCGGCTGCATTGGTTAGCTCTTCTTTCCATACTGTGAACAAATGGTCGTCTTATCGCAACAGTGGAACAGATCCATCTTCGTGGCAACCGCTGCATGGCGGTTCGCAAGATCAACCAGACGGAGACGAAACATGTCCCTCAACAAAGTTGTGCTCATTACCGGGGCTTCGAGCGGCATTGGCGCCGCCATCGGCCGGGAGCTCGGTGCTGCCGGAGCAAAGGTCATGCTCGGTGCGCGCCGCACCGATCGGCTGGACACACTCGCAGAAGCGATCAGGGCAAACGGCGGGGAGGCAATGACACGCCGCCTGGACGTGACCGACCGCGCCGATGTCGCCGCCTTTGCCGAGACGGCGCGCCAGGCCTGGGGACGCGTCGACGTAATCGTCAATAATGCCGGCGTCATGCCGTTGTCGCTGATGGCGTCGATGAAGGTCGAGGAATGGGACCGAATGGTCGACGTCAACATCAAGGGCGTGCTCTACGGCATCGCCGCGGTGCTGCCGGAGATGACGGCCCGAGGCTCCGGCCATGTCGTCAACATCGCCTCCATCGGCGCGCTTTCGGTGTCGCCGACAGCCGCTGTCTATTGCGCAACCAAATACGCGGTCCGCGCGATCTCCGATGGCTTGAGGCAAGAGCACGACAACATCCGCGTCACGTGCATCCATCCCGGCGTGGTCGAGAGCGAGCTCGCCGACACGATCACCGATCCGGTCGCGGTGGCAGCGATGAAGACCTATCGCGCCATTGCGCTGCGGCCCGACGCCATCGGCCGTGCCGTGCGCTTCGCCATCGAACAGCCGGACGATGTCGACGTGAACGAGATCGTCATCCGGCCGACAGAAAGCAAGTAGGGAGGCAACAATGGGTTTTCGTTTTCGCAGATCGTATAGCGCGATTGCCGTCGCGTTGCTGCTCGGCGCGGTTCCGCAAACCGCCAAATCGCAGACGATGGAAGAGCGGCTGCCAACGCGGCGATGCCGTCGTCAGGAGCCTGAACAATGGCGCTCCGCAGCCTGCGCTGGAACGCATGAGACAGGAGTTTCCGTTTCTGGCCGGAGCAACCCAGGGCTATGCGCTCGGCGACGTCCGGTCCCGTCCGGGGCTCGACAACCGCACACGCCAACTCGCCGCCGTCGCGGTATTCGCAGCCATGGGCGAGACTGCCTTCACGAGGATTCATGCCGGTTATGCGCTCAATATCGGCGTGTCCGAGGAAGAGCTGAAGGAAGTCATCTACATGGCGACGGTTCAGGCCGGATTCCCCAGCGCGATCGCAGCATCGCAAGCGCTCTCCGAGCTGTTCACTGAGCGTCGCGCCGCTCGCGGCAAACACCCCTGAGGAGCTGTCCATGAAACAGATTTCGATACTGCCGCTGCCGTGCTTGTTGCCGGCGCGGCCGTCTTACCCCTACAGAAAGGTCTCGCCCAGATGAATGTCGAGCAAAATACGGTTACCCAACCTTCGGCAAGCCATCCCTATGTCGGGATGTGGGTCACGGCCGATGGCCATATCCGCCACAACTTGCTTCCCAAACGGTCGCTATGACGAAGCGCGCGGAAACCGTGAGAGCGCGTACCAGGGGCGCTATGAGATCCGAGGAAATCACATCGACTATTGGGACGACACCGGCTTTACCGCTGACGGAACGTTCATTGACGGCGTGCTGCATCACGCAGGTATGATCTTGTATCGGGAGAAGTAGACGTTCGTCCAGTCTCGACAAAAACGTTACCGCTGCACCATATGTCATTGGTGCGACGCCGGTCTCCCGGCGCACCTGTCACCGCACTGCTCGCGCCTGGAGTGCAGATAACGCCTGCCTCCTTCCCGCCGCACTTCGCACACGCGCTGCTGCAACTCACGTACAGCGACTCCTCGGCGGTCAGGAAGTCGGCAAGAGTCACGCGCGCAAAAAGGAACCAGGATCACCGCCACAACCGAACGGTGCATTTGCCTCCGGGTGTTGCGCCGCAGTTACAGTTCAGCCACAACCTTTTGTGGTAGTCCATTCTTGGTGACTTCCTTTTAACATAGGCATCGGTCCATGAAGAAAATCGTGTTTGCCACTACGTTCCTTTTCAGCGGTGCGGCCTTGGCCCTGCTTGCGGTTCCGGCCTTCGCGGCCGATGCAGTTGTTTACGAGCCCGCGCCGGCTGCGGCCGTTGCCTACGACTGGAGCGGCCTTTATATCGGTGTTCAGGGCGGCTATCTCTGGGGGCAGGCAGATCACAGCTACTCCAACGGTGCGCCAAGTGACGATTCCGATCCCGATGGCTTCATTGGTGGCGTCCATGTCGGGTACAATTGGCAATCCGGTTCTTTTGTCTACGGTGTCGAGGGTGATTTCGAAGGCGGTAGCGTGGATGGCAGCTTCGAAAACACAGCCGGACTGACATCTGTTGGAACCAGCGAATTGAACTGGCAGGGCTCGATCCGCGCAAGGCTCGGCTACGCATACGATAAGGCGCTTCTCTATGTTACCGGCGGCTGGGCGATTGGCGATTTCGACTTCGGTGGCGGCCCCTTCCCGCTTCCTGTTAGCGGGGACTATTCGGATACGCTCAACGGCTGGACGATCGGTGCTGGCGGCGAGTGGGCCTTCAACGAACATTGGACCGCGCGACTGGCGTATCGGTATACGGACTTCGGAGAAGCCTCAGGCAACTTGGCTCCGGGATTCCCGGATGTTGATATGCCGGTTGACCTAACCACCCACGCGGTGAGGGTCGGCGTCAGCTACAAGTTCTGATCCTTTGGAGACGCAAGGAAAAACCCCGGCCTAGCGGCCGGGGTTTTCGTTTGGGCTCGAATAGCTATCACCGCCTCAACATCCGCACCGCCACAACTTGCTTCCAAACGGTCGCTATGACGAAACGCGCGGAAACCGTGAGAGCGCATACCAGGGACGCTATGAGATCCGAGGAAATCACATCTACCGGGACGACACCGGCTTTACCGCGGACGGAACGTTCATTGACGGCGTTCTGCACCAGGCAGGCATGATCTTGTATCGGGAGAGCTAGCCGACGTTCGTCGAATCTCGATAAAAAGGTTTCGCATCGTGCCGCTGCACCATATGTCATTTGGTGCAACGCCAAAAAGGAGCCCACCTTGCCTACCGAACCACGCTCTCCACGGCTTGCAGTGCTGATCGACGCAGACAATGCCTCGGCCAAGATTGCCGACGGGTTGTTCGAGGAAATCGCAAAGATCGGCGAGGCGAGCGTTCGTCGCATCTATGGCGATTTTTCCAGCACCCGTTCGAAGGCATGGGCCGATGTGCTGTCGAAGCATGCGATCATCCCGCAGCAGCAATTCGCCTACACCACCGGCAAGAACGCATCCGACATCACGCTCGTCATCGACGCGATGGACCTTCTCCACAGCGGGCGGTTCGAAGGCTTCTGCCTGGTGTCGTCCGACAGCGATTTCACCCGCCTTGCAGCTCGCATCAGGGAACACGGGATCGACGTGTATGGGTTTGGCGAGCAGAAGACACCGGAGAGTTTCCGGCAGGCATGCCGCCGGTTCGTATACACCGAGAACCTGCTTGCGACCGCACCAGCCAACGCTCAGGATGCGGCGCCGACGAAATCTTTGCAGCCGCCCAGCGCCGCGACGCCGATCATCACCAAGGTCATTTCACAGATGGGAAACGAGGACGGCTGGGTGCCGCTCGGCATCGTAGGCAATCAGCTCGCCAATCTGGCATCGGACTTCGATCCGAGAACCTTCGGCTTTCGCAAGCTGAGCGATCTCGTGCGGAAGACCAATGCCTTTGAGATCGATCATCCCGAGGGCGGAGCGATGCGTATAAGGGTCAAGCCAGCTGCGAGGAGCCGAGAGAAATCGAAGTCGGCAGCGTCGCGCTGAGCCTGCAAAAAGGCAACTGTCCCCGGTCCGATTGGCCTCTGGTCGGACCACTATTTCGCTGGCGGAAACCGCCATTCGGCGTATCATTCTCGTCGGAGGGGGGTTCATGGCGGAGGAGGCCGATGAACATCGTTTCGAGAGTGCCTGTCGTGACGGCCCAGGAACTTGTTTCATCTGCGCTTTCAAAATTTCGCGCTGGCGACACCATATCGACCAGAGCCGCAATAGACGCCATCCGCCGGGCAGCCCCGGCTTGTGAGGACAGCGACGACCATCTGGTCGAGCTTGTCGTGATGACCGCAATTGGTAGGACCATGGGGGTCGTGTTCGACCATCGGTCCCGCTAATGCATGTCGCCCTGCGCCCAATCAGCTTGCGCACTGTCGGAACTAGAGCGGCGACGTAAGCCACTCAGTAACCATGAATTGTGATCGGGATGGATCACGCCATTCGTCATCGGAACGAATAGTCCCGCTGCGCCGTTGCTGTCCTTGGAGTCAAGGAGTGGCGGTAATGCGTGATGAACAATTCGACGTTCCGGTGACGATCGAGAGCGAACGGATCGGCCTCCCCCTCTCTGTGACGAGGACGGTCCAGGCGGCCTCGCTGCTGGTCGACAAATGGCCAGACGAAAAGCGCGGGCCGAAATATCGCGCGGCCTTGAAAGCCATGATGGACGCGATGGAGCAGCGACGGGCGGTTGGCAGTGCGCGGCGGGCATTCACGGCCGCCGCCAAGGAAGCCCATGTGTTTGTGCGCGAAGGCCGGCACTAAAGCGCATCACGTCTGAAGAGATTCGTGCGACGCGCTTTTAGTTCTTGTTTTTGCATGTCGTTGTCCCAAGCCGCTGCGCACTTTTGGGCGACATGCATTGCTGTTGTTTATGCATGTCGTTGTCCCAAAACCGCTGCGCACTTTTGGGCGACATGCATTAAGGAACCTCACGAAATCTCCGTCGTTATGCTCTAGGTCGAAACGAGGAGAACTGCCATGCCCGACGACAAGACCAAGACCGACAACCGCGATCGCTCACAAGTTGCCGGCGACGAAGACTATGAGGTGAGGCATCTCGCCGAGGAAGCCGGCATTACTCCCAAACAGGCACGCACCTTGATCAAGCGCCACGGCACCGATCGCAGGGTGTTGAACGAAATCGCCGAGAGCATAAAGGCGTCGTGATGTCTGACAAGCGGACCACAATGGCGGATCGGAAGAAACGCGAACCGGACGACAAGGAGGCCCTGCGCCTGGCCGAGACCACCGACGTTTCGCCCAACCAGGCGAAGGATCTGATGCGCAAGCACGGCAAGGACCGCGCCAAGGTCGAGAAGGAAGCGAAGAACTTCAAGGCCGAAGGCTGAGCCGCCGATTTGGCGGAGCGTCTGCCCTCGCCGTATCCCCGCATCACCGTCGCACGCGCCCGGCCATCCGTACGCTTCGCTTATCTGGCGTCGCGGGCCGGCAATCCTGAGCGGCTTATCAATTTTCTAACAAATTCGGCCTATTCCCGTTCTAACCATGGGAGCTGGGCTTTTGGCGCAAACAGAGAAAATCGCTGCGCGACGCGCCGTCGCGCTGTCGGTTGTCGTGCCGTGCTACAATGAAATCGGCGGGGTCGCCGAACTTTACCGGCGCGTCACAGCCGTTTGCCGTGAACAAGCGGGGCATTCCTACGAGATCGTGCTGGTCATCGACGGAGCCACCGACGGCACCCGCGAGGCCATTTTCGAACTCGCCAAACAGGACAGCCACGTCGTCGGCATAGACCTCGCCCGAAATTACGGCCACCAGATTGCGCTCAGCGCCGGCCTGGAGTTTTGCCGCGGCCAGCGCATTCTCATTCTCGATGCCGACCTCCAGGACCCGCCGGAATTGCTCAAAGCCATGATGGCAAAGATGGATGAGGGGTTCGACGTCGTCTATGGCCAGCGGCTGAAGCGCCAGGGCGAAGGCTGGTTCAAGCGCGCAACCGCCGCATTGTTCTACCGTCTGCTGCGCAAGATGGTCGACGTCGACATGGCGCTCGATTCCGGGGATTTTCGCCTGATGAGCCGCCGCGCGCTCGATCATCTCAATGCAATGCCCGAGCGTTACCGCTTCATTCGCGGCATGGTGAGCTGGATCGGCCTCAAGCAGGTGGCTTTTGCGTATGAGCGGCACCAGCGCTTCGCAGGCACCACGCATTACCCGTTGAAGAAGATGGTGCTTCTGGCAATGGATGCGATGACGAGCTTCTCCATCGTGCCCCTGCGGTTCGCCTCGCATCTCGGCTTGATCTTCGGCTTTCTCGGGCTTGCTGCGCTCGGCTACACGCTCTTCTCATGGTTTGCCGGCAGCGTGTTGCCCGGCTGGACCAGCCTGGCGGCAATCGTCCTGATCCTCGGCAGCGTCCAGCTTCTGGTCCTTGGGATTTTCGGGGAATATCTCGGGCGCATGTATATGGAGACCAAGCGGCGGCCACTCTACCTCATAAACGAGATCGCTGCCCATGATCCTGCCGCCGGGGAGCTGCCCGTCCATCGGCTTCAGGAAATGGCCCATGAACTGACGAAGGGAGCCGCGCGTGCTTCAGGCCGAGTTTGACCAGTTCGCGCTGGAGTATCAGCAGCAGCATGCCGCAAGTATCCGGCTGAGCGGCGAAACCCCGGATTTCTTCGCGCAGTACAAGATCGACGATGTCGCGGCAAGGCTCGCCCGCTCAGGCGTGAAGCCGCGGCGGATACTCGACTTCGGCGCGGGTGTCGGCAATTCGCTGGGGCCTATGCGCGCCGCATTTCCCGACAGCGAAATCACCTTGCTCGACCCCTCCTCGCAGTCGCTCGACATCGCCCGCAAGCGCTTTCCCGGCCAGGCCGATTTCAGGCACTTCGACGGCGAAACGATCCCTTACGACGACGCGAGTTTCGATCTCGCCTTCACCGCCTGCGTGTTCCATCACATCCCCGAAAACCTCCATGTCGCCCTGATCAGGGAGATCGAGAGAGTGCTGACCGGCGGTGGCAGCTTCTTTTTGTTCGAGCACAATCCCTGGAATCCGCTGACGACGCACGCGGTGCGAAACTGCGCTTTCGACGCGAACGCAATTCTGATCAACAGCCGTAATGTGCGCAAGCGAATGGCTGCGGCCGGCTTCTCCAAATCCGACGTCGTCTACCGGATCTTTTTCCCACGCGTGCTCGCAAGATTGCGACCCTTGGAGCGCTTCCTGACCAGGATGCCTATGGGAGCCCAATATTTCGTGCATGCGGTCAAGCCTGCCGTTTGAGCGGACGCCCTGCCCTCGGATGAGCGACAAGCTGAAACCGCCAATCGATCTGCCGCAGAGCGGACTGGAGCTATGAAATGAACGGGATTCAGGCGACCGTAGCGACCATTGCGACCGCGTCGTCGCTCAACGACGCGCAACGGGCCAGAGTGATGTTCTGCCTGCTCGTCGCGCCTCTCGTGGCCTTCGCGCTTTCCGCCCACACCCAGGTCATCCTGCAGGACCCCGACTGTTGGTGGCAGGTCAAGGTCGGGCTCGATCTGCTGGCAAATCGTACGTTCCCGGTTGTTGACAGCTATTCTCACACTTTCGCCGGACACCCGTGGATCGCCAAGGAATGGCTTGGACAGGTTCTCCTTGCGCTCGCCTACACGGCAGGTGGCTGGAACGGCGTGGCGGTGCTGATCATCTCAACCATCGCCCTGACGGGCGCGCTGCTGTCATGGTATCTCAGCACCTGGTTGAGACCGATGGCGGCAGTGGGACTGGCCTTGTTCGGGGCGGCCATGATCTCCCCGATCTACACCGCGCGTCCGCACATCTTCACCTTGCCCATCATCGTGATCTGGACCGCAATGCTTTTTCGCGCAGCGCGCAATGAGCAGGGACCGCCTCTTTGGCTGCTTGCCCTGCTTGTCCTGTGGGCCAATCTCCACGCGACCTTTACCATCGGCTTCGTCATCGCGGCTTTTGCCGGCCTCGATGTCCTTGTGCGAACCCGCCTGTCCAACCCCGTACTCCTTGGCAAATGGGTTGCCTTCGGGCTGCTCTGCCCGGTGGTCAGCTTGATCAATCCCTATGGCATGAAGGCCATCCTTGCCACTTTCACCGTAGCCTATGGCAATGAAGCGGTTCCCTTGATTATCGAGTGGAAACCGTTCGACGCCTCGGATCAACGGTTCCAGGAAGTGGGTATCCTACTGTTCGTTTTCGCGCTGCTTGTGTCGAAACTTCGCATCGGCTGGGCGAAGGCGCTGTTCATCGTCTTTGCCTTGCATATCTATCTCACCCATCTGCGCTTCATGTATCTGTTCTTTCTGCTGGTCCCGATCGTGCTTGCGGCCGAGATTGCGGAGCAATATCCCGCACTCTCCCTGGCAAAATGGATGTCCGACAGGCGCGACGGGCTGGAACGGTTTTTCGCAGAGCGATTTTACCGGATCTGCGGCGTGGCAGGCGTTTTGCTGCTGGGGGCAACCGCAATGCTCACGAGCGCCTATCCGGTCGCGCCGAGCCAGAAGACTTCGGCCAAGGATGCGCTCGCATTCGTCGAAAGCCATCATCTGTCAGGCAATGTCCTGAATTCCTACAACTTCGGCGGCAGCTTGATTTTCCATGGAATCAAGACATTCATCGACGGCCGGACAGATCAGCTCTTTCTCAACGGCTTTATGAAGACAGATGCCGAGACAGGACGCAGCGGTGGAAAGCCTGTCCTCGAAGCCCAGCTCGAGAAGCGTGCGATAGGCTGGGCCTTGCTGACGCCGGACGACAGCCGCATTCCATTCTTCGATGAACTGGGCTGGAAGCGGGCGTATGCGGACGACTACGCCGTGATCTATACGCGCGATCGTTGATTTTCGGCACTCCCGACGACCTGATCAAGCGGCTCGAGGAAGGCAAGGTCTATATTCCCAGCACCGCCCAGCGCGCCATCGAGAATTATTTCTCGCCGGGCAATCTGACGGCGCTCAGGGAACTGGCGCTCCGCCGCACCGCCCAGCGCGTCGACGAGCAGTTGCTGATCCACATGCAGGCCCACGCCATACCCGGGCCCTGGGCGGCGGGGGAAAGGGTTCTCGTCTGCGTCGACGCGCGTCCGGGCGGGGCGGCCCGTATCCGCTATGCGCGGAGATTGGCCGACCGGCTCCGCGCCCCCTGGACGGCGCTTCATGTCGATACCCCTCGTTCAGCCGGGATGTCCGAGGAGGACAAGGATCGGCTAGCGACTCTGCTGCGCCTTGCCGAGCAGCTCGGCGCCGAGGTAACGACCATTCCAGGTCAGAACGTCGCGCAGGACATCGTTCGCCATGCGACCGCGAACAACTTCACCCATATCGTGATCGGCAGGCCGACCCGATCGCGCTGGCGGGAATTGATCGAAGGCTCGCTCACTTATGATCTCATCCGCAATGCCGGCGACATCAGCGTCCATGTCATTTCGGGAAACGAACGCAACGCCGAGGCGACGTCGAGGACCGTCAAGGCGGCGGACGAGCAGTGGCAATTCGAGATCTGGCCCTATCTCAAGGCCACGGCCTATGTTGTTGGCTCGCTCGCCTTCGCCGTCCTTCTCCACCAGTTTCTCGACGTCCGCAACCTGGCGATCATCTTTCTCATCGGGGTTCTGACTTCGGCGGTGACCGGCGGTCTCTGGCCGGCTTTGTATGCCTGCCTCATCAGCGCCATTGCATTCAACTATTTCTTCCTGGAACCACGTTACACACTGACGATCCAGGATCCGGAGAGCATCGTTGCGCTGGCTGTCTTCCTGGTTGTTGCGGTCATTGCCAGCAATCTGACAGTGCGCGTGCAGCGACAGGCGGTCGCTGCCCGCTCTCGGGCACGCGCCACGGAAGATATCTATCTCTTCTCGAAGAAGCTTGCCGGCGCTGGCACGCTTGACGACGTGCTCTGGGCGACTGCCTTCCAGATTGCCTCGATGCTGAAGCTGCGCGTGGTGCTGCTGCTGCCCGAAAACGGCTCGATCACCGTCAAGGCCGGCTACCCACCCGACGACACGCTGGCCGAGGCCGACATCGCGGCCGCCCGATGGGCCTGGGAGCACGATCGCCCCGCGGGCCGCGGTGCCGACACGCTTCCCGGAGCAAGACGCCTGTATCTGCCGTTGCGGACGGGGCGCACCGCCGTCGGCGTCGTCGGCCTCGACAACGACAAGCAAGGCCCGTTGCTGACTCCCGAACAGAAGCGCCTCCTCGACGCGCTCGCCGATCAAGCGGCAGTCGCCATCGAGCGCATCCAGCTTGTTGCCGACGTTGACCGGGCCAAGCTCGAGGCCGAGGCGGACCGCCTGCGCTCGGCGCTGCTGACCTCGATTTCCCATGACCTGAAAACACCGCTTGCCGCCATCATGGGCGCCGCCGGCACCTTGCGCGAATTTGCGCCGGCGCTTCCCGAAGCGGATCGGGCGGAGCTGCTGTCGACCGTGCTTGACGAATCGGAGCGACTGAACCGCTTCATCGCTAATCTGCTCGACATGACCAAGATCGAATCCGGTGCGATGGAGCCGAACTACGCATTCCACTATGTCGGCGACATTGTCGGCACCGCCTTGCATCGGGCCAGGAAAATCATCGGCGAACACAAGACCGAAATGGACATTCCCACGGATCTGCCGATGTTGGGGCTCGACCCCGTCCTGTTCGAGCAAGCGCTGTTCAACCTCCTCGACAACGCCGCTAAATATGCGCCGCAAGGTTCGACGATCCGCCTGCAGGGCTGGGCCGACAATGGTTCCGTCATCCTGCAGATCATGGATGAGGGACCGGGCATTCCGCCAGCGGATCTGGAGCACATTTTCGACACGTTCCACCGGGTGCGCAAGGGCGACCAGGTCCGTGCCGGCACCGGGCTCGGGCTCTCGATCTGCCGCGGCTTCATCGAGGCGATGGGCGGGACGATTTCGGCGGCCAACAGGACCGACCGCTCGGGTGCGGTTTTCACCATCAGGATGCCGGTGCCGGCGGGCCAACGTGTGGACTATTCCGACATGGATGACTTGCCATGACGAACCTGGACGTCAGGATATTGGTCGTCGATGACGAACCGCCGATCCGCAAGCTGCTTCGCGTCGGCCTTGGCAGCCAGGGCTATGCGATCAGTGAGGCGCCGAACGCCAAGACGGCGATCGAACTGATGGAGACGGAGAAGCCGGACCTGATCCTGCTCGATCTCGGCCTGCCCGGCATGGGCGGCCACGAATTGCTGCGCAAATGGCGGGACGACGGTCTGGATGTTCCCGTGGTCAACCTTTCCAGCCGTACCGACGAGGCCGGCATCGTCTCGGCGCTTGAGCTCGGCGCCGACGACTATGTGACCAAGCCGTTCGGCATGAACGAGCTTGTCGCGCGCATCCGCGTGGCGCTCCGCCACAAGTTCCAGCAGCAAGGCGAGAAGCCGGTCTTCCAGACCGGCGATCTCACGGTCGATCTGGTGAAGCGCATCGTCATGATCGAGGGCAGGGAGATAAAGCTCTCGCCGAAGGAATACGACATCCTGCGCATCCTCGTGCAGTACGCGGGCAAGGTTCTCACTCACCAGTTTCTTTTGAAGCAGGTCTGGGGCGATTCGACCGACGTGCAGTATCTCAGGGTCTATGTGCGGCAGCTCAGGCAAAAGATCGAGAAAACGCCCGACCAGCCACGTTACATCACCACCGAAACCGGCGTCGGATATCGCCTGCGCGAAGTCGACTGAAGCGAGGGGCGGGGCGACGCTCAATCCGCCGAGAGCACAAGTGCTGAACTGCAGGATGCTCTCCAATTTCCTGTCGTCGATCTCGATATTTATCCCCTTGCCCGCCGCGCATGGGGTCGATTGGCATTGAGTCCGGCAGCTCAACCCGCCAATTCCGCTTCGGCGAGACTTTAACCATGGCATCACCAGACAGACGCCCTATATGATTGGAGGCTCAGTTTCGCGCGGGAATGGATAGATGTCGCCGCTTCGCCTATCGACGTTCTTGATGTCGGCAACCCTGGCAACAGCGATGCTGTCGAGCGCTGCTGTCTCCGCGCAGAACGTCACTCCCGCCAACCGCAACGCGCTGGTCCTGCAAGGCGAATTGCAGATGCTGGAGAACAGGCTGCGGCGGCAGCAATATCAGCAGCAGCAACAGCAGTTCCGTGCCCAGGATCGCGAGGTCGCGCCGCAACGGCCAGATGTGCCGCAGATGAAGCCTACTTGCCAGTTGCGGCGGTCGGGCAGCCGCTTCATCAGCATCTGCCGCTGATGAGCCGGCGTTTTCATTTATTTAGCCGCTTGAACGCCGCTCTACTTAAAGTAGCATCAAAGGCGGTTTTGATTTTCGCAACGTGCCTTTGCGCTTGGGCACTGCCCTGATTGGATCGTCGGGCCTGATTGGATCGTCGGGAATGGCAGCCACCAAGAAGAAGGTCGTACGCAAAGCAAGGAAGGGCGAGCGGATCCGTCAGGTCGCGGCGATTCCCTTTCGGCTGAGCGAGCGTGGCGACGTCGAGGTGATGCTGGTCACCTCGATATCGACCAGGCGCTTTATCGTGCCCAAGGGCTGGCCGATGAAGGGCAAGAGCGGGCGCAGGGCAGCCACCATCGAAGCGCAGGAGGAAGCCGGCGTCCTCGGCAAGACGCTGAAGCAGCCGGCCGGCACCTATTCCTACTGGAAGCGGCTGACGAACCGCTTCGTCCGCGTCGACGTCACCGTCTACCTGCTGGCGGTGACAGAGGAACTGGCCAACTGGCAGGAGGCCAAAAGGCGGCAGCGGGCATGGTTGACGCCGGAAGACGCAGCGGCACTTATCGACGAGCCCGATCTTTCAACGCTGCTGAAGAATCTAAAAATTCCCCAACCAGCGCCCGCTGGCGAACTTGAACCAAGGCCTCAATTGGAGTCACCATCTCCCTGAGGGAACGGCCGCGCCGGCGTGCCGGTATAGGCCCACAACCATTCGCGCGGCAGTGGTCCCTTGTTGCGGTCGCTCTGTTGCGACTGTTCCCACGCATGCGCCAATATGCCGACCGAGCGCGAGAGCACGAAAAGGCCGCGTGTCAGCGGCGGCGGGAAGCCGAGCTCGCCATAGATGACGGCGGTGGCGCCGTCGATGTTGAGCGGGATCTTCTTGCCCTTGCGCCGCGCGACCTCGGCCTCAACAGCCTCGGCGATGTCGGCGAAACGTCCGCTGACGACGCCGCGCGCGGCAAAATCGCGGGTCAGCTCGATGAGGCGCGGCGCCCGCGGATCGACCGGATGGAAGCGATGGCCGAGCCCCGGCACATAGGATTTTTCCTCGGCGAAGAACCGATCGAGCCGCGACGCGACGGCATCGGCAAGCGTCACGCCTCCATCCAGTGCCGCGGCGATGTCGCCGTAGAAGGCAAGCGCCTGTTCACCGGCGCCGCCATGCACGTCGCCAAGCACATTGATGGCTGAGGCCATGGCACTGTTGATGCCGACGCCGCAGGTGGCCGCCATGCGGGCAATGGCGATCGACGGTGCCTGCGGCCCGTGGTCGACGGCCGCCCCCAGCGCGATGCCGAGCAGCGCCGCCTGCTCCTCACCAGGCAGTTCGCCGCGCAGCATCAGCCAGATCATCGCCGGAAAGCTGACGCGGCCGATCAGGTCCTGGATCTCATAGCCGCGCAGCCGGATCGCGCCAGGGCGCATTTCGATGATATCGGTCTGCCACCATTCCTCGCCGCGCTCGCGGCCGGTTTTTTTCCCAACGTTGCTCATGTTCTCGCGTCGCTCATGCCTGCGCCCTTTTTTTGACGCGCGGCGGCAGACTGGCAAACACCTCGTCCATATGCTCGCCCAGCGCCGGCGGCGGCTTGGTCGGCAACGGTGCTGCACCATCGACCATGAACCCGCCGCGCACGACGGTCAGCGGTCGGTCGATGTTCGGCATGCTATCGAAACGGGTGGTCATGTCGCGCTCGATCACTTGCTGCTCGGCCAGCACCTGCGGGATCGTCAGCACCCTGCCCGCCGGCACGCCTGCGCGATTGAGCGTCTCCTCCCAGGCCGCGGCCGAGCTGTTCGCCAGGGCATCCTCGATCAGTGCCTTCAAGGCGATGCGATTGCGCTTGCGCGTCTCGCGCTCGGCAAAGCGCGGGTCCGAGGCCAGCTCCGGCAGCCCGACCAGCCGGCAGAGCGTGACGAACTGCTCCTGCTTGTTGGCGGCGATGTTGAGCAAGCCGTCGCCGGTGCGAAACGTTCCGGAAGGTGCTGCCGTCATGTTCTCGTTGCCCATCGGCTGCGGCTCGACGTCAGCCGTCAGATAGTTGGAGACCGGCCAGCCCAGCGCGGAGAGCGTGCATTCGAGCATCGACACGTCGAGGAAGGCGCCCTCGCCTGTCGTCTTCTGCTTCACAAGTGCCGCGGCGATCGCGAACGCCCCGACCAGTCCGCCCAGCGTGTCGGCGACGGGATAACCGACCCGCAGCGGCGCGGTCTCCGGCGTGCCGGTGATGCTCATGATGCCTGATAGGCCCTGGATGATCTGGTCGTAGGCGGGATTGTCGCGCATCGGCCCGGTCTGGCCGAAGCCCGAAATCGCGCAATAGACAAGGCTGGGGCGGACCTCTTTCAGCCTGGCATAGCCGAGTCCCAGCCGGTCCATCACGCCGGGGCGGAAATTCTCGACCAGCGCGTCGGCGGAGGCGACCAGATCGAGAAAGCGTTCGCGATCGGCCTCTTTCTTGAGATCGAGCACCACCGATCGCTTGCCGGCGTTCTGCGCCAGGAACGAAGCGCCCATGCCGGTGCTGTTGAGTTCCGGCGAACCGCCGAGCTGGCGCGCCAGGTCGCCGCCTTGCGGCGCCTCGACCTTGATCACATCGGCCCCGAGCAGCGCCAGCTGATAGGCGCAGTAGGGGCCAGCCAGAACATTGGTCAGGTCGAGGACGCGGATACCGGACAGCAGATCGGTCATGATATGACAGCCAGGTCAGGCATCGCCCGGCACATGCTCCGGTCCGCGTAGGCGCCTGCGTTCGACGTAAGCGTAGATATGCGGCCCAATCAGCCCGATGAACGCCAGCGTCAGCAGCGTCAGCGACAGCGGATGCTTATAGAACACCGACCAGTCGCCGTTCGAGATGGTCATCGCGCGGCGGAACTGCGTTTCGGCGAGCGGCCAGAGGATCATGCCGATGATGACCGGCGCCGTCGGGAAATCGAAGCGCCGCATCAGGAATCCGGCCCCGCCGAGCAGATAGAGGATGACGAGGTCGGTCGGTGACTGCGAAATACCGTAGGTGCCGACCGTAGCGAACACCAGGATGCCAGCATAGAGCTGCGGCGCCGGGATTTTCAGCAGCCGCACCCACAACCCGATTAGCGGCAGGTTGAGAATGACGAGGATGATATTGGCGATGAACAGGCTGGCGATCAGCCCCCAGACCAGATTGGCCTGCGTCATGAACAGCATCGGCCCGGGATTGATGCCATAGCTCTGGAAGGCCGACAGCATGATCGCGGCCGTCGCCGAGGTCGGCAGGCCGAGCGTCAGCATCGGCACCAGCACGCCGGCAGCCGATGCGTTGTTGGCGGCTTCCGGTCCGGCAACGCCTTCGATGGCGCCGACCGTCCCGAACTCCTCCTTGTGTTTGGAGAGCTTCTTCTCGATCGCATAGGACAGGAAGGTCGGGATTTCGGCGCCGCCGGCCGGCAGGGCGCCGATTGGGAAGCCGAGCAGGGCGCCGCGCAGCCAAGCCTTCCACGAGCGTGCCCATTCGGCCGCCGTCATGTAGAGCGAGCCCTTCAGCGGCACGATCTCGTCCTTGCCGGCATAGCGGCGCGAGGCCATGTAGAACGTCTCGCCGACTGCAAAGAGGCCGACGGCGACGACGATCACGTCGACGCCGTCGAGCAATTGGCTCATGCCAAAGGTGAAGCGCGGCTGCCCGGTCTGCAGGTCGACGCCGATCATGCCGATGACGAAGCCGATGAACAGGCTGGTCAGGCCGCGCACCGACGACGAGCCGAGCACCGCCGAAACCGTGATGAAGGCCAGCACCATCAGCGAAAAATATTCGGCCGGGCCGAAAGACAGCGCGAATTTGACCACGACCGGGGCCAGGAAAGCGACACCCAGCGTGCCGAGTGTGCCGGCGACGAACGAGCCGATCGCCGAAGTGGCGAGTGCCGCGCCGCCGCGGCCGGAACGGGCCATCCTGTTGCCTTCCAGCGCAGTGACGATGGTTGCACTTTCGCCCGGCGTGTTGAGCAGGATCGATGTAGTCGAACCGCCATACATGGCCCCGTAATAGATGCCGGCAAACAGGATGAAGGACGCTTCCGGCGCCACCTGGTAGGTGATCGGCAAAAGCAGCGCGATGGTCAGCGCCGGTCCGAGGCCGGGCAGCACGCCGATCGCTGTCCCCAGCGTCGTGCCGACCAGGCACCACATGAGATTGACCGGCGTAAAAGCGACCGAGAATCCGTGCGCGAGATGGTTGAGCGTTTCCATGGCTTCAGCCTCTCAACATACGGATAATCGAATCGAGACCGGTGTTCAGCTGGTTCTCGATGAAGCCGGCGCCGATATTGACGCCGAGCGCCCTGGCGAAGCCGAAATAGGCGGCAAGCGCTAGGATCAGGCCGAGCAGCACGTCACGCAGCGGATGTCTGCTGCCGAACCCGTGGCAGATGAGAACGAACATGATCACCGAGGCTGCGGTGAAGCCAAGCGGCTGGATCAGAACGAGGTTCGCGACCAGCCCGACGGCGACGATGCCCATCGCCTTCCAGTCGGTCGGCGTTTCCTTTTCTTCTTCTGGCTGCCAGCCGCCCCGCAGGGCGGCGACGATCAGCAGGAGGGAAAGGATCGTCATGCCGATCATGGTGATGTAGGGGAAGACGGTCGGGCCGACCTTGGAGTAGAGCGGCGACACCGGAATCGACAGCGTCTGCCAGGCTACTGCGCCGGCGCAAGCGAGAAGCCCGATGCCGATCTGCAATTCGGGCACGGCAAGGCGCGGCCGCGCCGCCTGCTGGTCGCTGGTGCTCATGATCGTCCTCCCTGGATAGGCCGGTCTCCCACAGCCGACCTCACCGCAGTTTCACTCGCGCTGGATCGTATGTCCATGCGGCTGGCGAACATCGGAAAGGGGCAGTGCAGACCGCCCCTCTCCGAGGACATCAGGCAAGGCCGAGGTCCTTGAGGATGGCTGCGATCCGGGTCGTGTCTTCGGCGAGAAATTTCGCATAGTCGTCGCCGGTGAGCAGGATTTGCGTCCAGTTGCGGTTTTTGCATTCGGTGGCCCAGGCATCGCTTTTGGCCATGGTCTCGACCAGCGTGATCATCGCCGCCTTGTCGGCGTCGGAAACGCCCGGCGGTGCGAAGACGCCGCGCCAGTTGAACAATTCGACATCGATGCCGGCTTCCTTCAGCGTCGGTGCATCGATGCTTTCCTGACGCTTGTCCGCGGAAATGGCGAGCAGCCGAAGCGCGCCTGCCTTGACCTGCTCGGAGAACTCGCCATAGCCGGAGATGCCGGCCGCGACCTGGTTGCCGAGAAGCGCCGACAGTGCCTCGCCGCCGCCGGCGAACGGCACGTAGGAGAGGTTGGTTGCCGGAACACCGGCCGTCTTCGCGATAAGGCCGAACAATATGTGGTCCGAGCCGCCGGCCGAACCGCCAGCCACCGGAACCTTGGTCGGATCGGCTTTGAGGGCGGCGACGAAATCCGCTGCTGTCTTGAACGGCGAGGCCGCCGGCACCACAAGCGCCTCGAATTCGCCGGTGAGGCGGGCGATCGGCGTGACTTCGGTGAGATTGTTGGCCGATTTGTTGGCGATAATGGCGCCAACCATGACCATGCCGGCAACCATCAGCGAATTGCCCTTGCCGTTCCACTGGCTGATGAATTGTGGCAGGCCGACTGTGCCGCCGGCGCCGCCGACATTGGTGATCTGCGAACCGGAGATCAGCTTCTCACTGCGCAGCACCTGGTCCATCGTGCGCGCCGTCTGATCCCAGCCGCCGCCGGGCGCTGCCGGCACGAAGATCTGGATCTGCGGCGCATCCTGCGCAAAGGCGGGCGAGAGATGCAACGCTGCGAAACCGGCGGCGCCGGCAGCGGCGGTGCTCATTAAAAATCTGCGTCTGTTCAGCATGGGATTCCTCCAATCACGACACCTCCTCTGGTGCCTGCCAGCAACGTAGCCTGAATTCAGACCCGCTCGACAAAAATTCATGCAGCCTTTGTCTTGTTCTGTCAACAGGAACGGCATTCTACTGGACAGAACTGTCTGCACGCGGCATAGTTGTTCCGATCGGCCCTTCTGTCCAACTGGGAACGGAACGACGTGGTCAAGCAGATGACCGTAACACAATCCAAGCCTGCGTCGACCAACGGTGTTGCCGCGCTCGACCGTGCGATCGCCATCCTCGATGCTTTCGCTACCGCCGACCGGTCGCTCAGCCTGGCCGAAATCGCGGCGCGGACCGGCCTCTACAAGAGCACGATCCTGAGGCTGGCGAACTCATTATTGCGCGGGCAGCTGCTGGAGCGTCTCGACGACGGCCGCTACCGTGTCGGCCCTGCCACCTTCCGGCTGGGTGCCCTATACCAGCGTTCGGTCGTGGCGATCGACATCCTGCTGCCGATCATGCGCGATCTGGCCGAGCGAAGCTGGGAAAGCGTCGCTTTCTATGTCCGCTCGGGCGACGTGCGCACCTGCCTCTATCGTGTCGAGTCCAAGCATCCCATCCGCTACACCATACGGGAAGGCGACGTGCTGCCGTTGCTGGCCGGTACGGGCGGCCGCGTGCTTGCGGCGTTTTCCGGTCAGCAGGGCGAGCCTTACGAGACGATCCGCAAAACCTACCATTGTTTGTCGGTCGGCGATCGCGACCCCGAGACAGCGGGCGTTTCGGCACCAGTGTTCGGGCCGGGGCACACCTTGCTCGGTGCGTTGACGCTGTCAGGCCCGAGCACGCGCGTCGACGCGGCCTTTCTGCAGCGCATGAAAAATCCGCTGATCGAGGCGGCCGCGCGCGCCACCCGCGCTTTCGGCGAAGACGCCTCGATGCTCGAACAGGCGGCCCTAAAAGCCAAAGCGGAAGGCCCGGTGCTGAAGCGGCAGGCCTAGAAAGCCTCGATTCGGCCCGATCGGAACCACAGGATGACAGGCCGCAACCCTCAAGGCTGCCGTTCCAGCAGGATCGTCGCATCGTCGTGATAGGTGGTCCGCAACACTTCGCTGTAGCCGCATTTGGCCGCGACGCTCAGCGAAGCGGTGTTTTCCGGATCGATGATGCAGACAGTCCTTGCGCGCCCGAATGCGTCGTCGCCCCAGGCGAGAACCCGTCCGACGACTTCGCTGGCGAAGCCTTGGCCATGGGCGCTCGGGACCAGCGCCCAACCGGCTTCCGGAACGCCTTCGATCGACGGCACGATGTTGCGCTTCAAATCGTGAAAGCCGGCTTCGCCGATGAAGCGGCCGGTCGCCTTGTCCTCGATCGCCCAAAAGCCATAGCCCAGCAGCGACCACAGGCCGGCATGACGCAGGAAGCGCATCCAGCTTTCCTCCCGCGTGCGCGGCTTGCCGCCGATGAAGCGTGTGACGGCCGGATCGGCCCACATGGCGACATAGGCGTCGAAATCATCGAGCTAGTGTGGCCGCAGCACGGTGCGCGGCGTTTCAATGACGGGAGCGACAAGCGCCTGTGGATTGATCACGTGTCGTGCCTCGGTTGCGTAAGTTTGCCTGTGCTTAGTAGCCTGCCCTTGGATTTGACCCGGGGGTGCTCGGCGGTTTTGGGGGACAGCGATATGCGACAGAGATCCAAATCGCCTGCACCAGACAAGAGCCAAAGCCTGTGCAGATCATCTTCCAGCCCAATGTGAATCCTGCCCAGCGGTGCTACTTTTCACCAGCAGCTGATTCAGCATCCGCTGTGCCGTCCGACGGAGGGAAAAGGGCATGGATACCACCGATCTTCTGCTTGCCATCTTTCATCATCTGCTGGTGTTTTCATTGGCGGGCATCATCGGCGCCGAATTTGTCCTGATCCGCAGCGATCTGCCCGCCGCGACGCTCCGGCGGCTTGTCGGCATCGATCGCCATTACGGCATCCTCGCCATGCTGATCATCATCGTCGGCATCGGCCGCGTCATCTACGGCCTGAAGGGCTGGGAATTCTACGTCTACAACTGGGTGTTCTGGGCGAAGATGGCGGCCTTCGTCATCGTCGGCCTGCTGTCGATCATTCCGACGGTCCGCTTTGTTTCCTGGAACAGGCAGGCCTCGGCCAACCCCGGTTTTCAAGTGCCGGCGTCGCAACTTGCATCCGTTCGAACTTATGTCCGCGCCGAAGCCTTCATCTTCCTGCTGATCCCGGTCTTCGCCGCGGCGATGGCGCGCGGCTACGGCTACTGAATTTCGCCTACGGGTTCGAGCGGCGCAATTTCGACCAGCGGCGCCGGAATATCATTCGTCTTCTCCTCGGCCTTGCAGATGTCGGCGATGACACAGACCGGACAATCCGGTTTGCGCGCCTTGCAGACGTAGCGGCCATGCAGGATCAGCCAATGATGCGCGTGGCGCATATATTCGTCCGGAATGATCCTCAACAGCCCCTGCTCGACCTGTTCCGGCGTCTTGCCGGGCGCCAGTCCCAGCCGGTTGCCGATGCGGAAGATATGCGTGTCGACCGCCATCGTGTGCTGGCCGAAGGCCATATTAAGCACGACATTGGCGGTCTTGCGCCCGACGCCCGGCAGCTTGACCAATTGATCGCGGTCGTCGGGCACGTCGCCGCCATGGTCGCGGATCAACGCTTCCGACAGCGCAATGACGTTCTTGGCCTTGTTGCGCCAAAGCCCGACGGTGCGGATATAGTCGCCGACCTTGGCCTCGCCGAGCGCCAGCATCTTTTGCGGGGTGTCGGCGACCCTGAACAGCGCCCGCGTTGCCTTGTTGACGCCGACATCGGTCGCCTGTGCCGAAAGCACCACAGCCACCAGCAGCGTGAAGGCGTTGATGTGTTCGAGCTCGCCCTTCGGCTCGGGCCGCTGAACGGAAAAGCGTCGGAAAATCTCGTGCACCTCGGCCGGGCTGTAGCGCGAATGGGACCGCACCGGCCGGGCACGCGGCTTGGCGTTCGAGCCGTCGCGTCGGCCGGGGGGCGGTTCATTTTCGAGTGTAGAGGAATTTTTGGGCTTGGGGCTCGTCATCCCCTTCCTATAATATCCCGTCATGAGCGACACAAACGCCTCATTTCAGGCCGACGAGCCATTCTTCCAGGCGTTGCTGATACCGCATCGGTCGCTGGGCAAAACCGGCTTTGCCATCCTGATGGGCGCTCTGCTGTTCGGCTCGTTGGTGACCGGAGCGTTTTTCCTGTCGCGCGGCGCCTGGCCGGTGTTCGGCTTCCTCGGTTTCGACGTGATTGCCGTCTACATCGCCTTTCGCGCCAATTATCGTGCCGCCCGCGCCCGCGAGGAGGTGTCGGTCTCGCGTACCAGCCTCGACATCCGCAAGACCGCACCGTCAGGCAAATCGGAAGCGCATCGCTTCAATCCGTTCTGGGCGCATTTTTCGGTCGCCCGCCACGCCGAGATCGGCATCACCAGGATGGCGGTGGAAGCACAAGGTCAGAATGTGCCGATCGGCGGCTTCCTCAATCCCGACGACCGCGAGAGCTTTGCGTCAGCTTTTTCGCGCGCCCTGGCGACCGCCAAAGCGCGCTAGGTTTAGATGACTGGCCGCTTCCAGCCGCCAGCGTAGATAAGCCAAAAAATCAGACCAGCCACCGCGCCCAAGGTCGCGGTAGACAGCACGTCCGATGCCAGCTCCCAATACCCACATAAAGTGCGCGTGCCATTCGCTATGATTTGGCACCCTGTTATCCAGAAGTTGGTCGTCTCATTTTTGGGCAAGAATTCCGGAAAAATATTGAACCACGCTCCTATCGCGGCAGCGAACCCTATCGTTACCCACGGCGACAAAATTCTAAGCCATCTCAGAAGAATGTAGAGTGGGACCCAAACAGTATTGCAAAAGACCATGCAAAAATGGTTGCGATCTCAATACCGCCCAAAATTGGCCCGCTAAAACAAGACTTTCACTCAACCCATTGTGAAAAACGACGATGCACAATTCTCGAAGAATCTCGACTGCCACCGCTATTGGAGGGCCAGAAAAAAGGTCGCTGCTGCCCGTGCATCTTGCTTCATTTCTATAGATCCATCTTTCCGACAAATTCGCATTAAGTTCCTTATCGAGCAACGAGGCGCGAAGCGCAGAGGGGAAGTTATTTCAGAATCGATACCGCAACATCCTGCCGATCTTGCGCAGCGGCGGAATATAGCTCCAAAGCCGGATGAGCAGCCTCGCGACCCAGCTCATACGGGCGGTGTGTTCCGGCCGGTAGGCCGAAAGGTCCTCGACCAGTTGCAGGCCGGGCACCTTTTGCTCCAGTTCGTGCGGATCCTCGATGCTCCAATGGACCTCGGCGCCAGTCGCGCGGAAGGATCGATTGAGGCGAATGATCTTCAAGCCAAAGCGGCTATAGGCGTCGAAAACCAATTCGCCGCTCGAAAGATGCGACACAAGCCGCGAAAACAGTCTTGGACCCTCGTCAGCGGCAAGGTAGGGCGTGAGCCCTTCCGCCACGACCATGGCCGGACGATCGCCAGGCACTTCGTCCAGCCAGCCAGGCTCGGTGACTGACGACGCGATCAGGCGGTAATGGTCGCGCGGCGGATAGAGTTTGCGCCTGAGCTCGATGACTTCGGGATAGTCGATATCGAACCAATCCACGCGGGATGGTGGATCGATGCGGAATATCCGCGTGTCGAGCCCGCAGCCGAGATGCAGCACGATCGCTTCGGGATTCCTGGCCAGAAAGGCCGAAACCCAGTCATCCAGCGTCTTGGCCCTGATCGCCAAGCCGACGCCGAGATTGTCGTCGACCTTCAGCCGCGAGAAATCATAGTCGATGCGGCGAACCGCCTCGTCCGCAAAATGATCTTTCAGCAGCGATTGAGGCAACCGGCTCTCCAGTGCCTTGCCATAAATGGTAATCAGCAGCGTCTCCTTCTCCTTGGTGAGATGCACCTTCTCGCCAGCCATCGTCGGCTCCTTCCTCGAAGCCAGATCTATCTGGGTGCACATGACGAGAAGGCAAGTTTCGGGTGGTGATCGCAGCCGCGAAGGACGATATTCACGGTCAAGGAGATAGTCCGATGAACGCACAGACAGCTATTCTGAAGAAAGACATCACACCCGAAGGCGGTGACTACGAAGTTGTTCGGCGCGCGATCGAGAAGATCAGCCTTGACTACCGTGACCAGCCGTCGCTCGAAATACTGGCCGAGGAAGTCGGCGAGACGCCGACCGGCCTGCAGAAGCTCTTCACACGCTGGGCCGGCCTGTCGCCCAAGGCCTTCCTCCAGGCGGTCACGCTCGACCATGCGCGCAAACTGCTCGATTCCGGCATGCCGCTGCTCGAGGCTTCTTTCGAGGTCGGCATGTCAGGCCCCGGCCGGTTGCACGACCTTTTCGTCACCCATGAGGCGATGTCGCCGGGCGACTACAAGACGCGCGGCGCCGGGCTGACGATCCGCTACGGCTATCATATCTCGCCCTTCGGCATCGCCCTGATCATGGTCACCGACCGCGGCCTTGCCGGCCTCGCCTTCAGCGATGCCGGCGGCGAGCGTGCGGCCTTTGCCGACATGTCCGGCCGCTGGCCGAACGCAAACTATGTCGAGGACATGGCCGCGACGGCGCCCTATGCCGCGCGCATCTTCGATCCGGCGCTGTGGCGCGCCGACCAGCCGCTGCGCGTCGTCTTGATCGGCACCGACTTCCAGGTCCGCGTCTGGGAGGCCCTGCTGCGCATCCCGATGGGCAAGGCCTGCACCTATTCCTCGATCGCCGCCGGCATCGGCGCGCCGAGCGCCAGCCGGGCGGTGGGGGCCGCGGTCGGCGCCAATCCGATGTCCTTCGTGGTGCCGTGTCACCGGGCTCTCGGCAAGTCCGGCGCGCTCACCGGTTACCACTGGGGCCTGACCCGCAAACGCGCCATCCTTGGCTGGGAAGCGGGACAAGTCGGATCTTGATGAAACGCCCATAGATTCGGGCCAGCAGCGCGCGGGTTCATCTCGCGCGGTCTGGCAAGCAGCGGCCTTACGGAGTAGCTTCCCGCACAATTAGAGCGACGTGCGTCCATTTGGACGCACAAAGTAAGCTCTAACACTTTAATTCTACGCATTCGTGCTTTCCGAAAATCGATTCCGATTTTTGGAAAGCACGATGCGTCAGCAGGGAGGCACCACTTGATCATCGTTATCGGCTCGATCAACCTTGACCTTATCGCCAATGTCGACCGCTTGCCCGCACCGGGCGAGACGGTTCGGGGCTCCGGCTTTACCACCGCACCTGGCGGCAAGGGCGCCAACCAGGCGTTGGCCGCCGCGCGCGCCGGTGCCAAGGTGCGCATGGTCGGCGCGGTCGGCAAGGACAATTTCGCCACTGAAGCGCTGGCGCTGCTGCGGAACGGCAAGATCGACCTGTCCGGTGTCGGCGAAACCTTCGCCTCGACCGGCACGGCATTGATCATGGTCGCCGACGACGGCGAGAACGTCATTGCCGTGGTGCCGGGCGCCAATGAGTCGGTCGTGACAGGCGACCTCTCCAGGGCTTTCATGAAAAAGGGCGATGTCGTGCTCTTGCAGCAGGAGATCCCGCTGCAGACTGTCGATGCAGCACTGGACGCGGCCGGGGCGGCAGGCGCGGTCACCGTGCTCAACACGGCACCATTCCGCGGCGAGGCGGCCGCCTTCCTCGGCAAGGCCGACTATGTCGTCGCCAACGAGACCGAATTCGACCTCTACGGTGAGGCGCTGTCGCTGAGCGGCCGTGATCGCCCGGCGCGGATGCGCGATTACGCCGGAAAGACCGGCCGCACAATTGTCGTCACGCTCGGCGGTGACGGCGTTCTGGCTGCCACGCCAGTCGATCTTCTGATGGTTCCGGCGCTGAAGATCACCCCTGTCGACACGGTCGGCGCCGGCGACACGTTTTGCGGCTATTTCGCCGCCGGGCTGTCATCCGGCCTGCCGCTCGATCAGGCGCTCGCCCGTGCTGCAGCCGCTGGTTCGCTCGCTTGCCTGAAGCCCGGCGCCCAGCCGGCGATCCCGCTGGCGAAGGACGTCGACGCGGCGCTCCAAAATCCGCCAGCCAGGTGAGAGCCATGCGTCCGGCCACAAAACACGCCGTGCCGCCTGCCGGCGATATCTGCCGTCTGTCCGCCGTGGACCTTGCCGACGCGATCAGGCGCCGTCAGCTGTCCGCGCGCGAGGTGGTGACGGCATTCCTCGACCGGATCGACGCCGTGAACCCGCTGGTCAATGCCATCGTCTCACTACGCGACCGTGCCGACATCTTGCGCGAGGCTGACAAGGCAGACGCCCATCTGGCGCGTGCAGGGCATGCCGGCCCCCTGTTCGGCCTGCCGATCGCCATCAAGGATCTCGCGCAGACCAAAGGCCTCAGGACCAGCTTCGGCTCGCCGATCTTCGCCGATTTCGTGCCGCAAGAGGATGATTTCTTCGTCGAGCGCATCCGCAAGGCCGGCGCCATCATCATCGGCAAAACCAACGTTCCCGAATTCGGCCTTGGCTCCAACACCTACAACACCGTGTTCGGCCCGACGCTCAATGCTTTCGACCCGGCCTTGACCGCCGGCGGTTCGAGCGGCGGCGCGGCGGTCGCGCTGGCGCTCGACATGCTGCCTGTCGCCGATGGCAGCGACTTTGGCGGCTCGCTGCGCAACCCGGCCGCCTACAACAATGTCTATGGCTTCCGTCCGTCGCAGGGACTTGTCCCGGCCGGTCCCGAACTTGACGTCTTTCACACACAGATGGGCGTCGAAGGACCGATGGGCCGCAGCGTGCGCGACATGGCGCTGCTGCTCGACGAGCAGGCCGGCTACGACCCTCGCGCGCCGCTCTCACATCACAAGCACGGTTCGTTCCTCGAAGGGCTGCAAACGGCAGCGCCCGGCGGCCGCATCGCCTGGTTCGGCGATCTCGGTGGTCATCTGCCGGTCGAACCTGGCATCCTTGATCTTTGCAAGGCCGCTCTCGGCCGGTTCGCCGACGTATCCTTTCAGACCGAGGCGCTGGTGCCGGATTTCGACTACGAAGCGCTGTGGCAGGCCTTTCTGACGCTGCGCCAGGCAAGCAGCGGTTGTGCGCTCAAGGCGCATTACGACGATCCCTTCAAACGCAGTCTTCTGAAGCCGGAGGCCGTGTGGGAGGTGGAACATGCGCTGCAGCTCACGGCGCCGCAAATCCACGCCGCCACGGTGAGGCGCTCGTCCTGGCACAAAACCCTGCTGTCGCTCTTCGACCGCTTCGACCTCGTCGCACTGCCGACTGCGCAGGTCTTCCCCTTCGAGTTCGCCACCCACTGGCCGACGCAAGTGGCCGGGCGTGCCATGGACAGCTATCACCGCTGGATGCAGGTTTCAGCGCTCGCCACGCTGGGCGGCTGCCCGGCGGTCAATGTACCGGCCGGCTTCGATGCCAGAGGCAGGCCGATGGGCATGCAACTGATCGGGCGGCCGCGCGGCGACATGGCCGTGTTGAGAGCAGCGGCAGCCTACGAGACGACGCTGCCGTGGCAGGCCGGAGCCTAAATCCAGGTCAAGGCCGCCAGCGACATATGCTGCCGGCTTGCACCGGCGTTGCTGTCATGCATTGATCGCGGTCGGCCGCGTCGCAAGCCGCATATTGTCGAGGAAACCCATGTCGCTGGAACTCTACGCTACCTATGTCGTTGCCTGTATCGTCATTGTCCTGGTGCCTGGACCGACCGTCACGCTGATCATCGCCAACAGCATCCGCCATGGCTCCCGCGCCGGCCTCGCCAATGTCGCCGGCACGCAGGCCGGGCTGGCCATCATGATCGCCATTGTCGGCATCGGATTGACCTCGCTGATCGCGGGAATGGGCCATTGGTTCGAATGGGTCAGGCTGATCGGCGCTGCCTATCTGATCTGGATGGGTGTGCAGATGTTCCGCTCCAAGGGCAAGCTGAACGCCGACGGATCGGCGAAGACACCGCGCGGCGGCTTCTTCCTACAAGGCCTGCTGGTGGCGATCAGCAATCCCAAGACGCTGGTGTTTTTCGGCGCCTTCTTTCCGCAGTTCATCGCCCCTGAAGGCAACTACGCGTTGCAGATCGTCGTCATGGGTCTCACCGCTCTGATCTTCGCCGCCGTGTCGGATTCGACCTTCGCGCTCGCCGCCGGCCGCGCCGGACGCCTGCTCTCGGCCGGCCGCATCAAGCTCATGTCCAGAATCAGCGGCAGTTTCCTGATCGGCGGCGGTCTGTGGCTGGCGTTTTCAAAGGCGAAGTGAGCGGCACCTTTCCTCCCCCCCTTGTGGGCCCACAAGGGGAGAAGGAAGGAGCCCTAAAGCCGCCCCAGCCTTTCCAGCAGTAGTGCGAAAAACGCATCATGGTCGATGTCGCGCATCACCATGGCGTTGTTCGGTCGCTTGGTCACGCCCCACCAGTCGATCACGGTCATGCCCATGGTGAGCTCCGAGGCGGTTTCCACGGTGACGTTGCAGTTGCGGCCCCTGAATAGCTCCGGCTTCAACAGATAGGCGATGACGCAAGGGTCGTGCAGTGGACCGCCATCGGTGCCGTATTTCTCCTCGTCGAAGCGCTCGAAGAATTCCAGCATCTCCGTCGTAGCCGTGCCGACCCTGGTGCCGAGCTTGCGGAAGGCCTGGGTTCGCTTGGCAGTGGTCAGCGCCTTGTGGGTGACGTCGAGCGGCATCATGACGATCGGGATGCCGGATTTGAACACGACGTCGGCGGCATGTGGATCGACATAGATGTTGAATTCGGCGGTGGGCGTGACGTTGCCGCCTTCGAAGAAGCCGCCGCCCATCAGCACGATTTCCTTGATGCGCGGCGCGATCTTCGGCTCGCGGATAAGCGCCAGCGCAACGTTGGTGAGCGGTCCGAGCGCGCAGAGCGTAATCGTGCCGCTCTCTTCCTTCATCAGTGTCTCGACGATGAAATCCACCGCATACTGGTCCTGCAGCTTCATTGTCGGTTCGGGCAATTGCGGTCCGTTGAGACCGGTCTCGCCATGCACCTCCTCGGCGGTAACCAGTTCGCGCGCCAGCGGCCGGATGGCGCCGGCATAGACCTTGATGTCAGACCTGCCGGCCAGTTCGCAGATCTTGCGTGCATTCTTTTCGGTGAGCCTCAGCGGCACGTTGCCGGCGACGGCGGTTATGCCGACGATCTCCAGCTCGGCGCTGCCGAGCGCCAGCAATATGGCGACGGCATCATCCTGGCCGGGATCCGTGTCGATGATGATCTTGCGGGATAGGGGCATTTCAATTCCTTGTTTGGGGAGTCTTTTTGGGCGGGGCTTTTGACGGCTTGAACTTGACCGCGGGGCGGACCATATCAAGACCATCGGGAAAAATGCCATCTGGGTTTTTCCACTTTATGTCGCTCTTGAGAGGACAATGTAACATGAGCCGAATGACGCCTTTTTCCAGCCCGCTTCTCCTGGGTTTCGATGCCATGGAAAAGACCCTGGAGCGTCTGGCGAAATCGGGTGATAGCTACCCTCCCTATAACATCGAGCGCCTCAGCGGTACCGACGGCAAGGCCGAAAGGTTGCGTATCACGCTCGCTGTCGCCGGTTTCGCCGAGAACGATCTCGATGTGACCACGGAGGAGAACCAGTTGGTCGTGCGCGGCCGCCAGAACGACGATACCGAGCGCGAATTTCTTCATCGCGGCATTGCCGCGCGCCAGTTCCAGCGCTGTTTCGTGCTGGCCGACGGCATGCGGGTGATCACCGCGGAGCTGAAGAACGGGCTTTTGTCGATCGATCTCGATCGGCCCGAGTCCGAACGGCTGGTACGGAAAATAAACATATCGGTGAAAGACTGATCCTTACCGCTGCATCGGCCGGAAAATCGGAATCGATTTTCCGAAAGTACGATGCAGCAAATTGAAGTGTTAGAGCGTCCTTTGTGTGTCCAATTGGACACACGGCGCTCTAATGGCTCTCATGCGAGGCGGCCTGAGCGGGGAGTCCTCGCGACAAGGAGGCTTAAATGACTAGAACTGACGAAAATCTTATCATGACCAGCGGCGAATTCGCCCATCTCGGCGAAGGCTCGGTCGCCTATCTCAGGAAAGTGTCGAGCGACGATCTCCGCGGCCGTTTCCCGGGCCTCGGCGAAATCGCGCCCGGCCTTGAACTGTGGGCCCTGTTTGCCGCCAATGGCCAGCCGATCCTGCTTTCGGACGCTCGCGATCGGGCGCTGGCTGGCGCCCTGGAAAACGACCTGATCCCCGTCGCCATCCACTAACAATAGGCGCAGCGATCTGGTTGGAAACGGACAGGGCCGCTCACGGCGGCCCTTCAACGGATCCAATCAAAAACTCAGGCCGCGTGTGAGGCTTGCGTGTCCGACAAAAGCGCGTGGATCGCTGCGGCGTCGCGGGTGCCCCTGATCTTGGCCACCGTGTCGGCGTCGCGCAGCACCCGCGCGATGCGCGACAGCGCCTTGAGGTGGTCGGCGCCGGCGCCTTCGGGCGCCAAAAGCAGGAACACCAGATCGACCGGCTGGTCGTCCAGCGCCTCGAAATCGACCGGCGTCTCCAACCGGGCGAAAACCCCGGCGATCCGCTTGACCCCGGCCAGCTTGCCATGCGGAATGGCAATGCCGTTGCCGACACCGGTCGAGCCCAGCCGTTCCCGCTGCAGGATGGTGTCGAACACCTCCCGTTCCGGAATGCCGGAAATCGCTGCCGCCCTTTCGGACAGCATTTGCAGCAGTTGTTTCTTGGAGTTCGCCTTCAACGCCGGCAAGATTGCCGGAACGTTGATAAGATCGCTCAGATCCATACTTGAAATCCCTTGTTCGCCTGCCGTCGCCAGCCCTCACTCTCGCGTGCGGCTGGTTCCTTATCCCAGTGCGGCCTTGGTCGTCATCCCTGCGCGACCTTGGTCGTAGACGGGTCGATCCAGCCGATATTTCCGTCCGGCCGGCGATAGACGATATTGAGATGCTCGTTTCCGGCGTTGCGGAAGACGAGAACCGGGCTGTCCTTGGTGTCGAGCTCGATCACGGCTGACGCCACCGACATGGTCCGCAGCGTCATGGTTGATTCGGCGACGATGGCTGGCGCGAAATTCTCCGGTATTTCCTCATCGTCATCGGCAAGCGGCGCCATCACCGTATAGGCGATGTCGGTGAGTTCGCCATTGGCATTGCCTGAATTATGTGACTTCAGCCGACGCTTGTAGCGCCGAAGGCGGGTTTCGAGGCGATCCGCCGCGGCCTCGAAAGCGAGCGTCGGGTCCTGGGCTTCACCGGTCGCCTGCAGCGAAGCGCCGGAATCCAGCCGGATCATGCAATCGGCCGTGTAGCGCGACCCCGATTTGACGACTACAATTTGCCCTGAAAAGCCCCGATCGAAATATTTCCCGATCACTTCTCCGACACGGTCGTTGATGCGCGTACGGAACGCATCGCCGACATCCATGTGTTTTCCTGATATGCGCAGTGTCATCTGAAAACTGACCTTCCTTGCTCAGGCTTCAAACTGTCCCGAGTTTATACCCGTGGTCTGTGCGCACAAGCTTTGCGGCGTCACTTGCGCCGATTTTAAATCCGAACTTTCCGGTTGATCACAAGCCGCCTTCTTTGACCGTCCCGTGGCCAACGTCGTGACGGACCATCCGCATGCGGGCAGTAGCCCGTCCCATGCGGGCGGGCTTCTAGCCACTTCAATGCGGCTTGTCAATGAAGCGCGAAAGCTGTGGAAATTCCGTCGGGGATCAACGTCCGGCGCTGGCCAAAGCGCGTTTTTCACGCCGCCGCTGCACCGACGAGGGAATATTCATGCCCTCCCGATACTTGGCGACCGTGCGCCTGGCGATATCGACGCCACTTTCCCGCAACATATCCACAATCGCGTCGTCGGAAAGCACGTCGGCCGGTTTCTCCTCGTCGATCAACTGCTTGATGCGGTCGCGCACCGCTTCAGACGAATGCGCATCGCCGCCACCCGACGAAGCGATCGAGGCGGTGAAGAAATAGCGCAGTTCGAACACGCCGCGCGGCGTCAGCATGTATTTGTTGGCGGTGACCCGGCTGACGGTCGATTCGTGCATGCCGATGGCGTCGGCCACCGTGCGCAGGTTGAGCGGCTTCAGGTGACGCACGCCATGGACGAGGAAGGCGTCCTGCTGGCGCACGATTTCTGAGGCAACTTTAAGGATGGTCTTCGCCCGCTGGTCGAGACTGCGCGTCAGCCAGTTGGCGTTTTGCAGGCATTCCGCCAGGAAATCCTTTTCCGTCTGGTTTTTCGCATGCGGTGAAACCTGGGCAAAATAGATATGGTCGACCAGCACGCGCGGCAGCGTTTCGGCATTGAGTTCGATCACCCAACTCCCGTCATTGGCCGCCCGCACTTCGACATCAGCGACGATCGCATCGCTGGCACCGCCCGAAAACGCCATCCCCGGGCGCGGATCGAGCGCACGTATCTCGGCCAGCATGTCGAGCAGATCCTCCTCGTCGACCCCACAGATCCGTTTCAGGGTCTGGAAATCGCGCCGCGCCAGGAGCTCGAGATTGGCGATCAAAGCCTTCATCGCCGGGTCGAGCCGGTCGCGGACGGCAAGCTGCAGCGACAGGCATTCGGCGAGGTCGCGGGCAAAGATGCCGGCGGGCTCGAATGTCTGGCAGACCTCGAGTGCATTCGTCACCGCCGCTCTGTCGGTGCCGAGACGAGCGGCGATCTCAGCCATGTCGGCGCGCATGTAGCCGGCCTCATCGAGGCCATCGGCCAGTTCGCTGGCGATCAGGCGTGCTGCCGGGTCGGCGAAGGCAAGCGCGACCTGTTCGCCGACATGCTCGCGCAGCGTGATGGCGGCGGCCGCCATGTCTCCGACCTCGAAGCCGTCCGACGAGGACGCGGAACCGTTGCCGGAGGCCGATTTCCATTGGGCCGTCAGGTCGGGACCGAGCCGCTCGCTGGTGCCGGGATCGTCGGGAAACAGGTTTTCCAGCGAAGTATCGAGCTTTTCCGAGATCGCCTCGGCGCTCCACGCCGTTTCCTTCTCGAACCAGTCGCCGCCGGTGGCCGTTTCCGGCACGGCATCGATCTTCTGCGCCTGATCGCTGACGGCATCGTCCTGCGGCTCGGCGCGATCGAGTAGAGGATTGCGCTCGATCTCGTCGTCGATGAAGCGTTCCAGCTCGACGTGGGTGAACTGCAGCAGCCGGATCGACTGCATGAGTTGCGGCGTCATCACCAGCGACTGGGACTGTCGTAGCTGTAGTTTTGCCGCCAACGCCATGGTTCGGTTTCAAACGCCCTGTCTACGCATCCGGACTGCCGGAAGGAGTTGGGCATAGAAACTGGCCCGGCTTTTGCTTGTCAAGGCGACAGCGATCAAAACTCGCCTGTCGGTGCGTTATTTGGAGGAGAAATCGGAGAAAAAGGCTCGTCTCGCGCCAAAAATCGCGCTTGGAGGGGAATTTTCCCGCTTAGAGTGTAAACCCCTCACCGAGGTAAAGCCGTCGCACATCCGGGTTTGCGACCACTTCATCGGCCCGGCCGTGGGTCAGCACCTGGCCGGCATGGATGATGTAGGCGCGGTCGATCAGGCCGAGCGTCTCGCGGACATTATGATCGGTGATGAGCACGCCGATGCCCCGCGCCGTCAGATGGCGCACGAGTTGCTGGATATCGGCGACGGCGATCGGATCGATGCCGGCGAAAGGTTCGTCGAGCAGCATATATGCGGGGCGGGTCGCCAGTGCGCGCGCGATTTCAAGGCGGCGCCGCTCGCCGCCGGAAAGCGACAGCGACGGGGCCTTGCGCAAATGGCTGATGTGAAACTCCTCGAGCAGTTCGTCGAGACTGCGTTCGCGCTCCTTGCGGCTCTTTTCGACCACTTCGAGCACGGCACGGATGTTTTGCTCGACGCTCAAGCCGCGAAAGATCGACGCTTCCTGCGGAAGGTAGCCGATGCCGAGGCGGGCGCGGCGGTACATCGGCATCGAGGTGACATCGAAGCCGTCGATTTCGATTGTGCCTTCATCGACCGGCACAAGGCCGGTGACCATGTAGAAGCAGGTCGTCTTGCCGGCGCCGTTGGGACCGAGCAGCCCGACCGCCTCACCGGCACGCACGCCGATCGTCACGCCGCTGACGACTTTGCGGCCCTTGTAGCTCTTGGTCAGGCCCTTGGCGATCAAGGTTCCCTTGAACTTTACCTGGTCGACGCTGACCGTGGCCGGTGCCGCAAGTTTGCTGGCGGCGCGTCCTGGGAGACGCGCCATCAGCGATGCTACGTCGACCATCAGGGGTTCGCCGCTCCCGACTTCGCCGGCGGCGTGATCGACATCATGACGCGGCCCCCGCAGGCGTCGACCTGGGCCAGGCCGCTCTTCATCTGCACGGTGAGCTTGCAGCCGACCAGTACATTGTCACCTTGCGAAAGCACGACCTTGCTGCCTGAAAGCACCAGCACTTCCGTCTTCATGTCGAAGGTGCCGCTGTCGCCGGTGGCGACCTGGTCGTCCGATTTGATATAGACCTTGTTGGCCACCTCCAGACGGTCGATGTTGGCCGAGCCGGTCATCGCGGCACCTGCGTCCTGCGCTTCCTTGGCGTCAGCGTCGGCGTCCTTGACGTAATAGACCGTCATCTTGCCGGCCTTGAGCAAAGTCGGCCCCTGGACGACGCTCACATTTCCTGTGAACACGGCGACGCTTTCCGCCTGGCGGACCTCGAGCTTATCGCTTTCGATCTGGATGGGCTTGTCGCCGGACAGTTTGAGGCCCGACAACTGGCTGGTGGCCTTGGACTGCGCCAGAGCCGGCGTCGTCCCCAAGCTCAGCCCCAAAGCCAGCCCAAGGGCCGGCAACGCCGAAGCTGCTGCCCCGAGCCGTGTCGAACTACTGAACCGCATTGGATTCTCCGCTCATTGCCTCTGCCGCTTTCAAGCTGGCGGGATCGATGTTGACACGCACTCTGTTCTCGAAAACCACGATCTTGCCGTTGTCCTGGATCGACATCGAATCTGCGGTGATCCGCGACCCGCCGCGGCTGACGTCGACCGGGTCGTTCGTCTTCATAGTGCCTTTGCCCATATCGAGAAAGACCGATTTGAACTTTGCCGCCAAGCCATCGGTGGTGGTTATGGTGACATCGCTGGTCAGGCTCATCGTGTTGCCGTCACGATTGTAGGTGCCGTGCGAGGCATTGATGGCCGCCACATTGTCAGTCGATATCGGCAGCTTGGCGTCGATGCCCTCCAGATTGATGATGCCTTGCTTGGTCACGTCCTGTAGGGCGCGCAAGGCCGTCATGGAATAGGGCAGTTTCTGCTTGGTGAACCCGTTGAGCTTGGGGTTGGCCATCACCAGCTTGCCATTGGCGAAGGCGCTGCCGTCGGCCTGGACCTGGATTGAGCCAGGCGCCGCGAGATAGGTATAGATCGGGAAGGCGACCGCGATCGCGGCAGCGGCCAGCGGCACCGCCAGCTTCAAGATCCGCACGCGGCGCGAATGGCGCTGGGCAATGCCGAAGGCGTCGACCCGCGCCGGGCCTACGTCCGGGGGAGCCAACTCCGTCTCGGTGTTGGTCGGTTCGATCGGTCGCGCTAACATAACTGCTTTCTTTTAAACCCCTGCCGCCAAGCACCCCTATAGGTGGGATGCCGGCGCCCTCAAGCAAGCACAAGCGGAGGAAAACCGCAAAAGTGTGACGGTTGCAGTTGTACAAACGAAAATGAAACCGGCACGACTTGCATCTCATACCAGATACAGGCGCACAGCGTTAGGGGCCTGTGGATTGGTCTTGATGTCTCTTGAAACGCCGGCTCGCGAACGTCGAAACCCTGTCTTTGGCGCAAGCTCGTCAGGAATCGGTAGCCGGGCGCGGATGGTTGCTTTAAAAGCATCTGCTTCCACCGACTATGAGGCTGACCATGGCACTGAGAGCCGACGACCTGATCGACCGCCGCCGCTTGCGCCGCAAGCTGACATTCTGGCGCGTTGCAGCGCTTGTTGTCGCGGCAGTCGGGCTGATTGCCTTTTCGAGCTGGATTTACGGTGACGACTTCACTGGCACGGCGGTCGACCATATCGCCAAGGTCAAGATCGAGGGCACCATTACCGAAGACGAAGACCTGATCAAACAACTGGACACCATCCGTCAATCATCGAGGGTGAAAGCTGTGATCCTGTCGATCGATTCACCGGGCGGCACCACCGTCGGGGGCGAATCGATCTACGAAGCAGTGCGCAAGCTGGCCGCCGAGAAGCCGGTGGTGGCCGAGGTCGGCACGCTGGCCGCATCGGCGGGCTATATGATCGCCACCGCTGCCGATCATATCGTCGCGCGCAAATCGTCGATCGTCGGCTCGATAGGCGTGCTGATCCAGTATCCGGACGTCAGCGGCCTTATGGACAAGCTCGGCATCAAGCTCGAGGAAGTGAAATCCTCGCCCTTGAAAGCCTCGCCATCGCCTTTCAAGCCGACCAATGACGACGAGCGCACCATGGTCCGCAAGCTGATCCTGGACAGCTACGACTGGTTCGTCGGCGTCGTCGCCGAACGACGCAACATGACCAAGCCGGAGGCGCTGGCCCTGGCCGACGGTTCGATCTTCACCGGCCGGCAGGCTGTTGCCAACAAATTGGTCGACGCGGTCGGCGGCGAGACCGAAGCGATCGACTGGCTCGCGACCAAGGGCGTCGACGCCAAGCTCAAGGTGGTGGAGTGGAAGGACGCGGAAAGCGGCGGCTTCCTGTTCTCGAAAGCGACGGCGCGAACCATCGGCAGTGCGCTCGGCCTGCCCGACTATGGCGGCGAGATCATTCACGAACTTGGTGCCGACCGCTTGTTTCTTGACGGTCTCGTTTCCGTCTGGCACCCTTGAGACGAGTGAAAAAAGCAAATAAAATCATCCTCATAATTTTGACCGCAGTGTTTTCACGGGGAGCCTTCTCATGATCAAATCCGAACTTGTGCAGATCATCGCCACACGCAACCCGCACCTTTTTCTGCGCGACGTCGAAAACATCGTCGGCGCGATTTTCGACGAGATCACCGACGCGCTTGCCGAAGGCAACCGGGTCGAGCTGCGCGGTTTCGGTGCTTTCTCGGTGAAAAACCGCCCCGCCCGCACCGGCCGCAACCCGCGCACCGGCGAATCCGTCGAGGTCGAGGAGAAATGGGTGCCGTTCTTCAAGACCGGCAAGGAATTGCGTGAAAGGCTGAACGGCGGCAAATAGGCGCCGCGCGAGCTCGTGCGCCATGCCGGCCTTTTTCAGTAGGGCGCGGCCCGCGGCCGAGCCCGTCTTCGACAGGAAATTCCATGTTCAATCGTTTCATGCTCGTCGTGGTCTTCGTGCCGCTGGCCGTCATCCTGATTGCGCTGGCGGTCGCCAATCGCGATCCGGTTGCCTTCACCCTGGATCCGTTCAACCCCGGCAATCCGGCGCTGACGCTGACGCTGCCGCTTTTCATCTTCCTGTTCCTGGCTCTCGCCATCGGCATGGTGGTCGGCAGCCTGGCGACCTGGATCAAGCAGGGCCGCTATCGCAGGCTGGCGCGCCAGCGCGGCGTCGAGGCCGAGAACCTGCGCCAAGCGGTCAGCCGTGCGCCGGCTGCGCCACAAGGCCCGGCCTTGCCGAAGCCGACGAACTGAGCCAACAAAGCGCCGCACGTCCTTTGGGACGCACATAGGACGCCGTACCATTTTGATTACGCATGATCTTTTCCGAAATCGGTTCCGATTTCCGCGGTTATGCGTTAGGCGTATTTCTCTCCACGGAGTTTCCCATGCTGACCATTTCGGCGGCCGAGGTCGATCATGCGCTGACCTTTCCCGGCCTGGTCGAGACTCTGCGCGCGGCCTTTCGCGATGGCGCGATGCAACCGGTCAGGCATCACCATATGGTCGAACGGCCCGACGGCGCGGCCTCGACGCTGCTCCTGATGCCGGCATGGACCGACTTCAATGCGGCCGGCACGTCGGCAGGCGGCCATATCGGCGTCAAGATCGTTACGGTGTCGCCCGACAACAACACCGTGGGCAAACCCGCGGTGATGGGGCTTTACCTCCTGCTCGACGGCGCGACCGGCGAGCCTGAAGCCATGATCGACGGCCAGCGGTTGACGCAGTGGCGCACGGCCTGCGCCTCGGCGCTGGCCGCCTCCTATCTGGCCCGCGAGGACGCTGAGCGGCTGCTGGTGGTCGGTGCCGGCGCGCTGTCGCCGTTCCTCGCCAAGGCGCATTCAGCGGTGCGGCCGATCACCGCCATCCGCATCTGGAACCGCACGCCGGCCAATGCAGAAAAGGTTGCGTCGGAATTGCGCGCCGAGGGCTTTGCGGCCACCGCCGCGAGCGATCTCGACGCCGAACTCGGCCAGGCCGACATCGTTTCGTCGGCGACGATCACGACCACGCCGCTGATCAAGGGCGCGCTGTTGAAGCCGGGAACCCATGTCGATCTGGTCGGCGGTTTCACGCCGACCATGCGCGAAAGCGACGACGATGCGATTGCGCGTGCCCGCGTCTATGTCGACACCCGGGCCGGCGCCACCAAGGAAGCGGGCGACATCGTCCAGCCGCTGGCCTCGGGCGTGCTGGAGGCGCAAGCCATCGTCGCCGACCTGCATGAATTGGCACGCGGCCAAAAGAAAGGCCGGCAGAGCCCCGGTGAGATCACGCTTTTCAAATCGGTCGGCGCAGCCCTCGAAGACCTCGCCGCCGGCATTGCGGTGTACAAGGCGCTGAAGAGTAGGGGAGTAGGGGAGTAGGGGAGCCGTACCAATCGTGCGGCTTCGTGCTAGTCATATTTCCCCTATTCACTTACTCACTTACTCCCTTACTCCCCTGCTTCTCTGTTCCCGTTCGGACGGGAACGTCTCCGGCGTCACGCCGTTGTTCGGGCGTTATGGAGATACGCGGGTTCCTGTTGTTCTGGTCCATCTTGGCCGCAGTCGTCGCGGCGCTCAGCCTTGGACCGTCCTTCGCCCATGTCCTGGAATCGGCTCCTCGGCTGACGAAGTGGTCGCCTTCGCTCTGGCGCGAGACGACTGTCTTCAACGCCCAGTTCCAGCTGTTTGCCGTCATTGGCGCGCCACTCGACGTGGCCGCGATCGGCTGCCCGGGACTTCTCGCATGGATGCTGCGCAATGACCGTCCGGCGTTCTGGTACGCGTTGGCCGCTGCCGTGCTCTATGCGGTGTCTCTTGCGATGTGGTTTGCTCTCGTCAAGCCGGCGAACGATATTCTGGCCACCTGGGTGCCTGGACCGATTCCGGAAAATTTCGAAGCGATCCGACGGCGCTGGGAAACCGGCCATATGATCGTCGCCGGCTTCAAGGCAGTCGGTTTCGTATCGCTGGTTGCCGCCCTGCTTTGGATCAGGCGCGGCTGACCGTTTCGGAAATGTCCAGCGACCGCGTTTGTTGCACCGGTGAATGTGCTGTGGCAGAAGCGGGCCAAGTCGCCCCGGAGATGCTCTTCTTGAAACCTTTTCGCGACAAACGCCGCGACAGCCGCTCGCATCAGCTCGCAAAGGGCGGGGCGGAACAGGCGCGGCGCGGGACCGGCACAGCATCGGGCAACCGCACCGAGCCGAAAGCCGCGCCGCGCGTCCTTTCCCGCCGCGACGGCGCCCTGCCCGCCGAACACCTGCCGCTGATCCTCGAAGTGGCGCCCAACGCCGACTATGCGCTGCTCGACAGCGGCGCCGGTCAAAAGCTCGAGCAGTACGGGCCCTATCGCATCGTCCGGCCCGAAGGCCAGGCGATCTGGCAAAAAGCGTTGCCGGCCAAAGACTGGGACCGCGCCGACGCCATTTTCACCGGCGACACCGACGAGGAAGGCATCGGCCGCTGGCGGTTCCCCAAGACGCCGCTAAGCGAGACCTGGCCGATGAAGCACGACGGAATCGACTATCTCGGCCGCTTCACCTCGTTTCGCCATGTCGGCGTCTTCCCAGAGCAGGCCTCGCACTGGGACCACATGGCCGGGCTGATCGCGGCGGCGAAGCGACCGGTCAAGGTGCTGAATCTGTTCGGCTATACCGGCCTTGCCTCACTGGTGGCGGCGCGCGCCGGCGCCGAGGTCACCCATGTCGATGCGTCCAAGAAGGCGATCGGCTGGGCCAGGGAGAACCAGGAGATGGCGGGCCTGTCGCAAAAGCCGATCCGCTGGATCATCGACGACGCCATGAAATTCGCCGAGCGCGAGGAGCGCCGCGGCAGCCGCTACGACATCATCCTGTTCGATCCACCCGCCTATGGCCGTGGCCCCAAAGGCGAGGTCTGGCAATTGTTCGAGGACCTGCCTGATCTGACCGACCTCTGCCGCTCGATCCTGACGCCGAAGCCGCTTGCTGTCGTGCTGACCGCCTATTCGATCCGCGCCTCCTTCTTCGCCATCCATGCCTTGATGCGCGACACATTTGCCGGCATGGGCGGCACGGTCGAATCCGGCGAACTGATCATCCGCGAAAAATCCGCCGGCCGGGCGCTGTCTACGTCGCTGTTCTCACGCTGGGTGGCCTGAATGAGCGAGCGGCACGCCGGTGCGCCAGGGCAGGTGAAGGAAGTGACCAGCCTCGCCAATCCGTTGATCAAGGACATCAAGGCGCTCTCCCTGAAGAAATTCCGCGACCAGCAAAACGCCTTCATGGCCGAGGGGCTGAAGCTGGTCATCGACGCGCTCGACCTCGGCTGGTCGATCCGGACGCTGGTCTTCGCCAAGGCCGGACGCGGCAACGCTGCAGTCGAAAAGGTCGCGGCGCGCACGGTTGCCGCCGGCGGCACCGTGCTCGAAGTTTCGGAAAAAGTGCTCGTCGCCATCACCCGGCGCGATAACCCGCAAATGGTGGTCGGCGTCTTTTCGCAGAAATTCCTGCCGCTGAAGGACATCCGCGCTCGAGACGGCGACGTCTGGGTGGCGCTCGACCGCGTGCGCGACCCCGGCAATCTCGGCACTGTCATCCGCACCGTCGATGCCGTTGGTGCCAAGGGCATCATCCTGGTCGGCGAGACCACCGATCCTTTTTCCGTCGAGACCGTGCGCGCCACGATGGGCTCGATCTTCGCGGTGCCGGTCGCCAAGGCGACGCCGGAAACCTTCCTTGCGTGGCGAAAAGGCTTTCCTGGCCTCGTTGCCGGCACACATCTGAAGGGTGCGGTCGATTACCGCTCGGTCGACTTTTCCAAAGGCCCGGTGCTGCTGATGATGGGCAACGAGCAGCAGGGCCTGCCCGAAAGCATGGCCGAAAGCTGTGACAGATTGCTGCGGATTCCGCAGGCCGGCCGCGCCGATTCGCTCAATCTCGCGGTGGCCACCGGCATCATGCTGTTCGAGATCCGGCGCGGCGCGCTGAAACTTGCCCCGGAGGACGCCAAACCGTGACATCCCAAATGGTCAAATCCCCAACGGCAAAATCATGGTTCCCCTACGCCCTGCTGGTCGCCGCCGCGATAGCGCTCGACCAGTGGGTGAAATACCTGGTCGAGACCGGCCTCGCCTTCCAGGAAAAGGTCGATCTTGTGCCGTTCCTGGCGCTGTATCGCACCTACAACACCGGCATCGCCTTCTCGATGTTTTCGTCCTTCGGCGACACCGGCCTGGTGGTCATCGCCGCTTTCGTCGTCGCTTTCGTGCTCTATCTCGCGGCCCGCACCCCGCCCGGCCACGTGCTTACCCGCATCGGCTTTGCGCTTATCGTCGGCGGCGCGCTCGGCAATCTGTTCGACCGCGTTACCTATGGTCACGTGATCGACTACATCCTGTTCCACACCCCGGTATGGTCCTTTGCTATCTTCAACCTCGCCGACGCCTTCATCGCGGTCGGCGCGGTGGTGGTCGTCTTCGACGAACTCATCGGTTGGCGGCGCGAGGCCAAGCCCTCAAGCGATTGACCTGGCCTTCTGCCGCCATACAGTGGCCATTCGAGAAGCCCGAGGAGAAGAAGACATGTCCGAAACCTTCAAAGCCATCCTCGTTTCGCGCGACGCCGAGAAGAAACAGTCGGTCGCGGTGACTGACCTCACCGAGGCCGACCTGATGGAAGGCGATGTCACCGTCGCCGTCGAGGCGACGACGGTGAACTACAAGGACGGCCTCGCCATATCAGGCATGGCGCCGGTGATCCGCCGCTGGCCGCTGGTGCCGGGCATTGACTTCGCCGGCACCGTCGTCTCGTCTTCCCATGCCGACTGGCGCAAGGGGGACAAGGTCATATTGAACGGCTGGGGCGTCGGCGAGACGCATTTTGGCGCCTATGCCGAGCGTGCCCGTGTCAACGGCGACTGGCTGGTGCAGCTGCCTCAGGGCATGAGCCCGCATGATGCCATGGCGATCGGCACCGCCGGCTACACCGCCATGCTTTGCGTCATCGCGCTGGAACGGCACGGCATCGTGCCCGATCGCGGCCCGGTGGTGGTGACGGGCGCGGCCGGCGGCGTCGGCTCGGTCGCGGTCTCGATCCTGTCCAGCCTCGGCTATCATGTCATCGCCTCGACCGGCCGCAGCGCTGAAAGCCCCTATCTGATCGACCTGGGTGCTGCGGAAGTGATTTCGCGCGACGAGCTTGCCCAGCCTGCAAAGCCGCTCGCCAAGGAACGCTGGGCCGGCGGCGTCGATGCGGTCGGCAGTCACACGCTGGCCAACGTCCTTTCGATGACCTCCTATGGCGGCGCCGTCGCCGCCTGCGGCCTGGCAGGCGGCATGGATCTGCCGGCGAGCGTCGCCCCGTTCATCCTGCGCGGCGTTTGTCTGCTCGGCATCGATTCGGTGATGGCGCCAAAAGCGGTCCGCCTGGAGGCGTGGCGCCGCATCGGCACGGACCTCGATCTCCAGAAGCTCGCCAGCCTATCCACGACCATCGGCTTTGACGGCATCATCGACGCCGCGCACGACATCGTCGAGGGCAAGATCCGTGGCCGCGTGGTGGTGGATATGTGAGTTCTGTCGTCTGCCGTTTTGCGCGAAAGGAAGGCAAAAAAACCGCGCGACCGATAAAATTCGAACGATCGGCCGCAATTTTCCATAATCTCTGTCTGGCAAGGGTTTCCGCATGGTCACGGAATCCGGCATCAGAGAAACGGAGAGCGCCGAAAGCGTCGACGAGATCGGCCCGGAGGCGCCAAGACGGCAGCATATCGCAGCGCCGCCACTGGCGCCCGAGCTGCCCGCCGCCAATCGTGAAGGCCTGCTGTTCCTGACGCTCGTCGCCATAGTCGTGCTGGCAGGTCTGTCGCATCTGACCGGAGCGCCGGTCTTCATCACTTTCGGTCTTTTGGCGACTGGCATGGCCGGTCTCGCCGTGCATCTGCGTGCCAGGCGCAAGGAGCGTCGTACGGTTGCCCTCCTTGGCGAGACCGCAGCTCGCAGCCGCGCCGAGGTCGAGACCCTGGCCGACCGCATGTGGGAGATGCAGGAGAGCGAGGAACGCTTTCGCGGGCTGATCGACGCGCTTGGCGATCTCGTCGTCCACCGCGACCGTGACGGCCACATCGTCTATGCCAACAAGGTTTTCGCCGATCTTGTCGGAGCCGATCAGCGCGACCTTGCCGGCAGGACCCTTGCCGAACTCGGCATCGACGTCGGCATCGTTCCCGATGCCGCTTTTTCCGACCACGAATGCCTGAGTTCCACCGACGTCGCCATTCGCACGCCGGCTGGCCCGCGCTGGTTCTCATGGATCGAACTGTCCGTGCGCGACAAGGAGAACGGCGGCGCCTCGCATCGCGCCATCGCCCGCGACATCACCGCCCGCAAGCACGCCGAATCGTCGCTGATCACCGCCCGTGAGCGAGCCGAATATGCAAGCCAGGCCAAATCGCGCTTCCTCGCCACCGTCAGCCACGAGATCCGCACGCCGATGAACGGCATCATCGGCATGGCCAGGCTGCTGGCGGACACCAATCTTTCGCCCGAACAACGGACCTATGTCGGCGCCGTCTCGACCTCGGCCAGCGCACTGCTGGCGCTGATCGAGGATCTGCTCGACTATTCGAAGATCGAGGCCGGCCGCTTCGATCCCGAACCGCAGCCAATGTCGGTGCGCGAGATCGCCGACAACGTCGTCGAACTCTTGGCTGCGCGGGCCTTCGCCAAGAATATCGGCCTTGGCTGCCATGTCGAACCCGACGTGCCGCAGATGATATCAGCCGATCCGGGAAGGGTCCGGCAGGTGCTGCTCAACCTGATCGGCAACGCGATCAAGTTCACCGACAGCGGCGGCGTTTTGGTGAGCATCGCTCGTACCCGCACCGAAACCACCGACCGCATATGCTTCACCGTCGCCGACACCGGTCCCGGCCTGCACGAGGACGACATGGAGCGCATCTTCGAGGAATTCGAACAGGCTGATGGCACGTCGACCCGCGCGCATGGCGGCGCCGGGCTCGGTCTTGCCATCTCCAGGCGCCTCGTGATCGCCATGGGCGGCACGATTTCGGTATCGAGCCGGCTCAGCCAAGGCTCCGAGTTCGTCTTCGAAATCCCTGCAATATCGGCCACCGAGCCGCCGCAGACCCGCCTGAATGCGCTGTCAGGACGGCGCGCGGTGATCCTGTCGAAGAACGCCATCGAGGCCGACGCCATCGCCCGCACCATCCGTGCCAATGGCGGCATGGTCGATCTGGCCGCGACCGCCTCCCAGGCAGCGTCCTTCGCAGAAGGCTGCGACGTGCTTCTGGTCGATGCGGTCATGGAGGAGGGCGACGGCAGGTTGCTCAAACGCCTTCGCCAGAGCGGCTTTGCCGATTGCGAGGCGATCACGCTGATCGCGCCTACCGACCGCGGCATGCTGGGCGAGTTCCGCGCCAGCGGCTACGCCACCTTCCTGGCAAGGCCGGTGCGCGGCGAGACGTTGCTGCGCGTGCTTTTGACCAGCAGCGTGCCCGCCCTCACCCAGCCACAGCTGGAAAAGCCCGGCGCACCATCCGTCCGTGCCATTGGCGGCCGCAGGCAGGGGCTGTCCGTGCTGATCGCCGAGGATAACGACATCAACGCCATGCTTGCTCGTGCCACTCTGCTGAAGGCCGGGCATCGCGTGAAAGTGGTCGGCAACGGCAAGGCCGCCGTCGAGGCCGTCACTGGGACCGGTCACAAGCACCGCTTCGACGTGGTGCTGATGGACCTGCACATGCCTGTCATGGACGGGCTGGACGCCATCGCCGCCATCCGCCGGCACGAGGAGGAAACCGCCGTGCCGCCGGTTCCAATCATGGTGCTTTCGGCGGACAGCCAGGAAACGACGCGCCACGCGGTGCTTGCCCATGGCGCCAGCGGCTTCGTCACCAAGCCGCTCGACCCCGACGCGCTTGTCCATGCGATCGAGGGCCAGGTGGCCGCCTGATCCGCCGGCTGTCCTTCCTGGCTTCCCTGCGTAACATAGCCGGTTGAAGGATTACCCAGCCGACGAAGTATTGCCCGTAGCACCGTATCACGGTACTGTCACAATCCTGTTGCACCTACACCGTATCCCCGTGCCAAGAGGGATGGCTCGAAGGAGAATCACTCGTGCATACAGTTATGCCGGAACGTGACGCTCGGCCGAACGCCAGTGGTGCTTTGCTCACCGGGCGGAACGTCGATGCCGTCATAAAAGGCGAAGCGCTCGGCCGAATCGGCAATCTCGAAGTGCGGCTCGCCCGCAACGAGGCCGAGATCGCCGCCGCGCAGGAAGTGCGCTACCGGGTGTTCTATGACGAGCTTGGTGCCAGGAAGAACCTGTTCCAGGTGCAGGACCGCCGCGACGCCGACCATTTCGATCCGCTTTGTGATCATTTGCTCGTCTTCGACACCTCGCTGTCCGGTCCCGAGCATCGCCGCATTGTCGGTACCTACCGCCTGCTCCGGCAGGAAATCGCGGCAGCGGCCGGCGGCTTCTATTCCGAGGGCGAATTCGAACTGACCAATCTTATCGCCCGCCATCCCGGCCAGCGTTTCCTCGAGCTCGGCCGCTCCTGCGTCTTGCCGGAATACCGCTCGAAGCGCACCATTGAGGCGCTCTGGCAAGGTATTTGGGCCTATATCAACCATTACGGGATCGGCGTGATGACCGGTTGCGCTTCGTTCCACGGCACCGTGCCGGCGGCGCACGCCGAAGCGCTGACCTATCTCGCCCATCACTGCCGGACGAATTCGGCCTGGGACGTGCGTGCGGTCGCCGGGCGCTACTGTTCCATGGATTTGATGCCGATCGAGGCGGTCAATGCCAAGGCCGCGATCGCGGCGATGCCGCCGCTGGTCAAGGGCTATCTGCGCGTCGGCGCGCGCATCGGCGACGGCTGCGTCATTGACCGCGAATTCTCGACGGTCGACGTGTTCGTGGTGATGCCGGTCCAGGAGATCGGTGCCCGCTACGTCAATTATTATGGCGGGGAAGCCCAGCGTTTCGCCGCCTGAGTAGGGCAGTAGGGGAATAAGGCAGTAGGGGAGTAGGGGGAGCAGGCCAACGGCCGGAGTAGGCAATTGCTCTACTTTATCGTAGGTGGCGTTATTCCCTACTCCCGTACTGCCCTATTCCCCCTACTCCCCTAACTTACGCATCCTTCTCAGCTTGCTCATTCACCGGCCCTGGCTCGACCGGCGCTTCACCAGCCACATGCTTGGGACCGCCTTTGGCAACGCCGACCATGGCCGGCCGCAACACCCGCTCGCCGATCGAATAGCCTGGCTGCACGACCTGGACCACGGTGTTGGCCGACACCTCCGGATTGGGCACCTCGAACATCGCCTGGTGGAAATTCGGGTCGAATTTCTCGCCTTCCGGCTCGAGCTTCTTCACCCCGTGCCGCTCCAGCGCCGATAGCATGGCGCGCTCGGTGATCTCGACGCCCTCGATCAGCGCCTTGAAGCCGGCATCGCCCGACGCCTTGGTTTCAGCCGGGATCGCATCCAGCGCGCGGCGCAGATTGTCCGATACCGACAGCATGTCACGGGCGAAATTGGCAACCGCATAGGCACGCGCGTCGTGCACGTCACGGGCGGTACGGCGGCGCAGATTCTCCATCTCGGCCGCGACACGGAGTGCGCGGTCCTTCAGCTCGTCGTTTTCCTTCAACAGCCGCACAAGCGCCTCATAGTCGCCGTCGACGCTGTCTTCCGAGCGCTCGGCGGCGGCCTCAGCCGCTTCGATATCCTCGGGCGCGCGTTCGTCTTTTGCCTGGTCGCTCATCGCCGTTTCCCGTCTTTTCGAATGATGTGGATTTTGTGCCCGATATCGAGGTTTGGCGGCCAAAAATCAAGGGGCAAGCGATACTGGAGCGGCCGCTCGCGCTTCGACGACGCACCATGAAGACCTTTCGATATTAATTCAAATTTTACTGTAAGCGCCGGCTTTGCTTGCCAAGATGCTGCGATGGGGGAACCATTCGTCTGCTGGAAGAGTTTCGAAGCCGACACAGGATTTTGAGATGATGACCCGCAACGATGGCGACTGTAATAAGAATGGCGCCCGCAACAATGACGAAAGACGTGAAAGGCTCGCGGCCGGCATCAGGCGCCAGTTCGGCACCGAGGCAACGATGCACTTTCTGCGCGCGTTGCCGGCGTTCCGGACGGAGAACGACATTCCCGATCGTTTCAAGGAATTGCTTGACCGCCTGGACGGCATCGAAAGCAGCGTAGCCGCCGGTGGCAGACGGCGATAGACCAACACATTCGCCTGTCGTTGCGTGCCGCCGGAGTCCAAGCATGCCCTTCGACATTGCAGCACCTAGAGCATCGCGCGACAATTACGCGCAGTAACTTCGCGTGATCCCTGCCTTGCGGCGACGGAATGGTCCGTCTATGCTTCCTGATGAACATGATTTCCCCCGAAGCTGTAGCGAACAGCAAACGCGCCTGGTTGAAAATCCTGGCGCGTTACAAGAAACCTGACAGGCGGCGCAGCGCCGTCGAACTTGCCATCACCCTCATCCCCTTTGCCACGCTGTGGGCACTGTCCTCGGCTGCCTATGCCCATGGTCATTGGTGGGGTCTGATCCTGATCCTTCCGGCCGCCGGCTTTCTGGTGCGGATCTTCATGATCCAGCACGATTGCGGCCACGGTTCTTTCTTCGCCAACCGCACCGCCGACGACTGGATCGGCCGCGGGCTGGGCATCCTGACCTTGACCCCTTACGATTGCTGGCGGCGTGCCCACGCTACCCATCACGCAAGCGCCGGCAACCTCGATGAACGCGGCACGGGCGACATCACGACGCTGACTGTCGCCGAATATCGGCAAATGTCCTGGCGGGGCCGCCTTGCCTATCGTCTCTATCGCCATCCGCTCGTCATGTTCGGCCTCGGCCCCATTTGGCTTTTCATCTTTGAGCAGAGACTGCCGGTCGGCATGATGCGAGGCGGCCTCACGCCCTGGGTGTCGTCAATGGCCACCAATGTGGCCATTGCGGTCGCCGCCGCTGCCCTCGTCTGGTTCGTCGGCCTCGAAGCGTTCCTGGTTGTCCATTTGCCCATCGTCGTTCTGGCCGGTTCCGCCGGCATCTGGCTGTTCTATGTCCAGCACCAGTTCGAAGAGACCGAGTGGGCAAAGGACTCCGAATGGGAGTTCCAGCATGCGGCCCTGCACGGCTCGTCCTATTATGACCTGCCGCCGGTACTGAACTGGTTCACCGGCAATATCGGCGTCCATCACGTGCACCACCTCTCCGCCAAGGTGCCGTGCTATCGTCTGCAGGAAGTCCTGAGGGACTATCCGGAACTGCGCGAAATCGGCCGCGTCACGCTTCTCGACAGCCTGCGCTGCGTCAAGCTGGCTCTGTGGGATGAGAGCCGCAGCAAGCTGGTGTCGTTTCGCGAAGCGCGGATGACTGCGTAAACGCACCGCCGCACCACAGGTGCGGCGGTTTTCCAAGATCTGGCTCAAGCCGCCTTGCGTTCGTCGCGCATCAGGATCTCGCCCTGGCGGATCTCGGTGCCGAGCACCTTCAGGCATTCGCGCATGAAGGCGGCGAGGCCCGGCCAACCCTTGGCCGATACCAGATTGCCGTCGACATGGGCGCCGGTCGGCGCGACATCGATGTAGGTGCCGCCGGCGAGCGTGACTTCCGGCTCGCAATACTGCAGCGCCGCGACTTCCCTGCCGCGCAGCACGCCGTCGACTGCCATCAGGATCTGCGCGCCATGGCAGATGGTGAAGATCGGCTTGCCGGTCTCATGGAAATGCCGCACCAGCGCCTGCACGCGCTTGTCGATACGGATATATTCCGGGCCGCGCCCGCCTGCCGCATAGACGGCGTCGTATTCGGCCGGATTCACCTCGGCAAAGCTCTTGTTGAGGATGTAGTCGTGGCCGAGCTTTTCCGTATAGGTCTGGTGACCCTCGAAGTCGTGAAGCGACGTCTTCAGGATATCGCCCGCCTTCTTGTCGGGACACACGACATGGACCGTGTGGCCGACCGCATGCATGGCCTGTTCAAAGACGAAAATCTCGTATTCCTCGCTGAACTCGCCAACGAGCATCAATATCTTCTTACCAGCCATTCCCGGTTCCTCCCTTGGTGGCGATATTTATTTCGGATCGCGAAATAATAGGCCCTATCTTAAGGTGCGGACGCCGAAAACAAAAGATTAAATGTGCAAAGTGGTCCGACCAGATGCGACCTGCTCCGTGGGGAAGATCAGCCGGCGCGCACCCGCCGCCAGGAATATTTGGGGCCTTTGGCCTCCGGCTTCACGGCCGGCTGGTAGGAGAGAGGCAGACCGCCGGTGCGGCCTTCCTCGAGCCGTTTCAGCAACACTGGATTTGATACTTCGAACTCGTCGAAGCCGAGGCGCAGCATATGCGGAAGCTGGTCGACCAGAACCTGTCCCGTGGCGCGGACCGCGCCCTCGAAACGGTAGCGGCTGCGCAGCAGTTCGCCCTTGGAGAAGGACCGGCCGTCACTGAAAGCCGGGAAGGCCAGCGCCACCAGCGATATCTGGTCGAGCAGGTCCGCGATCTTTTCGAGCTGATCGCCGGGCTGAAGCAGCACGCCGAGGCGCTCCTTCGCCGACCGGCGCACCGCCGGATCGAGGTCGAGAAATGCCTGCAGCGGCAGGATGAAGCGGCCATTGCCGGAGAGTGCGTCGGCACTCTCGGCATGGCTCCACTCGTCCTCGCTAAAACCAGTCGGGGTCCAGAGGCGGGTAACAGTCTCTGGCGTCAGTTCGGTCATCGAAAATTCCTAAAGCTCAAAAAAGATCCTAAAGCGATGCGTCGGTCAGCGACTTCTCCAGCCCCGACAAATGGATGCCGCACTCGGTCTTGGCGTGCCCTGCCCAGCGGCCGCTGCGCGCGTCATCGCCCGGCTGCACCGGCTGCGTGCACGGGAAGCAGCCTATCGACAGATAGCCATAGGCGACCAGCGGATTCTCACGCAGCGCATGCGCGCGCATATAGTTGGCCTGGTCGGCGGTCGTCCAATGCGCCAGCGGATTGATGCGGATGCGCGAGCCGACCGCCTCGAACACCGGAAGGGACGCCCGCGTCGTCGCCTGAAAACGTTTGCGGCCGGTGAACCAGGCGCGGAACGGCTCGACGCCGCGCGCCAATGGCTCAACCTTGCGAACACCGCAGCAGGCGTCGGTGTCGGTCTCGTTCAGATTGCCGGTCGGATCGATCCGTTCGAGTGCCGCTTCTTCGGGCGTGATCACCCTTATGTCGGTCAGCCCGAAATCGGCAACCAGCGCGTCGCGATAGCCGAGCGTCTCCTCGAAGTGCTTGCCGGTGTCGAGGAAGATCACCGGCAGCGTCCGGTCGATCTTGGCGATCATGTGCAGCAGCACTGCCGAATCCGCGCCGAAGGACGAAACCGCGGCGATTTCACTGCGAAAGAATTCCTGGGCCGAGCGCTCGATGATCTCCAGCGGCTTCAGATGACCATAGAGCGCATCGAGCCCCGCCGCTTCGGCGGCGATACCGGCCTCGACGTCGACGATACGATCAAGCGGCCTTGGCTTCGCCAGCATAGAGCGCCTCCTTGAACGGCGCGGGACCGACACGGCGGTAGGCGTCGATGAATTTTTCGTTTCTGTCCAGTCGAAGCCCGAGATAGGTCTCGACGATCTGTTCGATGGCGTCGGTGATCTCTGCCGAACTGAAGCCGCGGCCGATGATCTCGCCGACCGAGGTGTTCTCGTCGGCCGAGCCGCCGAGTGTGACCTGATAGAGTTCGGCGCCTTTCTTTTCGACCCCGAGGATGCCGATATGGCCGACATGGTGATGGCCGCAGGCGTTGATGCAGCCGGAAATCTTCAGCTTCAATTCGCCGATCTCGCGCTGCCGCTCGAGCGAAGCGAAACGAAGCGAGATTTCCTGCGCCACCGGAATCGAGCGCGCCGTGGCCAGCGCGCAATAGTCGAGGCCCGGGCACGAGATGATGTCTGATATCAGGTTGGAATTGGCGGTCGCCAGTCCGATGTCGACCAGCGCGTCATAGACCGCCTTGAGGTCGGCACGCGCGACATGCGGCAGGATCAGGTTCTGCTCATGGCTGACGCGCAGCTCGTCGAAAGCATATTTTTCGGCAAGGTCGGCGACCGCTTCCATCTGGCTGTCGGAGGCGTCGCCCGGCGCTTCGCCGATGCCCTTGAGCGAGATCGTCACGGCGGCATGATCGGGATGGCGGTGGGTCACCACGTTCTGGTCGAGCCATTCCGAAAAGCTCTTCGAATCGAGGCGGGCGAGCTTGACCGCCTCGTCGCCTTCCGGCCGGTCGGCCAGCGCCGGCGGCGCGAAATAGGCATCGATGGCGCGGATATCGGCTTCCGGCAGCTTTAGATCCGCATCCTTCAGCTCCTGCCATTCGGCCTCGACCTGGCGGGTGATCTCCTCGACGCCGGTCTCGTGGACGAGGATCTTGATGCGCGCCTTGTATTTGTTGTCGCGGCGGCCGTAGAGGTTGTAAACGCGCAGGATCGCCGTGCAGTAGGACAGAAGGTCGGCCTCGGGCAGGAAGTCGCGGATCTTCTTGGCGATCATCGGCGTACGGCCCTGACCGCCGCCGACATAGACGGCGAAACCGAGTTCGCCGGCAGCGTTCTTCTTCAAATGCAGGCCGATGTCATGCGTCTGGATGGCGGCGCGGTCGCGCTCGGCGCCGGTCACCGCGATCTTGAATTTTCTCGGCAGGAACGAGAATTCCGGATGCACGGACGACCACTGGCGCAGGATTTCCGCATAGGGACGCGGATCGGCCACCTCGTCGGCGGCGGCACCGGCAAAGTGGTCGGCGGTGACGTTGCGGATGCAGTTGCCGCTGGTCTGGATGGCGTGCATTTCTACACTCGCCAGATCGGCCAGGATCGCCGGAATGTCCGACAGCGCCGGCCAGTTGAACTGGATGTTCTGGCGCGTCGTGAAGTGGCCGTAGCCCTTGTCATATTTGCGTGCGATGTGGCCGAGCATACGCAGCTGCTTGCTGTTCAGCGTGCCGTAAGGCACCGCGATGCGCAGCATGTAGGCGTGCAACTGCAGGTAGACGCCGTTCATCAGCCTCAGCGGCCGGAACTGATCCTCGGTGATCTCGCCGGCAAGCCGCCGCGTGACCTGATCGCTGAACTCGGCGACGCGGGCCTGGACGAAATCGTGATCGAACTCATCGTAACGGTACATGTCTGGTCTTTCCGGGCGCGTCCGCCCGTTTCATCAATGTGGGCGTTTACGCCGCCCGAGCGGCTTCCGGGCGGGCCTGCTTGCCCAGATCGTTGCGGTTGGTCGGGCCGGCGGCGCGGATCTTTTCACGCAGCCGGGCCGCCTCGACCACACCATTGGCGACGGTCACGTCGATCAGATTGACGTCGACCACCTCATTGTTGGCATAGGCCGTGGCGCCGATCGCCTCCAGCCGGTCTTCAGCCGCCTTGTCATGGGCGACGTCGGCATTGTCGATGGTCTCGGCCCAGCCGCCATTGGCGTACCAGACGGCTTCGCCATCGGCGAGGCGGTTTGCGGTCAGAACTTTCATCGTTCAGCTCCTTCGGCGGCTGTTCGGACGGCGCCTTCATGCCTGTGTGCCGCGAGCGGCTCGGAACGTTCAAAATTGGCGCCGGCGACTGCATCGCCGATGATCGTCATGACCGGGCCGGTAAGGTCGGCACGCGCCTCCAGCGACGGCAGATCGGCGAGCGTGCCGTGGAAACGGCGGCGGTTGGCAAGGCTGGCATTCTCGACCACGGCGACCGCCGTATCCGGCGACAGGCCCGCCTCGATCAGCCGCCCGGCAACTTCGGCCGCGACCGAGCGGCCCATATAGACGGCGACCGTGGCGCCGGAAATGGCGAGCTTGGCCCAGTCGGGCAGCGAATTTCCCTTCAGATCGTGGCCAGTGGTGAACACCATCGACGACGACACGCCGCGCAGCGTCAGCGGCAGCTCGAAATCAGCGGCGGCGGCGAAGGCCGCGGTGACGCCCGGAACCACCTCATAGGCGATGCCGGCATCGCGCAGCGCTGCCATTTCCTCGCCCGCCCGCCCGAACACCAGCGGATCACCGGATTTCAGCCGCACGACGCGCTTGCCGTCGCGGCCGAGTTCGATCAGCAGCGCGTTGATTTCGGCCTGGCTCTTGGTATGGCAGCCCTTGCGTTTGCCCACCGGCAGACGCTCGGCGTCGCGACGGCCCATGGCGACGATCGCCTCCGGCACCAGCGCATCATGGACGATGACATCGGCTTCCATCAGCAGGCGGTGGGCGCGCAGCGTCAGCAGGTCTTCGGCGCCTGGACCCGCGCCAACCAGGGCAATGTGACCCGATGCCGGCACGTTCGAAAGCAACAGGTCGACGGCGGCGTCATGCGCCTGCGAAAGCTGGCCGGCGTCCATGGCGCGAGCCGGCGCGCCGCCGAAAAAGTCGCTCCAGAAGCGGCGGCGGGCATTGCCTTTCGGCAGCAATCTCTCAGCGGTGCCGCGCAACGAGGCAGCAAGCGAAGCAAGCGGCCCGAGCGACGGCGACAGCATGCGGTCGATGCGGCTGCGCAGCATCTGGGCAAGCACCGGGCCCGCCCCTTCCGTGCCGATGGCAATGGCGACCGGCGCGCGGTTGACCAGCGCCGGGGTGAAGAAATCGCACAGCTCCGGCCGATCGACGGCATTGACCGGAATGCCCAGCCGGCGCGCATCTTCGGCAACGCGCCGGTCGAGCGCCTCATTGCCGCTGGCGGCAAACACCATCACCGCGCCTTCGAGATGCGCGGCATCATATGCGGCAGCGATGTGGGTGGTGCCATTCGCGGCGATGAAGGCCAGCAACTCGGCCTCGGGGGCATCGGCTATGATGCGTAGCACGGCGCTCGACTGGCCGATCAGCCGCGCCTTGGCCAGAGCCTCCTCGCCGCCGCCGACGATGGCCACGGCTTCGCCCTCGAGCCGCATGAAAACGGGGAAGGCGTTGAGCTTGGGTATGGCCTGCGGCATGGCGAGTGGAATCCTGAATACGCTGTCAGTTCTACGCGCGGGAGCGGAAAAGCAGAAGGAAAGCACTCGCGCATCGCTTCGTGCGAAGCAATCGCTTTTCCGCAAGCACCAAAGGCAGGAGAAAAAAATTCCACACCCACGAGTGGAGCGGATCCAAGCCGCTGTAGCGAGCCTTGATCTGCGGCAGTTCTAGCGACAAGCGAGATATATTACAAAACACTTTTTTCTAAATTCTACCAATCTAGTAGACTAAAGCTGCGATGCGCTGAACACCGGAACATTCCTGCCTCGGCGCGCGTTTGCCCTGCGAATCCGAGCCTGGCTGTTCAGCTGCGGCAATGGCTCCAGAGACGGGCCTAGAAAACCATGAAAAACAGGAAAAAGGAGCGCTCCGTGAACAATCTCAAGCTAAAACGCGGACTGTGGATCGTGGTGGCCGACGGCGAGAAGGCGCTGTTCCTCGAGAACCGTGGCGACACCCAATATCCCGACCTTCAGGTCGTGCAGGAGATGGAACAGGCAAATCCGGCGACGCGAGAGCAAGGTTCGGACCGCCCCGGCCGCTACAGCGACGGCCCTTCCGTCCACCGCAGCGCAGTCGAGGACACTGACTGGCACCGTCTCGGCAAGGAGCGTTTCGCCGACGAAATTGCCGAGCGGCTGTACAAGCTCGCGCACCGCGGCGCCTTCAAGGAGATGGTGCTGATCGCACCGCCGCAGGTGCTGGGCGACATGCGCCGAAAACTGCACAAGGAAGTTGCCGAGAAGATCACAGTGGAAATTCCGAAGACACTGACCAACCACACCATCATCGACATCGAGAACCTGCTGCAGGCGGCCTGATCGCAGGCATCAGGCGCGCAAGCCGTTTCTTTTTTGCAGCAACCATTGCCAGCCCCGAGGCGGCTCGCCTTCTGTCACCCCTGTCGTCAGATCGTGCTGCGCGCCCGCGCCGCCAGCCCGAAGATCAACGTCATTGCCCGCGCCCATTCCGATGCCGAGGTCGAGCATCTCAAGGGGCTCGGAGCCGACACAGTCATCATGGGCGAGCGCGAGATCGCGCGGGGGATCGTGGAAGTGGTAATCGGACATGCGGCGGCACCGGCGTTGCCGGTAAAGGCGGCCGAGAAGCCGACGGCGTAGCTCCTTCCGTGGAGCGAAACACCGCTCACACGTGCTGGCCGCCATTGATGTGGATTTCCGAGCCCGTCACATAGGAGGCCTGCTGCGAGCACAGGAAGAAGATGATGTCGGCGACTTCGGCCGTGGTTCCCAGCCGCCGCAGCGGAATCGTCTCGACGATCTTTTCCGTGCCGGGTGACAGGATCGCCGTGTCGATCTCGCCGGGTGCGATGGCGTTGACGCGGATGCCGTGCGGGCCGAAATCATGCGCCATTTCGCGCGTCAGCGAGCCGAGCGCGGCCTTCGACGTCGCATAGGCGGTGCCGGCGAAGGGGTGCACCCGGGTGCCGGCGATCGAGGTGACGTTGACGATCGAGCCTTTGGCCGACGCCAATTCCCTAAACAATCCCCGCGCCAGCATGATCGGTGCGAAGAAATTGACCTGGAACACGTCGCGCCAGACATGCATCGGCGTGTCGATCGAATTCATGCGGCTGTTGCCATCCTTGAGCTTCGGCGAGATGCCGGCGTTGTTGACCAGCGCATGAAGCTGGCCGCCATGCGCTTCCAGCCGATGGCGGATTTCCGAGATCGCGATGCCGACATCCTCCTGGTCGGCCAGATCGACCTTGATGTGGTCTTCCGGACCGGCCGGCCACGGGCAGTCCTCGGCAAAGGCCTGGCGCGAGCAGGTGATAACGCGCCAGCCTTCGCGCGAAAAGCGCTTGACCGTGGCATGGCCGATGCCGCGGCTGGCGCCGGTCAGCACGATGGTCTTCCTGGTGTCGGTCTCGGCCATTCGCGATCTCTCTAGGGCGACGTGCGTCCCTTTGGACGCACAAAGTACGCTCTAGCACTTTTAAACCATGCATCGTGCTTTCCGAAAATCGATTTCGATTTTCGGGCCGATGTGTAGCCCGGAGATGTAGCGGAACACGGCAGCGATGACGAGGGGGTCAGCCGCCGGTGAGGATGTCGAGGATCGAGGTCTGCCGCTTCTTGACCGGGCCGCCGACATCACCGGGCGGCACCGGGCGCTTGATCGATGCGGTGTTGCTGTCACCGCCCGGCATGCCGAAGCCGCCGCCATCGACCGTTTCGGCTGGACGCACAGCGCGAGGCGATGACGCTTTTTGGGCGGACGGCGCGGATTGGCTGACCGAAGCGGACGGCACCGGCGCCGGTTGCGGCGTGTTGGACGGCATTTCGTCCTGCACGATCGTATCCGCAGGCGTCGACCTCCATGTTCCAGGCAGCGGCCGCACCGGCACGCCTTCATGCGCGGCGACCATGAATTCATGCCAGGCCTGCGCCGGCAGCGCGCCGCCGGTGACCTTCTTCATCGGACTGCCATCGTCATTGCCGAACCAGACGCCGGTGGTGAGATTGGCGGTATAGCCGATGAACCAGGCGTCGCGCGAATTCTGGCTGGTGCCGGTCTTGCCGGCGGCCGGCCAGGCAAAGGCCGCCTTCCTGGCAGTGCCGATTTCGACAGTGCCGGTCATCATCGAGTTCATCATACCGACGATCTCGGGCTTGACGACGCGCGGGGCGCCGCCGCCATTGTTGTCGTAGAGCACCTTGCCGCCGGCTGTCGTCACGCGGCGGATAAAATGGACGTCCGGCCGGTGGCCGCCATTGGCAAAGGGGACATAGGCCGACGTCAATTCAAGCGGCGTTACTTCAGAGGTGCCGAGCGCGATCGAGGTGTTGGCCGTGAGGTCGGACTGGATGCCCATGCGATGCGCCGCCTCGACGACGGCGTCAGGTCCGACTTCCATCGTCAGCTGGGCGGCCACCGAGTTCAGCGATTTCGCCAGCGCCGTCGCCAGCGCCACCTTGCCGAAATACTTGCCGCCGTAGTTGGTTGGCGTCCATTTGCCTATTCTGATCGGCGCGTCATTGCGCACGCTGTCGGGCGTACGGCCGGCCTCCAGCGCCGCCATGTAAACAAACGGCTTAAACGCCGAGCCCGGCTGGCGGCGCGCCTCCGAGGCGCGGTCGAACTGGCTGGTCGAATAATCATAGCCGCCGACCATGGCACGTACCGCGCCGGAATTGTCTATCGACACCAGCACGCCCTGGCTGGCATTGAGCTTTTTGCCGCTCCCGTCGATCAGTCGGCGGATCGATTGTTCGGCGAGCTTCTGCAGCGTGAGGTCGACGGTGGTGTCGACGATGATGTCGCCGCGCACGTCGCCGATCAGGTCGGGCAGTTCTTCCACGATGGTGTCGGCGACATAGTTTTCCGAGCCCGTCCAGTAGGATGCCACCCGCGACGCCGGCGCGGTCATCGCCGTGGTCAGTTCCTTGGCGCTGATCTTGCCTTCGTCGCGCATGGCGGCGAGAACGAGCTGCGCGCGCTGCTCGGCCGCCTTCGGGTCACGCGCCGGAGACAGTCGCGAGGGCGCCTTCAACAGGCCAGCGAGGAGTGCGGCTTCGGGCAGCGTGACATCGCGCGCGCTCTTGCCGAAATAGCGGCGCGAGGCCGCTTCGACACCATAGGCGCCGGAGCCGAAATAGACCCGGTTGAGGTACATTTCGAGGATCTGGTCCTTGGTGTGCTTGTGCTCGAGCCACAGCGCCAGAAGCACTTCCTGCACCTTGCGTTCCAGCGTGCGATCGGGCGTCAGGAACAGGTTTTTCGCCAATTGCTGCGTCAGCGTCGAGCCGCCCTGCGAAAAACGCCCGCCGAGAACGTTGGCCACCATGGCTCTGGACAGACCGATCGGGTCGATGCCCAAATGCGAATAGAAGCGGCGATCTTCGATGGCGATGACGGCCTCGGGAATATAGGCCGACATTTCATGCAGGCCGACGGCTTCGCCGCCGCTCATGCCGCGATTGGCAAGCAGCTTTCCGTCGACGGAGACGATCCTGATATTGGGTGCGCGGTCGGGAATGGCCCAGGTGGTGGCCGCCGGCATTTTCGCACCGTAATAGACAACAATGCCGGCGGTGGCGATGCCGCCCCAGATGGCCAGAACGAAGCACCAGTAGGCCAACCGGCCGAGCACGCCGAACAGGCCGCGCCGGCTTTTGCCGCGTCCTCGACGCGACGATTTTGTCTTGGCCGATTGGCGCTTTGCAGAGCTCTTGCGGTTGCTCGGCACGACGCGATCCTCCTCGCTCACCGAAAAACCGGCCGAGGATTTCGCCCGTGGCGGTCCCTCGAAGCTCGGTTCGATGCGGCTGTCTCTGCGGTTCGCCATGCGCTGTGCTGTCTGTCCCGATGCCTATCGCATCGGCCCGAAAATCGCAATTTTCGGGCCTATGCGAAGCTTCAAAGTCGTAGAGCGCACTCTGTGCGTCCGAACGGACGCACGTCGCTCCATGGCGTTCGGGGTGAAGAGTAGATGCGGCGATTTAAGGGCGGGTTAAATGGTTCAAAGTTAATTCAATGCGTTACGGCACGTCACCGCTCCGTTCCTTGCTCCTGGCGGTCGGCAACAATGGCGTCTATCGCGAGACGGCGGAGCGGTCTCGCATTTCGGCATCAACTGCCCAGCCGCAGTCGTTCGGCGCGGACCGCCCATGGCAAGGTAGCCGCAATCTATGCTCGTCATTAGAGCGCGATCGGTAAAGTGCGTTCGATCGCGCTCTAAACCATTGAATCTACGCATGACCTTGTCACCAAAGTTACGCGCCCTGGGGATCATGCGTTAGCCAATCGCAGCACGAACGGAAAGCGCTGCCCAGGATGATTGCATCGTCTCGCCCACATGGCAGTAGCAGACAATTTCGTGGAGCTCATTGTCGGTCAATTCGAAGAAACGCTTTGCTTCGCCATAAGTATCGTCTTTCAGCCCCTCATCGCGCAGGATCGAATCCTCGAAGGCAAGCGATATTGGCGAGCCTTCGCCACGCATAATTTCGCGCTCGGGTGACGAACGATATTCGGTCCCGATAAGTGCGGTGAGGAGTCGGTTGGGCTGCCGTTCAAGAAGTTTTGACCAACGTTCGAGACGCTGGGTTCGGTCCATTGCAGGAGGTGTTGGGTCTCTGTGTACCTTTGCCACCGTATGCAGTTGGTCCAGTGTTTGGTGCCTCATGGCAACCTCCTAATAGTAGGTGGGTTGGCCCCAAACTCCCTGTACCAAGATCATACCGCGAATGTATCGATACGTCACTCTCATTCCATATCCAGCTTGGCTTCTCTCCGGGTGCATCGAAGGATGGAGCGGCCCCTGCCTTATCGTCGATTTTCGGCCTGATGGGATAGATCGTCGGCACCTTTGCCGCGCCAACCCGGCGCGCTCAGTTCTGCTGGATCGAAATGCCTTTTTCGTCGATCTTGAGTTCCACGCCCTTCGGCCTGGTTTGCTCGCGATAGACATAGACGCCGAGCGCGATGACCACCACGACGAGCGCGCCGATGATGAGATAGAGCATGTTCTGTTTCATGGCGCGCCCTTGATGTGCTTCGAGGATCAGGCCTGCTTCACCAGCTTGATCAGCACGAGCAGGATGACCGCGCCGATCGTGGCGTGGACGATGGAGGCAAATATGCCACCGCCTATGGCGAACCCCAGCGTTGGGAAGAGCCAGCCGGCGATGAAGGCACCGACAATGCCGACAGCGATATTGCCGACAAGGCCGAGGCCGAACCCCTTGACCATCAGGCCGGCGAGCCAACCGGCAATGGCGCCGATGATGATGAAGACAAGCAGGCTCTCAGTACCCATTGCATATCCCTCCTGAGCGAACGGCCGTGGAGCAGAAAGCTCCGAATCGACCTCCGATTGCAACAGGTCCAAACTATTGGAAAGGAGCCGGCGCCGCCAGCGGCGTCATTCGTCGTCGTCATCCCCGGATGCAGGCCGCCAGCTGATCGGTTCGATCTTCCTTTGCGTATGACCGTCGGTATAGGCCCACCAGCCGGTGTCGTTCTCGTCCCAGTCGCCGCCGGCCGCTTTCAGCCTCTCTAGCGACCGGTACTGCGCGATGGATTCGTTTATCACGCCGTCGCTGTCCTTCCAGTAGACGGTGACCTTGGAGCCATCCTTGGGCGCTGTGTCGATTGGTTTTCTGGCAGCCATTTCATCCACTCCATGACCGACAGAACATCGCGGTGAACACCTGGTTCCACCTTAGCTGTGGGCGAAGATGTCTGCCTCATCCCAGCCCATCAGGTCGAGTTTCGCACGCGTCGGCAGGAAGCGGAAGCAGGCCTCGGCCTCCTTGCTCCGGTTGTCGCGCGCCAGCCGCGCTGTCAGAACATCGCGCAGCTGGTGCAGATAGAGCACGTCTGAGGCGGCGTATTCGAGTTGTTCGGGCGACAGCGTTTCCGCCGCCCAGTCCGACGATTGCTGCGCCTTCGAAAGGCTGACGCCGAGAAGCTCAAAGCAGATGTCCTTCAGCCCGTGCCGGTCGGTGTAGGTTCGGGTAAGCCGCGAGGCGATCTTGGTGCAGAACACCGGCTCCGGCATGACGCCGAAGGCGTTGTAGAGCACGGCGAGATCGAAACGGCCGAAATGGAACAGCTTGGTTATGCTGCGGTTCTTGAGCAGGCTGACGAGGTTTGGCGCCTTCTTCTGGCCGGGCGCGATCTGGATGACGTCGGCGGAACCGTCGCCCGGCGAGATCTGCACCACGCAAAGCCGGTCGCGATGCGGATTGAGTCCCAGCGTCTCCGTGTCGATGGCGACCGCCCCGACGTCGTAGTGCAAGAGCCCCGGTAGGTCGTTCTTATGGAAGCGGATATCGCTCATCGTCTTCTCCGGTCGCGACTGGACGCACGTCGCTCTAATGCATGTCGCGCAAAAGTGTGCAGCGGTTTTGCGATAACGACATGCATAAGACAACAACCTAAAGCGCGTCGCATCAGGCCGGTCAAACGCGACGCGGCTTAGCCCGTCCTTGCCGCGATCCGATGAAAAATCAACAGAAAGTTGAATTCTTGCCCTGTCAGCGTGTCAGCGCATCGAGAATGCGCGCCCAGGAGCGTTGTCCCTTGTGGAAGGAACTCATCTCGTATTTCTCGTTCGGCGAATGGATGCGGTCATCGTCGAGCCCGAAACCGACCAGCAAGGATTCGATGCCGAGATAGGTCTGGAAATCGCCGACCACCGGGATCGAGCCGCCGCTTCCCGTCGTCACCGCCGGCTTCGGCCATTCGTCGGACAGCGCGTCCTTGGCCTTGGCGAGAAACGGCGAGTCGTAGGAAAGCTGGATCGCCGGCGAGCCGCCATGCGGGTGGAAATCGACTGAGCAGTCGGCCGGGATGCGCTCCCTGACGAAGGCCTGGAAAGCGTCTCGGATCTTCTGGGGATTCTGCTTGTGGACGAGGCGGAAGGACACTTTTGCCGAGGCTTCCGCCGCGATCACCGTCTTGAACCCCTTGCCGGTATAGCCGCCGGTAATGCCGTTGAACTCGGCCGTCGGCCGCGCCCACGTGAGTTCGAGCACCGAGCGGCCCTTTTCGCCGGACGGGATCGACAGGCCGACAGGTCCGAGGAACGTCTCGGCGGTTTCGCCGAGCGCCTCCCATGACTTCAGGATCTGCGAAGGCGTCTCCTCGACGCCGTCATAGAAACCGGGAATGGTGACGCGACCGTTCTGGTCGTGGATGTCGGCCAGTATCCCGGCCAGGATGCGGATTGGATTGGCGGCAGCACCGCCATAGAGACCGGAATGCAAGTCGCGGTCGGCGGCCTTCACCGTGATCTCCTCGCCGACCAGCCCGCGCAGCGCGACGCAGATGGACGGCGTATCGCGGTCCCACATGCCGGTGTCGCAGACAAGCGCAAAGTCGGCCTTGAGTTCGGCCGCATTTGCCTCGAGGAACGGCTTCAGCGATGGCGAGCCGGACTCCTCCTCGCCTTCGAACAGGATTGTGATGCGGCACGGCAGCCCGCCATGCACTTGCTTCCAGGCGCGGCAAGCCTCGACGAAGGTCATCAGCTGCCCCTTGTCGTCGGCCGAACCACGTCCCGTGATCACCTGATGGCCGGGCTCGATCTCCTTCACCGAAGGCGCGAACGGATCGCTTTCCCAAAGCTCGATCGGGTCGACCGGCTGCACGTCGTAATGGCCATAGAACAGGACATGCGGTGCGCCCGCCGGCCCGTCATGGTGCGCCACCACCATCGGATGGCCTGGCGTGTCACGCACGCCGGCGTCGAAGCCGATCAGTTTGAGCTCCGCCACCAGCCATTCCGCCGCCTTGCGGCAGTCTGCGGCATAGGTCGGATCGGTCGAGATCGACTTGATCCTGAGCAGGCCGAACAGGCGCTCCAGGCTCTCGTCGAGGTTGTTGTCAAGGCGGTCGAGGACGGGAGAAATTCTGGACATTTTTATCAGGCCTTTCGATTCTGAGCGGCAACCCTAAAGCTGCGAGGCAGAAACGAAAAGCCGGCGGTCGTTGGACCACGGGCTTCAAAGAGCAAAAAAATGCCGCCGTGGTGGAGGGGGAACCACGGCGGCCTTTACTCGAAACGATGCGGCAGCCCGGAGAGGGGGGGGTAGGCTGCCGCAAGTGTCCGGGATAGGCGGGGGACGGGCCTTGCTCCGGACTTCGGCGAAAAATGCCGATGGCGTTTATCTGTGTCTCCGAACGTGGCGATTCAAGGGCACGAAGATTACACTTTCGTAACATACCCGTGATCGGATCGACTTGTCAGGGATGTTGCCGGAACCGGTGGTTGAGGCCGCCTTTGGCATGGACCACGACGCCGCGCCGCGCTATCCCTTCGTCCCATGAAAAAAGGCGATCATCTCTTCCTTGTCGACGGCTCCGGCTACATCTTCCGTGCCTATCACGCGCTACCGCCGCTGACCCGCAAATCCGACGGGCTGCCGACCAGTGCCGTGCTCGGCTTCTGCAACATGGTATGGAAGCTGACGCAGGACGCCCGCAACACCGATGTCGGCATCGTGCCGACGCATTTCGCCGTCATCTTCGACTATTCGTCGAAAACCTTCCGCAACGACCTCTACCCCGAATACAAGGCCAACCGCTCGGCACCGCCGGAAGATCTGATCCCGCAGTTCGGCCTGATCCGCCAGGCGACCAGGGCCTTCAACCTGCCCTGCCTCGAGACAGAAGGCTATGAGGCCGACGACCTGATCGCCACCTATTGCCGGCTTGCCTGCGAAGCCGGCGGCGACACCACCATCATTTCCTCCGACAAGGATCTGATGCAACTGGTCGGCCCTTCGGTCGCCATGTACGACCCGATGAAGGACCGCCAGATCGGCGTTCCCGAGGTGATCGAGAAATGGGGCGTACCGCCGGAAAAAATGATCGACCTGCAGGCGCTGACCGGCGATTCGGTCGACAATGTGCCGGGCGTGCCCGGCATCGGGCCGAAGACCGCGGCGCAATTGCTGGAACAGTTCGGCGATCTCGACACGCTGCTCGCCCGGGCCGCCGAAATCAAGCAGGACAAACGGCGCGAATCGATCATTGCCAACGCCGACAAGGCGCGCATTTCGCGTGAACTGGTGACGCTGAAGAACGACGTGCCGGGGATCAGCGGACTCGACGATTTCGTATTGCATCCGCCCGACGGACCAAAGCTGATCGGCTTCCTCAAGACGATGGAATTCTCCTCGCTGACCCGCCGGGTGGCGGAAGCGACCGGAACGGAAGCGGCTGATGTCAAACCCGTTCCCGTCATTATCGAACGCGCCGATACCGCGCATGGTCCCGATGTCGGGTTTGGCTTGCCAGTAGCCGCCGAAAGGGCGGCTGGCGCAGTGACAGACGAGGCAGGGGAAGCGGTGCCGGCCACCGTCAAGGTGGAACCCAAGGAAGGCGACACCCCTTCGCTTCTCTCGGCGCTCCGCTTCGAGGACGCCACTGCCAGCAAGATCGACACAAGCGCCTACGTCTGCATCCGCGACACAGCAGTGCTGAAGGCATGGGTGGCCGAGGCGATGGAGACCGGCATCGTCGCCTTCGACACCGAGACCAATTCAGCCGATCCGATGCGGGCCGAGCTGATCGGCCTGTCCATTGCCACCGCGCCCGGTCGCGCCGCCTATGTGCCGCTCGCTCATAAAAGCGGCAACGGCGACCTGCTCGGCGGCGGAATGGTCGAAAACCAGATCCCGATCCGTGAGGCGCTTGGCATTCTGAAGCCGTTGCTGGAGGACAAGTCGGTTCTCAAGATCGTTCAGGAGCTGAAATACGACCTCGTCGTCATGAGCCGCCACGGCATCGATGTCGCCCCCTTCGACGACACCATGCTGATTTCCTACGTGCTCGACGCAGGCACGTCCGGCGGCCACAGCATGGCGGCTCTGTCGGAAAAATGGCTCGGCCACTCGACCATTGCCCTCAAGGAGCTCGCTGGCTCTGGAAGAAACTTCGTCGGCTTCGACCAGGTCGATATCGACAAGGCCACAGCCTATGCCGCGGAGCACGCCGATGTGACGCTCAGGCTCTGGCGGGTGCTGAAGCCACGGCTTGCCGCCAAGGGCCTGGTCGCGGTCTACGAGCGGCTGGAACGGCCGCTGGTGCCGGTTCTGGCAAGGATGGAGCAGCGCGGCATCTCCGTCGACCGGCAGATCCTGTCGCGGCTTTCCGGCGAACTGGCACAGGGCGCCGCGCGGCTGGAGGACGAAATCTATCAGCTCGTCGGCGAGCGCATCAATATCGGCTCGCCAAAACAGCTCGGCGACATCTTGTTCGGCAGGATGGGCCTGCCCGGCGGCTCCAAAACCAAGACCGGCCAGTGGTCGACCTCGGCGCAGCTCCTGGAAGACCTCGCCGCAGAAGGCCACGAACTGCCGCGCAAGATCGTCGACTGGCGCCAGCTGACCAAATTGAAATCGACCTATACGGATGCACTGCCCGGTTTCGTCCATCCCGATACGAAGCGCGTCCACACCTCCTATGCCCTTGCCGCGACGACGACGGGACGGCTGTCGTCCTCCGATCCCAACCTGCAGAACATTCCGGTACGCACCATCGAGGGGCGGAAGATCAGGACGGCCTTCATCGCCGACAAGGGCAACAAGCTGGTTTCCGCCGACTACAGCCAGATCGAGCTACGCGTGCTCGCCCATGTCGCTGAGATCCCGCAGCTCAAGCAGGCGTTTGCCGACGGCGCTGACATCCACGCCATCACTGCGTCGGAGATGTTCAACGTGCCGGTCGAAGGCATGCCCTCGGAGATACGCCGCCGCGCCAAGGCGATCAATTTTGGCATCATCTACGGCATTTCCGCCTTTGGCCTGGCCAATCAACTGTCGATCCCGCGCGAAGAGGCCGGCGCCTATATCAAGAAATATTTCGAACGCTTCCCGGGCATCCGCGACTATATCGACGCGACCAAGGCCTATGCCCGCGAATACGGCTATGTCGAAACGATCTTCGGCCGCCGCATCCACTATCCGGAGATACGGTCGTCGAACCCTTCAGTCCGTGCCTTCAACGAGCGCGCCTCGATCAATGCCCGGCTGCAGGGCACCGCGGCCGACATCATCCGCCGTGCCATGATACGCATGGACGATGCGCTGGAAAAAGCGAAGCTTTCCGCCCGCATGCTGCTGCAAGTGCATGACGAACTGGTCTTCGAGACGGCCGATGCGGAGGTCGAGGCGACGATCCCCGTCGTGCGCCATGTGATGGAGAACGCCGCGATGCCAGCGGTGTCGATGTCGGTGCCGCTGCACGTCGACGCCCGCGCCGCCGACAATTGGGAAGAGGCGCATTAGTTCGGGGCCGCTATCGACTTCCCGTTTAGGAAGGCAGTATCTGGTGACTCCCTTCCCTCAGTGTGCCATTTTTCGGTTCAAGGTTCACGACAAGCAGCCGTGTGCTATATTGCCCCCATGATCACCAAGACACTCGAGAATCTGGTAAAGCACGCGGCAGCTTGGCCTCGCGAGGACCAGGAGGAGCTGGCCGACTATGCCCGCGTCATCGAGGCGCGCCGAACGGGTCTGTATGCCACGTCGGAAACAGAGCGGCGCGCCGTGACAGCAGGACTCGCAGAGGCCGATCACGGCACTTTCGTAGATGAGGATACGGTTCGCGCTGCCGACATTCGCCGCAGGCTATGAAGGTCCGATTCACGCGGCAAGCCTTTGCCGAACGGGAAGCGATTTTCAATTACCTCGAAGAGCGGTCACCTCAGGGCGCCTATTCAGTCATTTCCCGGATCCAGGCTGGGATTTTGCGACTTGCCGAATTTCCGGAGAGTGGCCACGCGACCGACATTCCTGACGTTCGCGTTCTCTTCATAGGTCACTATCCCTACAAGGTTTTCTACCGCGCCCGTGCCGATGCAATCGAGATCCTGCACATCCGGCATACCTCAAGAAGGCCCGTTTCCTAGGTGCCGTCCCCGTTTCCTAGTGCCGTCATTGGCACCCAGCGAGGCTTCGAGGTCCGATGCGCTTACTTGCCCTGGCTTAAAGCGTCGGCTGTGAAGAACGTCGATTTCGCTGACGGCGGTTGCGATCAGGGCCGGAAAGACGGGGCTGGCAAATGGGCGC
>NZ_JBVVPW010000032.1:0-81246 GCF_055811385.1 Mesorhizobium sp. WSM4849
GAATGATCTCAACCGTCGAAGCCCATGACACGCCGCTTTCGCGGGTCGCCTCCGATCATCTACCGCTTATAGGATTCATTCGCCTATGATGTAGCTGCCCAGCCCCATGGATGGAGATCGGTTCAAAGGGAAGTTCTAGTCTAGACTAGCGGAGCGGGGGCGGCCCAGCGGCTTTGTTGCGGGGGGAGGCCGCTGGGCCTGACCAGCGAGCCTTCGGGGGGCGTGCTCACGTGGCTGGTGAATACGTGAATTAAAGCTAATGCAATCGAAACATGCGAACGAAGTACGTGTCGGTAATTCCGCTGCGCAGAAGCCATAAGGTGCCCCGCAATGGGTCAATAAGTCTGGCACGGCAGTTGCTTGGTCAGGTATGGGGGAAACGGGGCGGAGGCCCGTCGCTTCGCAAATGTAGCGGCGGGTCTTCTGCATAGAGGTCGCGTCCCAGCCTACGCGCTGCCGTCTCGCTTTCCTCATCAATCGTTCGGACTGGCAGATAGGCGTTGGTTTCCAGCCACTCGCGCGGCACGATCTGAATGAGGTCCGACCGGCCAATTTTCATTTCGGCCGCGATGGAGTTTAGAGCGTCCTCCGTCGCGGGCTCCAGCGGCACGCCGGCAACGTTTCTGAGCATCAATGCGTGCGGCGCAGGATGATCTGCAGTTCCGCCCCGCGACATAGCTGCGATCGGTCGGCGGCGCTTTCAAGCTCTCCCGCAAAAGACAGGCGGTCATTCAGAGGGCCGAATGATCAGTGGCGGTGCAGCGCAAATTGCGACAATGCGGACCATCAAAGGCCAAGCACGGTTGTTAGCGGCGTTGATTTGGGCCTTCATCGTTTGTGGACGTTAGGAACGGAGTTAGGAACTAGCCTTGATAAAAATGGAAAAGGTAACTTAAATCAGACACATAGCTTAATATCTGGCGGAGGGAGTGGGATTCGAACCCACGGTGGGCTTGCACCCACGCCGGTTTTCAAGACCGGTGCCTTAAACCGCTCGGCCATCCCTCCATCGTGATTTTTCAATCACTTGGATGCTCGTCCTGATCTCAACTCATACCTGTCGGCACTGCTGCGCCACCCGGAGATCGTTGGCGCTTCATTGCTCTAGTGCGCCCGACGAAGTCCTGTCAACCAGCCGTTGCCTGTTCCTGCCATGGGCGTTTGACGGCGGAACTGAACCACGTCGAACATCGCTGCGCCGAAGATTGAAAAGCGGTGGTTTTTCACAACAATCGCCGGGACGGTTTGCGCCACAATCTCGCCCGGTTCCGACCACAATCGGTTAATACGGTGATAAACAATTCCTGTGCACAAGGGATTGCGAATCAAGGTGGCGCTGGCATTTGTCGAGTGGGTTTTGGCCTGCCGACGGTCAAGTTGCGGTGCCTTTGTTGAGAGGGGACAACCAAAAAATGCAAAGCACGGCGCGCCCGCGTCTTCGTCGCGCTTCCGCTTTCGCGTTGTTTGCCCTGTCGGCTGCCTTGCTGGCGGCTTGCGCCGCGCCGCCACAGCCAAAGGCGATGGTCAACAAGAAACCCCGCTCCAAGGAATATTTTTCCGAATCCGAATACGGCGTGAAGGCCAGCCCGCGCGTCACCTTCAAGATGTCGGGCCTGCAGCGTGGCGGCGGACGCGACCAGCTCGGCAAGCCCTATCAGGTGCGCGGCAAGTGGTATTATCCGAAGGAAGACAAGCGCTATGCCAAGATGGGTCTCGCCTCCTGGTATGGCGAAGCCTTCCACGGCAGGCTGACCGCTAACGGCGAAGTCTACGACATGACACATCTGACCGGCGCGCATCCGACAATGCCGCTGCCGAGCTATGCGCGCGTCACCAATCTGAAGACCGGCAGCTCGGTCATCGTGCGCGTCAACGATCGCGGCCCTTACCATGACGGCCGCATCATCGATGTGTCGAAGCGCGCCGCCGAAATGCTCGACTATGCCAATATCGGCACGGCCAAGGTGAAGGTCGAATATGTCGGCCGGGCGCCGCTTGACGGCAATGACGATCGGTACCTGATGGCCTCCTATAATCCAGGCAACAGAGTGCCGGATCCGTCGGACGGCTTGCCCACCGGTGTCATGATCGCCATGGATGGACCATCGCCGAGTACGGCGTTGGTCGCCGCCGCTCCATTTCCCGGCCAGTTGACGAATTCCGCATCGGCGCAGCCTGTCATTGCCGCGCAGGCGCCGGCCTCCGGCAATGTGACGCTGCCCGATTTCGGGCCGATCGTGCCGGAACGCCCGCAGATCAATCTGCCGGCGCAATCGCCGTTCGGCGTAGCGGCGCTGTCTTACGCGGACGAACGCGTGCAGCGCGCCTCCAATGTCTTTGCCGCGCTGGATGGCGCCGGCATGTCGCCTGCCGAAATCCTTCGATCGTGGAAGCGGCAAGCTCCTCCGGCCGCTTCGCCCACGGACTATATCGCGGCTGGCTCGTTCGAGGATGCCGCCGAGGCGCAGCGTGTGGCAGCCCGGCTTTCCAGCTTCGGCAAGACCGAAATCCAGCGCTCCGAATTCGAGGGCAAGGACTGGTATTCGGTCAACCTCTATCCGGACGGCCATGGCAGCCTGGACGAGATGCTGCAGGCGGCATGGTCGCATGGCGCACCGGACGCGCTCGTGGTTCGGAACTGACCGGCAAAACCTGAAGTTTTGCCCTGTTGTCCATCGCGCGGTTGATCGGCCGGGACAAAGCCTGATAGCTTGTAGAGCTTGCCCAGAAATACCGGCTGACAGGTCGAACCTCCCATGAAATCTCGCTTCGCCGCGCCTCTCGCCGGGCTTTTGGGTTTTGGCCTCCTGCTGCTTTCGCTGGCTCCGGCCGCGGCGCAGCTTTTCGAGACCAAGGCCGCGCAGGCCTTCATGATCGATGCCGAAACCGGAACGGTGCTGTTTTCCAAGGATGCCGACAGGCCGATTCAGCCGGCGTCGCTGGCCAAGCTGGTGACGATGGAGGTGGTGTTCAACGCCATCAAATCGGGGCGCGTGACGCTCGACGACACATTCGTGGTGAGTGAGAACGCATGGCGCACCGGCGGCGCGCCATCCGGGACGTCGACAATGTTTGCCAAGCTGAAGTCAACGATCCGGCTTGAAGACCTGATCCAGGGCGTGACGGTTCAGGCCGCCAATGACGGCTGCATCATCATCGCCGAAGGTTTTGCGGGATCGGAGGCGAATTTCGCGACTGAGATGACCGAGCGCGCAAGGCAGATTGGCCTCGAAAAATCGACATTCGTCAATGCAACCGGTCTGCCGGCCGACGGCCAGCAGACGACGGTTCGAGAACTTGCGCTTCTGGCCCTGCATATCTGGCGCGAGTACCCGGACCTCTATCGCTACTACGGCCAGAAGGATTTCACCTGGAACAAGATCACCCAGAGGAACCGCAACCCGCTGCTGGCGATGGATATCGGCGCCGACGGCCTGGCGATCGGCAGGAGCGATGCATCCGGCTTTGGCATCGTCGGCTCGGTCAGCCATGGTGGCAGGCGGGTCATTGCGGCGATGAGCGGCCTGGCAAGCGACCGCGAGCGCGCCGAAGAAGCGCGAAAGCTGCTCGACTGGGGCCTTCGTTCCTTTGAGAAAACCGAGATTTTCGCCAAGGACGAGGTGATCGGCGAGGCTCAGGTTTTCGGCGGTGCGAAATCCGGCGTGGCGCTGAAGGCAAAAGCGCCCGTGGTCATCTTCCTGCCCATCGCCAACCGCGACAAGCTGACCGCCAAGATCGTCTATGACGGGCCGGTTGCAGCTCCCGTGGAGGAGGGACAACCAGTGGGTGCGCTGCAGGTCTGGATCGGTGATACGCTGAGCCAGGAGACGCCGCTTTTCGCGGCCGAATCGGTTGGCGTCGGCACGCTGCCGCAACGCGCGCTCGACGCCGCCAAGGAACTGGCGGTCGGCTGGCTGCGTTAACATCAGTGGCGTGGACCTTTTCTCAAGTCAGGACTATTACGGTCCCGCAGCATGGTAAAAGGCTTTGGTGAGCGGATTCTTCATCACCTTCGAAGGCGGAGAAGGGGCAGGCAAGTCGACGCAGATCGAGCGGCTGGCCAGTAAGATGCGCGCCAAGAAATACGATGTCCTTGTCACGCGTGAACCGGGTGGCTCGCCGGGCGCAGAGGCGGTCCGGCATGTTCTGCTTTCCGGGGCTGCCGAGCCATTCGGCCCCCGGATGGAGGCGCTGCTTTTCGCCGCCGCGCGTTCCGACCATGTCGAGCAGGTCATCCGGCCGGCGATCGAACGCGGCTCGATCGTGCTTTGTGATCGCTTCATGGACTCCTCGCGCGTCTACCAGGGCGTCACCGGCGGCCTCGACCCGGCGTTCATGGGCGCGCTGGAAAGGGTCGCCATCAATGGCATGGTGCCCGACATGACGCTGATCTTCGATATCGACCCGGCCGAAGGACTGCGGCGCGCTACGGCACGACGGGGCGCCGATGCCGGCGCCGACCGCTTCGAAAAGGAAACGCTTGATATCCACCAGCGCCGCCGCGAAGCCTTTCTGGCAATCGCTGCGGCAGAACCCGAGCGCTGCATCGTCGTCGATGCGTCCGCTGACCCCGACACGGTGGAGAATGTCGTCGCCGGCGCCGTGTTCGCGGCGCTGGAGACGATGACGCCGGCGCACAGGAAGCAGGCGCCGGGATGATTTTCGAACGGATCGCACCAGAGCAGCACGACACGCTGGACGGCGTCCCGGAGCCATCCGAGACGCCGCGTCTGGTCGGGCATGGCCAGGCGGCGAACATGCTCGCCACCGCCTATCGCTCCGGGAAGCTGCCGCATGCGCTGATCTTTGTCGGACCGGTCGGCATTGGCAAGGCGACGCTCGCCTTTCACCTGGCGTATCATCTGTTGAAGCATCCGGCGTTCGAACAGGCGCCGGAGGTCCTTGCCGTTCCCGATCCGGCGTCATCGCTGTTTCGCCAGATCGCCACCGGCGCGCATCCCTCGGTGCTGCATCTGACCCGCCCGCCGAACGACAAGACGAAGAGTTTTAAGACGGTCGTCACCGTCGACGAGATCCGCAAGGTCAGCCGCTTCCTGTCGCTGACCTCGCATGACGGCAGCTACCGGGTGGTGATCGTCGATCCGGCCGACGACATGAATACCAATGCCGCCAACGCTTTGTTGAAGAATCTTGAAGAACCACCGGCACGCACACTGTTCATCCTCATTGTCCATGCACCGGGCAGCCTTCTGCCGACGATCCGCTCGCGCTGCCAGATGGTGCGGCTGACTCCGCTCGATGCCGAGAGCCTGATGACGGTTCTGGAGAGCGTCGAACCACCGCCACCGAACGATCCCGCGGCGCGCGCAGCACTGGCCAAGCGGGCAGGGGGCAGCGCGCGCACCGCAATCCTGTTGACGCAGTATGGCGGGCTGGAAATCGCCGAAACGCTCGACGCTCTGGCGACAGCGGGAAAGAGCGATGTTGCCGGCGCCTATCGCCTCGCGGAGGCGGTCGCCGGGCGCGACCGGGCCATCCAGTTCGATATCTTCAATCGCCGTGCGCTCGACCTGCTCTCGACCGGTGCAAGCCAGGCCGCGCTGGCGGGCGATCTGGCGCGGGCCAAAACGCTGTCGGATACTTGGCACGAGGCTTTGAACGCTATATCTGAGACCGACACCTACAATCTCGACAAGAAGCAGCACGCCTTGACCATGATCGACCGCCTGAATTCTGCAATGCGAATGTGACGGCCCATCGGGATGGCAATCGCCGTTTCGATACGATATCTCACCGGCATCTTTCATTCAGACATTCATGACGGCTCATCCATGGCACGCGAAAAATACTACCTCACGACGCCGATTTTCTATCCGAACGGCAAGCCGCATATCGGTCATGCCTACAATGTCATCGCCAGCGACACGCTGGCCCGCTTCCAGCGGCTCGACGGCAAGGACGTCTTCTTCGTCTCGGGAACCGACGAGCACGGTTTGAAGATGCAGCAGACGGCGGACGCCGAAGGCCTGACGCCAAAAGCGCTTGCCGATCGCAATTCGGCGATCTTCCGCTCGATGCTTGAAGCGACCGGCTGTTCGAACGACGTTTTCATCCGCACCACCGAGGAGCGCCACTACAAGGCGTGCCAGGCGATCTGGACGCGCATGGCGGAAAATGGCGACATTTACCTCGACCGCTATAGCGGCTGGTATTCGGTGCGGCAGGAAGCCTATTTCGACGAGGCCGAAACCAAGGTCGGCGACGACGGCATACGTCGCGAACCGCTCGGCTCGCCCGTCGAGTGGACCGAGGAAGAGAGCTATTTCTTCCGCCTTTCCGCCTATCAGGACAGGCTGCTCGCGCTCTATGAGAGCAGCCCCGAATTTGTCGGACCGGCGGAGCGGCGCAACGAAATCGTCAGCTTCGTCAAATCCGGGCTGAAGGACCTGTCGATCTCGCGCACCACGTTCAAATGGGGTGTGCCGGTGCCGGGCGACGACAAGCATGTGATGTACGTCTGGGTCGATGCACTGACCAACTACATCACGGCTGCCGGTTATCCGGATGCGGCCGATGACAGATGGTCCTTCTGGCCGGCGAACGTCCACGTCATCGGCAAGGACATCGTCCGCTTCCATGCCGTCTACTGGCCGGCCTTCCTGCTGTCGGCAGGGATCGAACTGCCGAAGCGCGTATTCGCGCATGGCTTTCTGTTCAACCGCGGCGAGAAGATGTCGAAGTCGGTCGGCAATGTCGTCGATCCGTTTGCGATGATCGAGCATTATGGTCTCGATCAGGTACGCTATTTCTTCATGCGCGAGGTGCCGTTCGGCCAGGACGGCAGCTATAGCCACGAGGCCATCGTCAACCGCACCAATGCCGACCTCGCCAATGGCCTTGGCAATCTGGCGCAGCGCTCGCTGTCGATGATCGCCAAGAACTGCGGCGGCGTAGTGCCGAAACGCAGCGATCTGGCGGAGGTCGACAGGGCGATCCTCGACCAGGCGGTGGAGGCGCTTGCTACTGCACGCAAGGTGATGGCGGAGCAGGGCATCCACCTAGCGCTGGCGGCGATCTTCGGCGTCGTGGCGGAGGCCGATCGCTACTTCGCCTCGCAGGAACCCTGGGCGCTCAGAAAGACCGATCCGGCGCGCATGGAAACGGTGCTGTGGACGACCGCGGAAGTCGTCCGACGCGTGGCGCTGCTGTGCCAGCCCTTCATTCCGGGATCGGCCGCTAAGCTGCTCGACCTGCTGGCCGTACCGGCGGACAGCCGCGATTTCGTACATGTCCACGCGGACCATGCGCTGGTATCAGGGGTTGCTTTGCCCGCGCCGGAGGGCGTGTTTCCGCGTTACGTCGAGCAGCCGGACGCGAACATCTGATGTTGGTGGACAGTCACTGCCATCTCGACTTTCCGGACTTCGCAGAGGAGCGGGCGGCCGTCGTCGCCCGCGCTTTAGCCGCCGGAATCGGCCGCATGGTGACGATCTCGACGCGTGTGAAGCGGTTCCAGCAAGTGCTTGAGATCGCTGAGTCTTTCGACGAGGTTTACTGCTCGGTCGGCACCCATCCGCACAACGCTGCCGAGGAGCTGGACGTGACTGTCGAGGCGCTTGTCCGGCTGTCCGCTCATCCCAAAGTGGTGGCGATCGGCGAGGCCGGGCTCGACTATTTCTACGATCATGCGCCGCGCGATGCGCAGGCGCAGGGCTTTCGCACGCACATCGCCGCAGCGCGCGAGACGGGCCTGCCTCTGGTCATCCATGCGCGCGACGCCGACAGCGACATGGCTGATATCCTCGAGGACGAAACAGGGAAGGGCGCCTTCCCCTTCGTCCTGCACTGTTTTTCGTCCGGGCGCAGGTTGGCCGAAGTCGGGGTGGGGCTCGGCGGCTTTGTTTCCTTTTCCGGCATCGTGACTTTCAAGAATTCGACCGAGCTGCGCGCCATCGCCGCCGATGTGCCACACGACCGCCTGCTGGTCGAAACCGACGCGCCCTACCTCGCGCCGATACCGTTTCGCGGCAAGCGCAACGAGCCTGCCTATGTCGCGCATACGGCCAAGGTGCTGGCCGAAACGATCGGCGTCAGCGAGGCCGAAATCGCCGCCGTCACCACCGACAATTTCTTCCGGCTGTTCAGCAAGATGCCGCGCCCGACCGCGGTGAGCGCCTGACGCATGAGCGACCGGCTGCGCCTCACCATACTCGGCTGCGGCTCATCGCCGGGCACGCCGCGCATCACCGGCGACTGGGGCAATTGCGATCCGGCCAATCCGAGGAACCGGCGCATGCGCAACGCAGCGCTCATCGAGCGGATCGCGGCAAACGGCGACAGGACCACAGTCGTCATCGATACCGGACCGGATTTTCGCGCGCAGATGCTGCTGGCATCGGTCAGGCGCATCGATGCGGTCGTCTATACGCATCCGCATGCCGACCATATCCACGGTATTGACGATTTGCGCGGCTTCGTGCTCGAGCAGCGTCATCGCATCGATATCCACGCCGACCAGCCCACCATGCTGCGGTTGCGGCAGGCGTTCGCCTACTGTTTTGAAACACCGCAAGGTAGTTCCTATCCGCCTATCGTAGAGCCTCATATCATCGACCACGCCAGGCCGGTGGTGATCGAAGGCGAGGGGGGTACCCTCGCCCTCGAGCCGCTGCCGCAGATCCATGGCGATATCATATCGCTTGGTTTTCGCATCGGCGGGCTCGCCTATTGCCCCGATGTCAGTGATTTCCCCGACGCCACCGCCGAACGGCTGCGCGACCTGGACGTGCTGGTCATCGACGCGCTGCAGTACAGGACACATCCGAGCCATCTGTCGCTCGGCCAAGCACTCGGCTGGATCGAAAAACTGACGCCGAAAAAGGCCGTTCTGACGCACATGCATGTGCCGCTCGACTACGCTGCGGTGATGGCCGAGACGCCGGTCGATGTCGAGCCGGCCTATGACGGCATGACGATCGAAATCCCTTATGAATCTGCATGATAGGTTCGGTTCTTCATGGCTGGAAGCATTGATCGTGTGACCAGGGCAGCGGCCGATGCCGGCCTCGAGATCGAAATCACGCGCATGGGTGCCTCGACACGCACCGCCGAGGAAGCCGCCGCGCAATGCGACTGCACAGTCGCCCAGATCGTCAAATCCTTGGTGTTCCAGGGGGAAACCAGCGGAAAGCTGTTTCTCTTCCTGGTTTCCGGCTCCAATCAGCTCGATCTGGCCAGGGCTGCCGCACTGACCGGCGAGCCGCTGAAGCGCGCCGACCCGCGGCAGATCCGCGACGAGACCGGCTTTGCAATCGGCGGCGTAGCCCCGATCGGCCATCTGATTGCAATCCCGGCGTTCGCCGACGAAACGCTGCTCGGTTTCGATCGCGTTTGGGCAGCGGCCGGCGCGCACGACGCGGTGTTCGCCGCCGAGCCACACGCAATGGTCAGGGCAGCGCAGGCTGTCGTAGCGACGCTGGCAGTCTGAATCGATCGCGCCTGATATCGCAGCCTCGGGGCTGCAGCGAGCGCCGCCCGGCGCACTCCTATTCGGCGGCGATGGCGGTGGGCGGCAGCATGACGTCAGGCGCCGCCGGCGCGAACAACATCTTTACGACGTTGCGGAAGGCGAGGATCTGGCGTTCGAGGACACGCGGGTCGCCGAGCCCCCGCGACATGATGATGCCGCCATCGATCACACAGGAGAACATGATGGCCACGTCTTCGAGGTCCATGCCTTTGCGGGCAGGATAAACGGCCGCGATCTCGTTCAGCGCATCGCGAAACCGCCCGTTCCAGGAGCGTACGGCGGCGGCGGCGATGTCGCGAACGGTGCGGTCGAAGAGGCGCTCCTGATAGGTGAACGTCGCGATCAGGCAGCCGGGGTGGCCGTTCGGCAGATCACCCATCAACTCGGCAAGCAGCTTGAGCGTGATCAGGAACGACTGCAACGGATCATCGGACAATTGCCGGCCGCGGTGAAACACATCATCGAAGATGCGGTCGTTCTCCTCGACGTAGCGCAGCATCAAGGCGCGGGCGAGTTCGTTCTTGTCCTTGAAATGATAGAAGAAGCCGCTCTTGGTGATGCCGGCTTCGGCAATCACCTCCTCGATGGAAGTCGCGCCGAACCCCTTGGCGAGCACCGAGGCCTCGGCGATCTCCAGAATGCGTTCGCGCGTTTCCGCACCCTTGCGCATGACCGAATGCCCTCAAATCCACTGTACCGGCGGTATGGTTTTCACACCCACCAGCATCGGCACCGATAGCAATACGACCGGCCCGGCGCGGCTATCCGTCTGTAATTACTGCGGTTCCCGCTTCAGGTGGAGTACCGGACCACAAGCCTTCTATCGCACCGGCGGCACGCGCTGCTAAAACTTGGCTATTCCGAACCGGCCGCCACCAGGGGCAGCACGGTGTCATCTTACCACTGGAGACAAACATGGCCAAGTACCGCCAGAATCTGCCGCAACTCGCCAACAGAACATTCCTGAGCGATGGCGGCATGGAAACGACTTTCATCTTTCACGAAGGCCTCGACCTTCCGCACTTTGCTTCATTCACGCTGATGGCAACGCCTGAAGGCCGGCAGAAGCTGAGGGAATATTACGTCCGTTATCTGACCATTGCGCGCAGAAGCGGGACCGGCTTCATCCTCGACACGCCGACGTGGCGAGCCAACCCCGATTGGGGAACCTTGCTCGGCTACGGGCCGAAAGCGTTGCGGGCCGTCAACGAGAGCTCGATCGAGCTTCTTCTCGACCTGCGCAATGAGTTCGAGACCGCCGAAACGCCGTGCGTCGTCAGCGGCGCGATCGGGCCGCGCGGCGACGGCTACAAAGCCGGCAAGATGGACGCCAACGAGGCGGAAGCCTATCACGCGCCGCAGATCGAGAGTTTCGCGCGGACCGAGGCCGACATGGTTGCGGCCTATACGCTCACCAATTTCCACGAGGCAATCGGCGTGGCGCGGGCGGCCAAGGCGCATGCCATGCCGTGCATGATCTCGTTCACGGTGGAAACGGACGGCAAGCTGGTGACCGGCATGGCGCTCGGCGAGGCGATCGACAGGGTCGACGACGCGACAGACGGTGCGCCGGCCTACTATATGATCAACTGCGCCCATCCAACGCATTTCATGCAGGCGCTGAACAAGCGCGAGCGCTGGCTCGATCGCGTCTATGGCGTGAAGGCGAATGCTTCGGCCAAAAGCCATGCCGAACTGGACGAATCGGAGACGCTCGACGCGGGCGACCCGGACGATCTCGGGCGGCGCTACAGCAGGCTGACAGCCTCGTTTCCGACGATGCGCATCCTGGGCGGCTGCTGCGGCACTGACCACCGGCACATCGCGGCGATCTGCGAAGCCTGCGTGCCGCAAGCGGCGTAGGAGCCTGTGTGCGTCCCAGGAGACGCTACGCTATCAACCGCAATTCCGCTTAGTTCCAAGGAACAAGGAGCTGCGGTTGGGCCGAATGCATGCAATCAAAACCGCATCTCAGTTCCATAATCTATCTTATGCGACTTCCGGATAGGTGGCCAGATGCAGTCGCGGCTGATGACCGCCCGGCTCGCCGCCTAGCAAGCAGTGCATATGCTGGACCGAGCCCTGCCTTGTGACCATGAACTGGCAAATGCCAAGCTGATCAACGTCGAGTACGCCTTGGATCCGGCTGCTAACGGTCGACCTGTTCGGCTGCCTGCGCTTCGCTTCCGCCAAACATGCCTGGCGGGCTCCGGCGAGGAGACCGCCTGCCCTCTGCCGATCATCGCCCGAAAGCGGCTCCTGCGGCGCGGTGGCAGCGGTGCGCCCGACCCGCGGGACAGAACCCGCGCGCCTGGCGCCGCGGCTGCCAAAGAGGCCGCCAAGCAATCCGCCGCCGGCAGACTGCTGTGCCTGTTGCTCCAGTTCTTCGATGCGGGACTGCGCCGCGTTCAGCGCCTGTTCCTGCACAACGATCGTCTGCGCCATGTCGTATGGCGCGCCGGGCTGCCGGGCAATCTGATCGTTGATGAAGCGTTCCGCTTCGGCATCGCGCGGCGGCGTCTGCCGCTCGACGTTCGCAAGTTTCTCGAAAAGGTTGCCGATCGCCTGCTGGTCGTTCCTGTCCATGGGAAGCACTCCGACATCCAGGCGCGCCGCGTTCCAAGAGATTTTCGCGACGCGCTTCAAGTTTCTGTTTATGCATGTCGCGTCCCCAAAAACGCTGCCGCGACATGCATTGATTTGACGCGGCTATTCGCGCTCGCCGGTGAAGTTCAGCAGCAGCTGGAAGATGTTGATGAAGTTCAGATAGAGCGAGAATGCACCGAACACGGCGAGCTTCTGCTGCGATTCCGCACCGAAGTTTTCCGCAAACTGCTCCTTGATCGTCTGGGTATCCCAGGCGGTGAGACCAATGAACACGGCGATGCCGATCACCGAGATGGCGAACTGGAGCGCAGTCGAGCCGAGGAAGATATTGACGATGCTGGCGATCACCACGCCGATCAGACCCATGATCAGGAAGGACGAGAACTGGGTCAGGTCGCGTTTGGTCGTGTAGCCGTAAAGGCTGGTTGCGCCGAACATGGTGGCGGCGATGAAGAAGGTGCGCGCGATGCTGGTCCCGGTGAACACCAGGAACACGGAAGCCAGCGACAGGCCCATGACCGCACAGAATGCCCAGAACATCGCCTGAGCGCCGGCCGCGGACATCGTTTGTATCCGGAACGAGAACAGCAGCACGAAGGCGAGCGGTGCCAGCATCACCACCCACTTCAACGGGCTGGAAAAGATCGGCACGTAGAGGGCTGGCGTGGAAGCCACCACGAAGGCGATCACGCCGGTAACGACGAGGCCAACGCCCATATAATTGTAGACGCGCAGCATGTGCTGGCGCAGGCCCTCGTCGTAGACGGCGCCGGTTTGGACTCCGACGCCGGTGCGGTATCCTAGATTGGGGGTGTTCATGCCGGTTCTCCTTTGTGAGGGTCAGTAAAGCGTGTTGGCGAGCGTTTCTGCGGTGCGATCGAGATCGCGGACACCGCTTCGGGCGACGACTGCGTAAGCAACTTCGCCGATCTGGAAATAGGCCGAGGAAATTTCGCCCGAGGGGGCGACGGTCGGCTGGACCACGTCGAACGTTCCGGGCCTGATCGCGAACAGTGAGACCAGCCCCAGGTCCCCTGTTTCGACAGCCATCTCGACGCTCGGGCCGAACTGCGACGGATAGATCTGCACGTCACGCACCTTCCAGTCCTTCGGCAGCGACGGCATGACGATCGCCGTGGCGGCGCGGATTTCGTCCGCATCGTAGTTCGGCGCTTCGGGCTGGGATGACATGGCCTCGCGCATGATCGTCGTCCTGTGTGCCCGGATCGCTTCCTCCAGATAGACAGGCGGCTGGGTCGAGGCGACGACTTTCGTCACCGATATCGGCCCGACGATCCCGTTCGCCAACCAGCCCGCAGCCACCAGTACTGCGACCGCCGCAGCCCGCTGCGCCGTGCGTAAGGCGCCCCCCCGGGCCAGTCCCCGCTCCAGCCGCCGTGCCGCATCGGCCGTTGCCGGCCGCGCCATGCCCTTGGATCCGGCAAGCGCCACGCGCAGTTCGTCGCGCGTCCTGAGGTCGGACATCACGCGAGCGGCCGCCTCCGGACGGGCGGAAAGAAACGCCTCGACCTCGATGCGGCGGGCAACGTCCAGCTGGTCGTCGACATAGGCGTCGAGGTCGGCATCGGTCACCGGGTTGCGCAGTTCGCTCATCATGGACATCACGGGCCTCCCACGATCTTGAGGTGGCTTTTCGCATGTGCCGGCAATTTGTCCTCCATCTCGCGGAGCGCTGCGCGCGCCCTGCCGATGCGCGACATCAGCGTTCCCAGCGGTACGCCGCTGGCCTCGGCCGCCTGGGTGTAGGTAAGTCCCTCGATTGCGACGAGATGCAGCGCCGAACGCTGCTCATCCGGCAATTTGAAAAAAGCTTCGCGCACCTGTGCCAGGCGGACGGAATGCTCCTGGGGAGCCTGCATGCTGGCGTCGGCAAGATATCCGGCCTGCTCGACGCGCACCGCTTCGGATTTGCGGGACCGCAAGCCGTCAATGAAAGCGTTGTGGACGATCGACAGCAGCCATGCGCGCAGGTTACCGCCGGATCGAAAGGTGCCGCGCCGCTCATAGGCACGCACCAGCGCGTCATGCACCAGATCCTCTGCTTCTGCGCTGTCGCGCGCCAGCGAACGCGCGTAGCGCCGCAGGGAACCAAGCTGTCCTATGATATCGAAGCGTGGCATCGACCCTCTCACGTCCTGTTTACGGAGCATGGCAGGTTTTAATCCCGCTCTTTGAGTTTTTTGCGATCCGGGAAGGTCAGGCATCACCGGTACAACGCCACCATCGCGCGTACGGCTTGTTTGTCCGCGAACGAGCAGTCCTCCCCTCAGCCGCCACAATTCGGAGCGCGGTTTTAGCGCACCGGGGATTTCGATGTTTATCCCTGAATTAATTTGTGACGCGGAAAATCGCGAAGGTGTCATCTTTCTCGGGGCACGTGCGAGTTATAGGCAGGAAACATTCACCGCCGAATCTTCGCTTCGCCGACGGCCCTTTGGGCCCGCTTTGTTCAACGAATTATCGACCCGACATGACAAGCAATGTGCCAACCCAGCGGGATACCCGCATCGATGTCTTCCGCGCGCTAGCGCTACTGACGATCTTCGTCAACCATGTGCCGGGGACGATCTTCGAGTATTTCACGCATAAGAATTTCGGCTTTTCCGATTCGGCCGAAGCCTTCGTGCTGATTTCAGGGATTGCCGTTGGGCTCGCCTACGGACTGAAGTTCCAGCCGGGGAACCGGTTGCTCATCACCCTGAAGGCCTGGCGGCGTGCCGGTGTCCTCTATGTCACCCACGTCATGACCACTGTCGCGACGCTGGCGATCTTCTCGGCGGCTGCATTGCATTTTTCGCGGCCCGACCTTTTGAAGCTGATCAATATCCAGATGATCATCGAGGACACGCCGGAAGCGCTGCTCGGCATCGCGGCGCTCGGGCATCAGATCGGCTATAACAACATTCTTTCCATGTATGCCGTCGTACTTCTGATGATGCCGCTTTTCTTGTGGATCGGCACTTTCAGCCTGCGCCTTATGCTTGCTGCGTCCGCTCTCCTCTGGCTCATCGTCGGAATTTTCCAGATCGCGCCTTCGAATTTTCCCGGCGACGGCTTCTGGTTCCTGAACCCGCTCTCCTGGCAGTTTCTTTTCGTCATCGGGATCGCCGGCATGCTGCATGTCAAGCGCGGCGGCGAAATCCGCTTCAACTGGATGATGGCGAGCGCGGCTGTCGGGTATCTGGTCGGTGCGCTGATTTGGGTGCGGCTGCCGCTGTGGGGCATCGAGACGGCCTCCGGCCTGCCTACCGTGCTGACCGGCTTCGACAAGACGTTCCTGTCGCTGTCGCGCCTCATGCACATTTTGGCGATCGCCTATCTCATCGTGGCAATCCCGGCGCTTTCCAACCTGGCGAGGACCAGGCCCGGACACCCGCTCGCGGTTCTCGGTAAGCATTCGCTGCCGGTCTTCATCGCCGGAACGATCTTCGCCATGATCGCGCAGGTCATGAAGGTCGTCAGCCCAGGCGGGCTCCTCTACGACGCAATCCTGATCTCGACAGGCATCGCGCTGCAATTCGGCTTCGCCTATTACCTCGAATGGTTGCCGCGGATCGGTTGGGGCGGCAAGAAACAGCAACCTGTCGCCGCCTTGCCGTCGGCCGCCCTCAAGCTGGCGTCATGGAACGGCGTCGACCAACTGACATGCGGAAAGCCACATTTGCCTGCTGCGTCCTCCTCGCCGTGTCGTGGAAATGACGAGTACGATGAGCCGTGCCAATCGAGGCTTGTCTTCCGGTTTGGCGGTTTTCAGCTTGGTGCAAATGAAACCGCTGGCGCAGCACGGCCGATTTGCGTATCACTCCGCCGCCAACGGAACCGCGCCGATGTTTGAAGACCTCCAGCCTGCCCCAGCCGACAAGATCCTCGCCTTGATCGGCCTGTTTCGCGCCGATCCCCGCCCCGGCAAGGTCGACCTCGGCGTTGGCGTCTACAAGGATCGCGATGGCAAGACGCCGGTGATGCGCGCCGTGCGCGAAGCCGAAAAGCGACTGCTGCAGGGCCAGGATACCAAGACCTATCTCGGCCTTGCCGGAGATACCGGCTTCAACACGGCGATGGCGAAGCTGGTCTTTGGCCCTGGGGCCGAGCTGACGCGCATCCGTGCGGCGCAGGCGCCCGGCGGCTCGGGCGCGCTGCGACTGGTGGCTGAGCTGCTCAAGAGGACGCGATCGGACGCGACGATCTGGCTGTCGGACCCGACCTGGCCGAACCACATGCCGGTGATGCGAGCCGCCGGCCTGCAGATACGCGAATATCCCTATTTCGACACCGCCTCAGGTGCTGTTCGCTTCGCCGACATGATAAGTGCGCTGGCGACCGCCAAGAGCGGCGACGTGGTGCTGCTGCATGGTTGCTGCCACAATCCGACAGGCGCCAATCTGGACACCGCGCAGTGGGCTGAAATAGCCGACCTCGTCGTCGAGCGCGGCCTGCTGCCTTTTGTCGACATTGCCTATCAGGGCTTTGGCGAAGGCCTCGACGCTGACGCCGTTGGCTTGCGCCTGCTGGCGGCGAAAGTCCCGGAAATGGTCGTTGCCTCGAGCTGCTCGAAGAACTTTGCCGTGTATCGTGACCGTGTCGGCGCGGCGATGATCCTGGCCAAAGACAGCACGCAGGCGGATGTGGCGATGAGCCAGATGCTGTCGGCCGCCCGCGCCATGTACTCGATGCCGCCTGACCACGGCGCGGCCGCGGTGCGCATCGTGCTTGAAGACGCCACGCTGCGCGCCGACTGGGAAGCTGAGCTCGAGGAGATGCGCCTGCGTATGCTGCGGCTTCGTGTCCAGCTCGCCGAAGCGCTGCGGCGGCAGTCCAATTCCGATCGCTTCGATTTCGTCGCCAGCCATCGCGGCATGTTTTCCCGGCTTGGCCTGTCCGAAGCGCAGGTCGAGCGGCTGCGCGACGAGCACGGCGTCTATATGGTCGGCGACAGCCGCATCAACGTCGCTGGCCTGCCGGAGGACGGGATGGACGCGCTCGCCAAGGCGATCGTCTCCGTGCTCGACTGAGCACTTTGCTTGACTATGATCTTTTCCGAAAACCTGCTTCCACTTTTCGGATCATGGCCCGCAACTGTGGACAATGCGCCCTTGCCGGCTGACAGCATTTGCCGAGTGATCGGTGCACGATAGCATTCGACAGATGAAACCCTCGAAAGACATTTCCCGGCTGATCGAAATCATGGCGGCGCTGCGGGCGCCGGAAACCGGCTGCCCGTGGGATATCGAGCAGGATTTCTCGACCATCGCGCCCTACACGATCGAAGAAGCCTACGAGGTGGCGGATGCGATCGCGCGCGGCGACCTGGGCGATCTACGCGACGAGCTCGGCGATCTGCTGCTGCAGGTCGTCTACCATGCGCAGATGGCCGAGGAGGCCGGTGAATTCGCCTTTGGCGACGTGGTCCAGGCCATCACCACAAAAATGATCCGCCGCCATCCGCATGTCTTCGGCGACGACAAGGCGCGCAGCGCCGGCATGGCCAAGGGCATGTGGGAGAAGATCAAGGCCGAGGAAAAGGCGGAAAAGCGAAACGCCCGCCTCGCCCGCGGGCACGATCCTGAGGATCATGGCAAGGGTTTTCTGGACAGTGTACCGGTCGCCCTGCCCGCTTTGACCCGAGCGCTCAAGCTACAGGAAAAAGCGGCCCGCGTCGGCTTCGACTGGAGCGAGGCCACGCCGATCCTCGACAAGATCGAGGAAGAGATCGGCGAGTTGCGCCAAGCCCTTGCCAAGGGCGATACGGCTTCGATCAAGGACGAGTTCGGCGACATGCTGTTTGCCGTCGTCAATCTCGGGCGTCATCTCAAGGTCGATTCCGAAGCGGCGCTCAGCGGCACCAACGAGAAATTCCGGTCGCGGTTCCACTATGTCGAGCACGCCCTGGAAGCGTCCGGAAACACCCTGGAAAAGGCGACGCTCGACGAGATGGAGGCGCTTTGGCAGCAAGCCAAGAGCGCGAAGTAACAGCGATTACCCGTTGTTTTTACGGCGCAATCTGCTTTCTATCTCTTCATGTGCGCTTTGCGTCGCCTTGAGCGCGACGGTCACGCCGCCGTCTTCATTGTCGGTGCGCGAGACGACGTCGCCATTGCGGTAGAGCCAATCGACGAGCCCGAGCTGCTCAGGCTTGAGCGTGACGGTCAGCGTTTCCAGTTCGCCAGACACTCTTGTCTCGATGATCGCCTTCAGCACATCGATGCCCTCGCCGGTGGCGGCCGATATGGCAATCGGCGGCGCCTTGTTGCCGTCGATGCCGTCGGCGAGCAATCGCGCCCGGTTGCCTTCATCGAGCCGGTCGATCTTGTTCCACACTTCGATGACACGCTTGGTGTCGCCGGCATCGACGCCGAGATCGGCGAGGATGCGCTCGACATCCTCGGCCTGGGCGGCCGTGTCGGGGTCCGAAATATCGCGCAGGTGGATGACGAGATCGGCCTCGACCACCTCTTCCAGCGTTGCCCGGAAGGCTGCAATCAGATGCGTCGGCAGATCCGAAATGAAACCGACCGTGTCCGAAAGGATGACCGGCGTGCCGTGCGGCAGTCGCACCTGACGCAGAGTCGGGTCGAGCGTGGCAAACAGCATGTCCTCGGCCAGCACCCCTGCTCCGGTCAGCCTGTTGAACAGCGTCGACTTGCCGGCGTTGGTATAGCCGACGATCGCCACCACCGGGAACGGCACCTTCTTGCGCTTGGCGCGGTGCAGGTCACGGGTGCGCCGCACGGTTTCCAGCTCGTGCTTGAGCTTCTTGATCTTGTCCTGCAGGGCACGGCGGTCCGACTCGATCTGTGTTTCACCAGGACCGCCGAGGAAACCGGCGCCGCCGCGCTGGCGCTCGAGGTGGGTCCAGCTTCGCACGAGCCGGCCCTTCTGATAGTTGAGGTGAGCCAGATCGACCTGCAGCGTGCCTTCCTTGGTCCGTGCGCGCTCGCCGAAAATTTCCAGGATCAACCCGGTGCGGTCCAGCACCTTGGCGTTCAATTCCTTTTCCAGGTTGCGCTGCTGCACCGGCGTCAGCGGATGGTCGACAATGACCAGTTCGGCACGGCCCTCTTTGACGATCTCCGCGAACTCCGCGACCTTGCCGCTTCCGAGCAGGGTTGCAGGCCGCGGATCGTTGACGGTCACAACCGCGGTATGGATCGGGTCGAGGTCAATGGCTTGGGCAAGGCCAACCGCCTCGTCGTGGCGGGCCTCGGCAGAACGCGTCAGGCGCGGACGATTCGTGTCTTCGTCGCCTCGTGGCTGGCGGGTAAGCACGGGCACAATGACCACGGCCCGGGTCGAGCCTTCGGCTTCCGTCCCCGGCTGATATGCTGGTTTTTCGCGAACGCTGCGGTCCGCGTCTTTCTTACGTGCCAATCAGGCGCCCTGGCTTTCCTCGCCATCGAACATCTGAACCGGCTGGCTCGGCATGATCGTGGAAATGGCGTGCTTGTATACGAGCTGAGAATGGCCGTCTCGACGCAGCAGAACACAGAAATTGTCGAACGAAGTGACCACGCCGGTCAGCTTCACGCCGTTGATGAGGAAGATGGTGAGTGGGTTTTTGCTTTTGCGAACTGAATTCAGGAACAGGTCCTGAAGATTTTGCGATCGTTCCGCCATTGTTCTTGTCTTTCGCCGATCCCCTTCGGTTTGCAGGCCAATGCGCCAAATTACCCGGCACGTGTCAAGCGCGCAAACACCATCTTGCCGTCAATAACGACAAGCAGAACGAGATATATTGATGTTCATTCCACCTGTGCGGTTATCAGGCTGGACTTTTTTCCGCAACGTCAAAAAAGGCTTGCCGCAAGGAAAGTGTTATCCAGCCCGGATGGCCGTTGGCGACGGGTGCACCGTCGATCGCCACGATCGGCATGGCGATCGTGGTCGCGGAGCTGATGAAAACTTCGCGCGCGGCTTTGGCTTCGGCGACCGAAAAGCCCCGCTCCTCGATCTTCAGGCCGAGCTTGGCGGCCACTTCGAACAGCGTGGTGCGGGTGATGCCGCGCAGGATGCCGTGCTCTGCCGGACGCGTGACCAGCACGCCATCCCTGGTGATGATCCAGGCGTTCGACGATCCACCTTCCTTGACGATGCCGTCGGCATCGACGAACCAGGCTTCCTGGGCACCGGATTCCTTGGCCTTCTGCTTGGCGAGCACATTTGGCAACAGGCCGACCGACTTTATATCGACCCGATCCCAACGGTTCTCCGGCACGGTGATAACCTTGATTCCGCTTTCGGCTCTCTTCGTGGCAGCAGCGGGGTCGGCTTTCCTGGCCGTTACCACCAGCGACGGCTTCGTGCCCGCCGGAAAAACAAAGTCACGGCTGGCGACGCCACGCGTCACCTGGAGATAGACCAGGCCATCGGTGACATGGTTGCGGCGGACCACCTCGCGCATGATGATCGGCAACACGCCCCGCGTGACCGGCCAGTCGATCGACAATTCGGTCAGCGAACGGTTCAGCCGTCCGAGATGGCGAGGCATATCGACGATGAAGCCGCGCGCCACCTCACAGACCTCGTAGACGCCATCGGCGAACTGGTAGCCGCGGTCTTCGATATGCACGAAAGCGTCGGCGTGAGCGACATAGCGCCCGTTCACATAGGCAATGCGCGGCATGGGTCACCCTTGGAGAAGTCAGCGCATGACCCCGAAAATCGGAATCGATTTTTTTCGGGGTCATGCACAAAAAACGAATGCTACAGTGTCCTTTGCGCGTCCCAAGAGACGCGCGGCGCTGTAGCGCTTTCTTAGGCGATTCCGCCGCCGCCGTAACCGATAATTGCGTAAGCCACGATTGGATTGGCTATCAGACGCCCAGCGACTTCAGCTTGCGGTGAAGCGCCGAGCGCTCCATGCCGATGAACTCGGCCGTCTTCGAGATGTTGCCGCCAAAACGGTTGATCTGGGCGATCAGATAGTCCTTCTCGAACTGTTCGCGCGCTTCACGCAACGGCAGCGCCATGATGTGCTGATCGGATTGATTGGGCGTGCGCGGCATGACATCGCCGATCTCGGCAGGCAAGAGATCGGCGGTGATCGGTGCATCGATATCGTCGCCGCGCGCCAGGATCATCAACCGCTCGACATTGTTGCGCAACTGGCGGACGTTGCCTGGCCAGTTGTGTGCCTGCAGCACCGCCAGCGCGTCGTCGCCGATGCGTCGCGGCCGGATGCCGGCCTGGCGGGCGATCTGCTTCATGAAATTGTCGACAAGATAGGGGATGTCCTCCCGCCGCTCGGCCAATCCCGGCACCATGACCGGAACCACCGCCAGACGATGATAGAGATCCTCCCGGAAACGACCGTCGGCGATCATCGCCTCCAGGTTCTGCGAGGTCGACGAGATGATACGGACATCGACCTTGACCCGTTTGGTGCCCCCTACCCGCTCGAACTGCTGTTCGACCAGCACGCGCAGGATCTTGTTTTGCGTTTCGCGCGGCATGTCGGCCACTTCGTCGATGTAGAGAATGCCGCGATGGGCTTCCTCAAGCGCGCCGACCTTGCGTTCGACACCGTTGGATTCGGTGCCGAACAGCTCGACCTCCATGCGTTCGGGCGTGATGTTGGCAGCGCTCAGCGTGACAAATGGGGCGCTCTTGCGCGCCGACAGCGTGTGGATGGCGCGTGCCGCGAGTTCCTTGCCCGAGCCGGACGGGCCTACGATCATGACGCGGCTGTTGGTCGGCGCGACGCGCTCGATGGTCTGACGCAACTGGCTCATCGCCGACGACATGCCGATCAGGTCGAAGGTTTCGCCGCTGCGCAGCTTGAGATCAGAAACCTCGCGTCTCAGTTTCGAGGTTTCAATTGCACGTTCGGCGATGAGGATCAGCCTGTCGGCCTTGAACGGTTTCTCGATGAAGTCATAGGCGCCGCGGCGGATGGCCGAAACCGCCGTCTCGATGTTGCCGTGGCCCGAGATCATCACCACGGGCAGGCTCGGGTGCATCGTCTTGATCTCGTCCAGCAGCGCCAGCCCGTCCAGACGTGAGCCTTGCAGCCAGATGTCTAAGAAGATCAGCCTCGGCGCCCGGTCGGCAATCGCCGCCAGCGCGCTGTCGGCATCGAATGCCGTGCGGGTTTCGTGACCTTCGTCGCTCAGGATACCGGCGACAAGTTCGCGGATGTCTTCCTCGTCATCGACGATGAGAATGTCAGACGCCATTACCGACCTTTTCAGTTTGTCTTTCGTGTTCCGTCCTGCCTTCGCCGCGCGACGGCACGGTGGCGGCGAGCGGCAGGATGATGCTGATCATCGCGCCTCGCCCGTCGTGGAAATCCGCCGGCGCGTCATGCAATTCGAGCCGGCCGCCATGGTCCTCCACTATCTTCTTGACGATAGCGAGGCCGAGCCCCGTGCCCTTCTCACGTGTCGTCATGTAAGGCTCGAGCAATCGCTGACGATTCTCGCGCGGCAAGCCCTTGCCGTTGTCGATGACATCGATGCGAATCGCACCATTCTGGCGCCCGGCTTGAATCCGGATTATGCCGTGCGAGCGGTCCTTCTGATCAAGTCCGTCAATCGCCTCGGCCGCGTTCTTGATGACATTGCCAAAAGCCTGCGCCATCAGGCGGCTGTCGAAAGTGCCTTTGAGCGGTTCGTTGCCGAACACGCGCTCGAAGGTAATATCGGCGCGGCTCACTTCGACGAGGAACGAAGCTTCGCGCAACGATTCGCGCAAATCGAGGGCCTTCATTTCGGGCTTGGGCATGCGTGCGAAAGCGGAGAACTCGTCGACCATCCGGCCGATGTCCTCAACCTGCCTGATGATCGTGTCGGTGCACTGATCGAAAACCTCGCGGTCTTCGGTGATGACCTTGCCGTAGCGGCGCTTGATGCGCTCGGCGGAAAGCTGGATCGGTGTCAGCGGGTTCTTGATCTCGTGGGCGATGCGCCGCGCCACATCCGCCCAGGCCGAAGAACGCTGCGCCTGGACCAGATCGGTGATGTCATCGACCGTCACAACATAGGATTTCTCCTCCGCACCATCGTCGCCGGCCTCGACCGTGATCTGCACGTTGAAGGTGCGCTCCGTACCGGCGCGATAGAAGGTCACCTGCTCGCGGTGGACAGGCTTGCCCGACTTGCGGCCGATCTCGAAGACGCGGCCGACATGCGGCAGCACCGCGGAGAGGTTTTGCCCGAGTGCGGCGGTGGCGGATATGGCCAGCATCGTTTCCGCCGACCGGTTGACGATGGTGACGATGCCATATGGATCGACCCCGATGACGCCGGCGGTGACACCGGCAAGCACGGCCTCCGAAAAGCGCCGCCGCTCGTCGATCAAATCTTTGGCGGACAGAATCTCGTTGCGCTGCGATTTCAGTTCCAGCAGCATCTTGTTGAAGGTGTCGCCGAGCGAGGCGACGTCGCCGTCGGAGGGCCGAACCGGCACGGCAACGTCGAGATTGCCGGTCGCGACCTCGTCGGCCGCGCCGATGAGCTGGCGGATCGGCCGCACCAGACGGTCTGCCACGGCGATGCCGGTCCAGATGGCGGACAGAATGATGATCAGCGTCAGCGACAGATAGGGAAGTGCGAAGGCCACCTGCGAGGTGCGGCGATTGTCTTCCAGACCGCGATATTCGTCGGTGTTGGATCTGACAATCTGCCGCGCCTTGATCACCTCGGGATCGACGAGCCGGATGGTGTAGAGATAGAGCCCTTCGATCTCGCGCAGCTTGACGATGGCGCCCATGATGTTGCGCGTCTTCGGCTCGATCAGCACCGGCCTGCCGTCGGCGGCACTGCTCATGGCGCCTTCCGGCGGCTCCGGCATGGCAAAATCGGCGTCGGTCTTGGCGCTCATGACGAATGAACCGTCGGGCCTGACCAGTGCGGCATGGGCCAAGGAGCGTCCGACGGCTTCCTTGTTCATGAGATCGAGGAAGCCGGTTCGATCGAGGCCGTAGAGCGTGCGGGAGGCGTCGAGATCGTAAGCCATCGACAGGGTCGTCCCCTGGAGATTGCGCGCGTTCTCCTGCACATAGGCGTCGGCGATCGAAAGCGACGAATTGACGATCGTCTTGGTGCGGATCTCGAACCAGCGATCGAGGCCGATATCGAGTGTGATCGAGGCGATGATCGCCACCATGATGGCGGGAATCGCGGCGACCAGCGCGAACATGGCGACGATCCGCACATGCAGCCGCGACGCCGCCTTGCCGCGCCGGCGCGCCATCAAAATGCGATGCACTTCGCGGCCGACCAGCGCGATCAGGAACAGGATGAACGCCGCATTGAGGGCGATAAGCGCCAGCGTCGTCCTCTCGTCCGGCGTGATCGGCGTGGCGCCGACGAGAATGGCGAAGGAGATCGCTGCCGTAACCAGCGCACCGGCAATTGCCACCACGCCCGGCAGCGCGAGCAGCCGGCGCCCGTCCCGTGTGCCAGGTTCGCTGAAAAGCGTTTCGCTCGGTGTCGGTGCCTGTGAAGCCATGTCGCCGTCTAGAGCCAGTGATTGCGTCGGATGTATGCAACGCATTGTGGCGATTATGCAACAAGTGTGGCCTGTACGGAAATGTTTCGGCGATCGATCCCCCGAAAAGGCTTCGCTCTGTCGCACCAGCCCGAAAAATCGGAATCGATTTTTCGGAAAGCACGATGCGACTACTCAAAGTGCTAGAGCGAACTTTGTACGTCGGAACGGACGGACGTCGCTCTAAGCCTGCCTGGTCGATTTATAGACGTTGACGCCGAGTTCGCGAATTTTCTTGCGCAGCGTGTTGCGGTTTAGCCCGAGGAGTTCCGCAGCCTTGATCTGGTTGCCGCGGGTTGCCGTCATCGAGGCCAGGACCAGCGGATATTCGACCTCGGAGAGAATACGCTGATAGAGGCCGGCGGGCGGCAAATCGCCGGCGAACGAAGCAAAATAGCGCTGCAGGAAATGTTCCACCGCCTGGCCGATGGACAGATCGTCGGGTATGAGGTTGCCGCCACCGGGAACGACCGGCCTCTCGCCGGTCTTCAGTTCCGCCTCGATGACTTCGGCGGAAATCTCATCCTGCGAATAGAGCGCGGCCAGCCTGCGGACAAGATTTTCGAGCTCGCGCACGTTGCCTGGCCACGGATAGCGCTTCATCAGCTCGATGCCGCCTGTGGAAATGCGCTTGGTCTGCAGGCCTTCGCTGGCGCCGAGCTTGAAGAAGTGCCGGACGAGATCCGGAACGTCCTCGGACCGCTCGCGCAGCGCCGGCAGCCTTAGCGGCACGACATTCAGGCGATAGAACAGATCCTCGCGGAAAAGCCCTTGATTGATCAGCGTGCGCAGATCCTTGTTGGTGGCGGCGACGATGCGCACGTCGGTCTTGATCGGCGTACGGCCGCCGACGGTGGTATATTCGCCTTGCTGCAGGACACGCAGCAGGCGCGTTTGTGCTTCCATCGGCATGTCGCCGATCTCGTCGAGGAAGAGCGTCCCGCCTTCGGCCTGCTCGAAACGGCCGGTGGAGCGGTTTTGCGCACCGGTGAAGGCGCCCTTCTCGTGCCCGAACAGTTCCGATTCGATCAGGTCGCGTGGGATCGCCGCCATGTTGATCGCGACGAACGGGCCGCCGCGGCGGCGGCCGTATTCGTGCAGCGCGCGCGCCACCAGTTCCTTGCCGGTGCCCGATTCGCCTGAAATCATCACCGTCAGGTCGGTCTGCATCATGCGCGCCAGCATCCGGTAGATATCCTGCATGGCGGCCGAGCGGCCGACCAGCGGCATCGTTTCCGGCGGCTCGTCGGCCCGCGCATCGATCTTCGGCCGTCGGGGCTCGGAAAGCGCCCGGTTGACGATGTTGAGAAGCTCGGTCAGGTCGAACGGTTTCGGCAGATATTCGTAGGCGCCGGTCTCGGAGGCGCGAATCGCGGTCATGAACGTGTTCTGGGCGCTCATGACGATGACGGGCAGTTCCGGCCGTGCCTTCTTGATGCGCGGCAGCATGTCGAAAGCGTTTTCGTCCGGCATGACTACGTCGGTGATGACGAGATCGCCCTCGCCCGCCGCCACCCAGCGCCACAGCGTCGAGGCGTTGGACGTCACGCGCACCTCATGGCCGACGCGCGAAAGCGCCTGATTGAGGACGGTGCGGATGGCCGCATCGTCGTCGGCGACAAGAATATTGCCGCGAACCGTCATTTGCGGTCTCCTTCACCATCGTCGTCTGTGCCGAACGGCGTTTCTTTCCAGGCTGGCATCAGGATGCGGAAGGTGGTTGCGCGCGGCGTTGAATCGCATTCGATGATGCCGCCATGCTCGCCGACGATTTTCGCGACCAGCGCCAGACCAAGCCCCGACCCGTTAGGCTTGGTGGTGATGAAGGGATCAAACAGGATCGGCAGGATATCTTCGGAGACGCCAGAACCGTTGTCGCGCACGCAAAATTCCAGCGGCAGCGACACGCGGCCCTGCGTTCCCGGAACGGAAACACGGATGCCCGGCCGGAACGCGGTCGACAGAGTGATCTCGCCTTGCGGATCGCCGCCAATGGCCTCGGCCGCATTCTTGACCAGGTTGAGGAACACCTGGATGAGCTGGTCGCGGTTGGCGAAAACTGGAGGCAACGATGGATCATAATCCTCCAATATCTTGATCCGCTTGGCAAAACCGTTCTTGGCAATCGCCTTCACATGGTCGAGCACGACATGGATGTTGACCGGATAGCGGTCGATGGGCCGCTCGTCGGAAAACACCTCCATGCGATCGACCAGCGAGACGATGCGGTCGGTCTCGTCGGTGATCAGCCGGGTCAGCGCGCGATCTTCGTCGGAAGCGGATAGTTCGAGCAGCTGGGCAGCACCCCGAATGCCGGATAGCGGGTTCTTGATCTCGTGGGCGAGCATCGCAGCAAGGCCGGTCACCGAGCGTGCCGCACCGCGGTGCGTCATCTGACGATCGATCTTGTCGGCCATCGATCGTTCCTGGAACATCACCACGACGGAGCCCGGGAATTCCGACACCGGCGCGACATAGAGGTCGACGACCTTCTCGATGCCGAGGCGCGGCGACGATACGTCGACCCGGTATTCGTTGACGGGTGCCCGGCGCTCGCGCACCTGGTCGACGAGCGTCAGCAGTGGGCTGCCGAAGGGAATGAGCTTGGGCAATGTGTTGCGGGCGAGCATGGTCGCGCTCGAGCGGAAGAAATCTTCGGCATCGGCATTGGCGAAGGTGATGACCCCTTCAGCATCGACCATGATCACCGGGCGGCGGATGGTGTTGAGTACGATGTGGGCGGCGTCCGCCATACCCATGCTCTGTGCAATGGTGGCATTCATGCTGCGCTCCGCAGGTTCATCGCCTTGGCAGCGCGTGAAAACACCTCGCGCAACGCGGCAACGACGCGGACGGGCTCGAAGGAGGTGAGGATGGCCTTTCGCCGCTCATCAACGACGCCAGCGGCGTGGCGGTCGAGATACCAGCCAAGATGCTTGCGCGCCTGGCGCACGCCGCTTTCGATGCCGTAGAGCGTTAGCATGTCCTCGTAGTGGGCAACGATGTAGTCGGCCAGCGCTTGCGGACTTTCGGGCACATCAGGCGCCGCCTCTTTTGCCGCGGCTGCCGCGATGCTGCCTGCCGTCCAGGGCGCGCCATAATGCGCGCGGCCGATCATCACCGCGTCGGCGCCCGACTGGTCGAGGATCATTGCTGCCTCCGCCGGCGAGCCGACATCGCCATTGGCGACGACCGGGATCGACACAGCCTGCTTTATGCGCGCGATGGCGCGCCAGTCCGCCTTGCCCTGGTAGAACTGGCAACGCGTGCGGCCATGCACCGTCACCATCTTGACGCCCGCCTGCTCGGCGCGGCGCGCCAGCAGCGGCGCGTTGAGCGCGCTTTCGTCCCAGCCGAGCCGCATTTTGACCGTGACCGGCACCTCGACGGCGCCGACCACCGCCTCGATCAGCGACAAAGCGTGATCGAGATCGCGCATCAGCGCCGAGCCGGCATAGCCGCCCGTCACCTTCTTGGCCGGGCAACCCATGTTGATGTCGATGATGTCGGCGCCCTCGCCCGCGGCGATTCGAGCGCCCTCGGCCATATGCGCTGCATCATGGCCGGCAAGCTGGACCATGTGCACAGGCAGCCCGGAATGGCGGATGCGAAGGCCGCAACCGGTCCTGCCCCTGGCAAGCTCGCCGCTCGCCACCATCTCCGACACGACCAATCCGGCGCCATGCGCATAGGCACGCTGCCGGAACGGCTCATCTGATATACCCGACATGGGCGCGAGAAAAGCGCGATTGCGGATTCTCACACGACCCACATCCAGCGGCGAAGCCAATTTGGTCAGGTCAAGCATGCACAAAAACCAAGCATTTCTAATTGCTGCACATTCTCTAGCCAGAATGGCAGCAATGTGCAACGCGCAATGACGTCACATTAAGGCGCATTTGGGAAAAATGCTGGCGTTCGGCCCATACCGCGTCCAAAGCGCCCTGCGTTCTTGGGAAAGGAAGCTTTGGCGCTTTGCATCTGCGCATGATCTCTTCCGAAAAGCGATTCCACTTTTCAGGATCATGCGCTAAGCGTCTCGGCATGACAGATGCAAGCGAAAAGCAGGCCTTGGCTGCGGACGACAAGGTTGCGGTTGTTATCGTCGCCGCTGGCCGCGGCGCGCGCGCCGGTCAGGCCGACGGACCGAAGCAATACCAAAGGATCGGTGGCCGTGCCGTCATCGCGCGCACACTGGACATGTTTCTGGCGCATCCGAGAATCGGTCCTGTCGTCGTCGCCATCCACGCCGACGACAGCGCGCTTTTTCGCAGCGCCGCCGGAGCCAACGCCGATCGGGTCATCACGGTGACCGGTGGCGCGTCCAGGCAGGACTCCGTCCGGCTCGGGCTGCTTGCGCTGAGAGGCTATGCACCGAGCCAGGTTCTGGTCCATGATGCCGTTCGCCCGTTTGTCGACGCGGAATTGATAGACCGTACGATCGCCGGCATCGGCGAGCGCCAGGGAGCGCTGCCTGCCCTGCCCGTCGCCGACACGCTGAAACGTGAGTCGGCCGCCGGCATGATCAGCGAGACGGTTTCCAGGAACGGGCTTCATGCCGCCCAGACGCCGCAAGGCTTTCCGTTCTGGCCGATCCTGGCCGCCCATGAAAAGGCACATCATCTGGGCAAGACGGACTTCACCGACGATGCTGCGATTGCCGAATGGGCGCGTATTCCGGTGAAAATAGTTCAGGGTTCGCCGGACAATGTCAAGCTGACCTGGGCAAGGGATATTTCGATGGCGGATCAGCGGCTTTCCGGCGAGCAGCCGCGTTTTCCGGACATCCGCACCGGCAATGGCTACGACGTCCATGCCTTCGAGCCCGGTGACCATGTCGTCCTGTGCGGCGTCTCCATACCGCACGACAACAAACTGGCCGGCCATTCGGACGCCGATGTCGGCCTGCACGCCTTGACCGATGCGCTGCTCGCCACTTGCGGCGCCGGCGACATCGGCACGCATTTCCCGCCATCGGATCCGCAGTGGAAAGGCGTGGCCTCGCGGATCTTCGTCGAGCATGCGGCAAAACTGGTGCGCGCGCGCGGCGGGCGCATCGCCAATGCCGACATCACGCTGATCTGCGAGGCGCCGCGGGTCGGCCCGCATCGCGAAGCAATGACCGAAACCCTTTCGGCAATGCTGGCAATTTCCCGGGACCGTATCTCGATCAAGGCGACGACCAACGAGAAGCTCGGCTTTGTCGGCCGCGAGGAGGGCATAGCGGCTATCGCGACCGCCAGCGTCGTATTTCCAGGGGACGTCCCCGAATGAGCAACAGCGATCTCGCAGATGCCTTGCTTCAGGCCTGCCAACAGCGCGGCATCATGCTGGCGACGGCCGAGAGCTGCACCGGCGGCATGATCATCGCCGCCCTTACCGACATCGCCGGCTCTTCGACGGTGGTCGACCGGGGTTTCATCACCTATTCCAACGAGGCCAAGAAGGAGATGCTCGGCGTTTCCGCCGCCACGCTCGAGGCGCACGGCGCGGTCTCGCGGGAAACGGCGGTCGAGATGGCGCAGGGCGCCCTGACCCGTTCGCGCGCCGGCCTCACGCTTGCGGTCACCGGGATTGCCGGTCCAGGCGGCGGCTCGACGGAAAAGCCCGTCGGCCTGGTCTGGTTCGGTATCGCCTTGACTGGCCGACCGGTCGTCAGCGAATGCCAGTTGTTCGCCGACAAGAGCCGCAATTTCATCCGCCGGGAAACGGTCAGGCATGCGCTTGAACTGGGCTTGCGCGCGCTCGCTGCGGATCAGGCTGCCGGCGCTGCGCCATAGATGACGTCGGCGCGCTTCTCGAACGCCTCGGAGAACATGCGGAAGGCGCGATCGAACATCGCTCCCATTACCGCACCCAAAATACGGCTCTTGAATTCGTAGTCGATGAAGAAGCAGACATTGCAACCGCCGGCGGCCGGCTCGAAACGCCAGACATTGCTCAGATATTTGAACGGTCCGTCGATGTATTTGACGTCAATGGCGTTCTCGTCAGGCTTTAGCAGCACCTGGGTCGTGAAAGTCTCGCGGATCGCCTTGTAGCCAATGCTCATGTCGGCGATGAGCAGGGTGCGTCCGTCGCGTTCTTTGCGCGAGCGAACCGTAAGTGCCTCGCAAAGCGGCAGGAATCGCGGATAGGATTCGACATCGGCGACCAGAGCGAACATCTGTTCCGACGTATGCGCAACGCGGCGATGGGCTTCGAATTGTGGCATGAAACCAGTGTGTTAGGCGGACTTCCTGAGAAACGCTTCCCGCGCTGCGCGCAGCTTGGCGAAATCGTCGCCGGCGTGATGCGACGAACGTGTCAGCGGGCTCGATGCCACCAGCAGGAAGCCCTTGGTCCTGCCGATCGTCTCGAAGGACTTGAATTCCTCCGGCGTGACGAAACGGATCACAGGGTGGTGTTTCTTCGACGGCTGCAGATATTGGCCGATGGTCATGAAGTCGACATTGGCCGAACGCAGATCGTCCATCAACTGCAGGATCTCGTTCCGCTCCTCGCCGAGGCCAACCATGATGCCGGATTTGGTGAAGATCGACGGATCGAGTTCCTTGACCCTCTGCAGGAGCCTGATCGAATGGAAATAGCGGGCCCCTGGCCGGACCGTCAGATAGTTCGACGGCACGGTCTCCAGATTGTGGTTGAACACGTCCGGCTTCGCCGCCACCACGATCTCCAGCGCGCCTTCCTTGCGCAGGAAGTCGGGCGTCAGGATTTCGATCGTCGTCGAAGGCGTTGCCGCCCTGATGGCGCGGATGACCTCGGCAAAGTGCTGAGCTCCGCCATCGGCGAGATCGTCGCGGTCGACTGAGGTGATGACGACATGGGTCAGACCCATTTGCTTAACGGCGTGGGCGATGCGCGCCGGTTCATCGGGATCAAGCGCGGTCGGAATGCCGGTGGCAACGTTGCAGAAGGCACAGGCGCGCGTGCAGATCTCGCCCATGATCATGAAGGTGGCGTGCTTCTTCTCCCAGCACTCGCCGATATTGGGGCAACCGGCCTCTTCGCACACCGTCACCAGTCTGTGCGACTTCACGATCTCGCGCGTCTCGGCATAGCCTTTCGACATCGGCGCCTTGACGCGGATCCAGTCGGGCTTGCGCAGCACATCCTGGTCAGGCTTGTGCGCCTTTTCGGGATGCCGCAGGCGCGGCGCAGTGGCGATCGTGTCGAGGACGGTGACCATCAGAAATCCAGTTCATTCGCGATCGCTTTCCGGCGTTCGCTTTCACAAGTCATCTAGGACTTTTCGCTGCAAAGAAAAAGGCCGCGGCGGCGCATGCCGCCACAGCCGTATTCGCATGGCAAGAGTTCAGCAACTAACGGCGCACCATGCGCCCTACCCAGATCAGCAGGCAAGCGCCAATGAAACCGGTGATCAGATAAGCGATCCAGCCGGCGCCGAAGGCGCCGATGTTGAGAGCCTGCAGGATGGCATTCAGCACGATCGCGCCGACGAGGCCAAGAACGATGTTCATCAAGATGCCCATGTTGCTCTTCATGAACATCTCGGCGAGCCACCCCGCTAAACCGCCGATGATGATCGCTGCTACCCAGCCCACGCCATTCACGTCCATATGCCCTCTCCTCAAATGATGAATGCATCCGGAAACGAATTACCTTGCCGTTGAGTTCCTTGGCTTTCACGTGTCGAGTCTCACGCGGTCAATTTATCACGCGTTCAGCGCGCGGCCATGGGCGTCGAGGACGCTTTCCTTCATCATCTCCGACAGCGTCGGATGCGGGAAGATCGTATGCATCAGTTCTTCCTCGGTGGTCTCCAGGTTCATCGCCACGACAAAGCCCTGGATCAGCTCGGTCACTTCGGCGCCGACCATATGCGCGCCGAGCAACTGCCCAGTCTTCTTGTCGAAGATGGTCTTGACGAAACCCTGGTCTTCACCGAGCGCGATGGCTTTGCCGTTGGCGGCGAACTGAAAGCGGCCAACACGGATGTCCTTGCCCTCGGCCTTCGCTTTCGCTTCCGTCAACCCGACGGAGGCGACCTGCGGGTTGCAATAGGTGCAGCCCGGAATCTTCAGCTTGTCAGTGGCGTGCACGCCAGGGAAATTTGCGATCTTTTCCAAGCAGACCACGCCCTCATGTTCGGCCTTGTGGGCGAGCATGGGCGGGCCGGCGACATCGCCGATGGCATAGATGCCGGGCACATTGGTGTTGCCGTAACCGTCGACGACGACGCAGCCGCGCTCGGTCTTCACGCCGAGCGCTTCGAGGCCGAGGTTCTCGACGTTGCCCTGCACGCCCACGGCCGAGATCATCCGGTCGGCGGTGATCTTCTCAACCTTGCCGTCCTTCATCTCGACATGCGCGGTTACCGAATTCGCACCGTTCTCGACCTTGGTGACCTTGGCCTCGAGGATGATCTTCATGCCTTGCTTCTCGAACTGCTTCTGCGCGAATTTCGAGACCTCTGCGTCCTCGACCGGCATCACCGCCGGCAACAGCTCGACCACTGTCACCTCCGCGCCCATGGTGCGGTAGAATGAGGCGAATTCGATGCCGATTGCGCCCGAACCCATCACCAGCAGCGATTTCGGCATCTCCTTCGGCACCATGGCTTCAAAATAGGTCCAGATCAGCTTGCCGTCGGGCTCGATGCCGGGCAGCGCACGCGGCCTGGCGCCGGTCGCCAGGATGATGTGCTTGGCGGTGTAGGTGCCCTCACCCTTGACGCCCTTGGGCGCCGGCGGCTGCGGCTCCATCGGTTTCTTCGACGATTTCGACACGACGATCTCGCCCGGCTTATCGCCGGAAGCCGCCTTGGTCAGCTTGGCTTCGCCCCAGATCACATCGACCTTGTTCTTCTTCATCAGGAAGGCAACGCCGCCGTTCAGCCGCAACGAGACCTTTCGCGAGCGGTCGACCACGGCAGCGGTATCGACGCTGACCTTGCCGTCGATCTTCAAGCCGTAGTCCCTCAGATGATCGGAATAGTGCATGATCTCGGCTGAGCGCAGCAGCGCCTTGGTCGGGATGCAGCCCCAGTTGAGGCAGATGCCGCCGAGATGCTCGCGCTCGACGATTGCCGTCTTGAAGCCGAGCTGGGCGGAACGCACCGCCGTGACGTAGCCGCCGGGGCCGGAGCCGATGATGATGACGTCGTAGTTCTCAGCCACGGATTTCTCCCCTGATTCTCTAGAGTTCCAGCATGACGCGCACGATTGGCGCCAATGCCTGCCCGATTTTCCGCGTGTTCTCTGCGTCGAGATGGACGCCGTCGAGCGGCGTGGTCTCGGCCACCGAGCCTGCATCGAAGAAGCCGCAGCCGACCTCGTCGGCAAGGACAGAATATTGCGGTGCCAGCCGCTTAGACGCTTCATCGCCGCCGGCGAACATTTCCTTGAACTCGGCGTTTTCCGTGCGGCTGACCGCGGGCGGCGCGACGATCAGGATCTGCGGCGCCGGCCAATCGAATGGGTAATCGTGCCCGCGCACGATATCGACCAGGCGCTGCATGCCTTGCTTGGCGGCGACCGGATTGCCGTGGATCCACGGCTTCATATCGTTGGCGCCGAGCATGATGATGATCAGGTCGATCGGCGCATGCGTCATCAGGATCGTCGGCAGCATTCTTGCGCCGTTACGGTCGGCGCCGGCCAAATGGTCGTCGAAAGCTGTTGTGCGGCCGTTCAAGCCTTCGGCAATGACCTCGATACCGCCTCCCAACGTCGCCTGCAGCACACTCGGCCAGCGGTCCTTGAGCGAGTGGCGATCCAGACTTGCCGCATCATAGCCCCAGGTCAGCGAATCGCCGTAGCAAAGGACTGTTTTCATGCGCTTGCCCCGCTCCTGCCAAAGCCTGCTTGTGCGTGCTTCACCCGCCGACGCATGAACAGCCATTGCACGATGATCGTCACGATGCCTGGAAGGCTGAAGGGAAAAAGGCTGGTGAAGAATTTCCGCACCGCCTTCTTCCTTTCTAGACCAGCATGTCCATCGGATTTTCGATCATGCGCTTGAAGGCGCCGAGCAGTTCGGCGCCGAGCGCGCCGTCGACGGCGCGGTGATCGGTCGACAGCGTCACCGACATGATTGTCGCGATCTTGATCTCACCGTTCTTGACCACCGCACGCTCCTCGCCGGCGCCGACCGCCAGGATCGTCGCATGCGGCGGGTTGATGACGGCGGCGAAGTCCTTGATGCCGAACATGCCAAGATTGGAAACCGCCGTGGTGCCGCCCTGGTATTCCTCCGGTTTCAGCTTGCGGCTGCGGGCACGGCTGGCAAGATCCTTCATCTCATTCGAGATGACCGACAGCGTCTTTTCGTCGGCGCGCCGGATGATCGGCGTGATCAGGCCGCCGGGGATCGATACGGCAACGCCGACATCGGCATGCCTGTGCTTGACCATCGCGCTCTCGGTCCAGGAGGCGTTGGCATCCGGCACCGCCATCAGCGCCTTTGCCATCGCTTTGATCACCATGTCGTTGACCGACAGCTTGTAGGCCGGCGTTTCACCCTTGTCGGTCTTCTTCACCGGGGCGGCCGCATTGATCTGCGTGCGCAGCGCCAGGAGCGCATCAAGTTCGCAATCGAGCGTCAGGTAGAAATGCGGGATGGTGGTCGTGGCCTCGACCAGCCGGCGCGCAATGGTCTTGCGCATGTTGTCATGCGGGACAAGCTCGTAGGAGCCGTCGGCAAACAGTTTCAGCACCTGGTCGTCCGACATTGGCTTGGCTGCGGCCGCCGGAGCCGGAGCGCCGGCAGGTGCCATTTTCGCGGCCGGTGCCGCCTTGGCACCGCCGCTGGAAATCGCTGCGTCGACATCGGCCTTGACCACGCGGCCATGCGGGCCGGAGCCGGTCACCGCGGAGACATCGACACCGGCTTCCCGGGCGATGCGACGGGCCAGTGGCGAGGCGAAGACACGTTCGCCGCTTGCATGGCCATTGGCAATCGGAGCCGCCTGGGGCGCCGGTGCGGCCGCAGGTTTCGGCGCTTCCGGCTTTGGGGTTTCCGCCTTTGGTGCTTCAGTTTTGGGGGCTTCTGTTTTTGGTGCCTCGGCTTTTGCCGGAGCGGCAGCGCCGTCACCGCTTTTGGCGGCAGCCGCCGCATCCTCGCCTTCGGCGGCGAGCACGGCGATCAGCGCGTTGACCTTGACGCCTTCGGTGCCGGCTGGAACCACCAGCCTGGCCACCGTGCCCTCATCGACGGCTTCAACTTCCATCGTCGCCTTGTCGGTCTCGATCTCGGCGATCACGTCGCCCGGCGAAACCTTGTCGCCCTCCTTGACCAGCCATTTGGCAAGATTGCCCTCTTCCATCGTGGGCGAGAGCGCCGGCATGGTGATGTTGATCGGCATGTTTTCCTCCCGCCCTGCTCAGCGATATGTGACGGCTTTGACCGCCTCGACGACCTCGCCGACATTGGGCAGCGCCAGCTTTTCGAGGTTTGCCGCATAGGGCATCGGCACGTCCTTGCCGGCAATGGTGATGACCGGCGCGTCGAGGAAATCGAAGGCGCGCTGCGACACCTGGTTGGCGATATGGTCGCCGACCGAGCTCTGCGGAAACCCTTCTTCCACCACCACCAGCCGATTGGTCTTCTTGACCGAGGCGATAATGGTGTCGAAATCGAGAGGGCGGATGGTCCTGAGGTCGATGACCTCGGCATCGATACCCATGCCGCGCAATTCGGCCTCGGCCTTCACCGTGTAGGTCATGCCGATGCCGAAGGAGACGATGGTGACATCCTTGCCGGATTTGTGGATGCGCGCTTTGCCGATCGGCAGCACGAAATCGTCCATCTTCGGCACGTCGAAGGACTGGCCGTAAAGGATTTCGTTCTCGAGGAAGATGACCGGGTTCGCGTCGCGGATCGCGGCCTTCAGCAACCCCTTGGCGTCGGCGGCGGTGTAGGGCATAACCACTTTCAGGCCGGGAATGTGGCTGTACCAGGCGGCATAGCACTGCGAATGCTGGGCGGCGACACGGGCGGCCGCGCCGTTCGGCCCGCGAAACACGATGGGCGCGCCCATCTGGCCGCCGGACATATAGAGCGTCTTGGCGGCGGAGTTGATGATCTGGTCGATCGCCTGCATGGCGAAGTTGAAGGTCATGAACTCGACGATCGGTCTCAGGCCGGCCATCGCCGCGCCAACGCCGACGCCGGCAAAACCGTGTTCGGTGATGGGCGTATCGACGACACGCCGCGCCCCGAATTCCTGCAGCAGCCCTTGCGTGATCTTGTAGGCGCCCTGGTACTCGGCGACCTCCTCGCCCATCACGAAGACGTCGTCGTCACGGCGCATTTCCTCGGCCATCGCGTCACGCAGCGCTTCGCGCACGGTGGTCGAGACCATTTCCGTGCCGGCCGGGATGTCGGGATCGGCGGCGATTTCGGTTCTCGGCGCCGCGGCGACAGGTGCTGCGCCCTCGCTTTTGGCCGCAGCAGGCGCTGGCGCTGCTGTTTCAGCCTTGGCAGGTTCCTCGCCGATGCCTTCGCCTGCCTTGTCGATGTCTTCACCATCAACGGCGAGCACGGCGATCAGCGTGTTGACCTTGACACCTTCGGTGCCGGCAGGAACCACGATCTTGGCTAGCGTGCCTTCGTCGACGGCCTCGACTTCCATCGTGGCCTTATCGGTTTCGATCTCGGCGATGACATCACCAGCGACAACCTTATCGCCCTCTTTCTTCAACCATTTGGAAACATTGCCCTCTTCCATGGTCGGCGAGAGAGCGGGCATGAGAATTTCGATCGGCATGTCCTTGCCCTCTCGTTACAATACGATGTCGGTCCAGAGCTCGGACGGATCCGGCTCTGCGTCGTTCTGGGCAAATTCGGCGGCGTCGGCGACAATGTCGCGAACCTCCTTGTCGACGGTCTTGAGCTCGTCCTCGTCGGCCCACTTCTTGTCGAGCAGGCGAGCCCTGACCTGCTCGATCGGGTCACGCTCGGAGCGCATCTTCTGCACTTCTTCCTTGGAGCGATATTTTGCCGGATCGGACATCGAGTGACCGCGGTAGCGGTAGGTCTGCATTTCGAGAATCAGCGGCCCCTTGCCGTCACGGCACCATTCGGTTGCGAGATCGCCGGCTGCCTTGACTGCACGGACGTCCATGCCATCGACCTGGATACCGGGGATCTTGAAGGAGGCGCCGCGGTGCGAAAAATCCGTCTCGGCCGACGAACGCGATACCGAGGTGCCCATGGCATAGCGGTTGTTCTCGATGATATAGATCACCGGCAGCTTCCACAGCGAGGCCATGTTGAAGCTCTCATAGACCTGACCCTGATTGGCGGCGCCGTCGCCGAAATAGGTCAGGGTCACGTTGTTGTTGCCGCGATAGCGATTGGCGAAGGCGAGGCCGGTGCCGAGCGAAACCTGCGCCCCGACAATGCCGTGGCCGCCGTAAAAATGCTTCTCCTTGGAGAACATGTGCATGGAGCCGCCCTTGCCCCTGGACAAGCCGCCGCGGCGCCCGGTCAATTCGGCCATGACGCCGCGCGGCGACAGTTCCATGGCCAGCATGTGACCATGGTCGCGGTAGGCGGTGATCATCTGGTCGCCGTCGATCAGCGCCATCTTCATGCCGGTGACAACTGCTTCCTGGCCGATATAGAGATGGCAGAAGCCGCCGATGAAGCCCATGCCGTAGAGCTGGCCGGCCTTTTCCTCGAAGCGGCGGATAAGCAGCATGCGCCGGTAGGCGTCAAGCTCCTCGTCCTTGGTGAAGTCGACAGGTTTGGGGGCTGAAAGCCCCGCCGATTTGCCGTCGGATCTGGATTTGGCAGGCGCTTTTCTGGCGGCGGTGGCCATGCATCACTCCCTGTTGGCGTCTCTTGCGGACACTGAGGGAGATCAGTTCTCCCCACCGATTTGGGAAGGCTAACACGCGAGAAAGCGTTTCGCCATGCTGAAAAATGCATGGCTGACATGCATCTAAGCGATTAAAATCATTGAAAATATCGGCGATTAACTTGAAAATGGTTATCTTGCCGGTGGCGGTAACATGATGGTGATTTCGTCGGCATGGGACATATTGAGCGCCTTACGCGCCTGCTCGTCGAGCATATCCTTCTCCATCGTGCCCTGATGCATCAGCTGAACGCGTCTCTGCAGGTCGATCCGGCGCGCCTTGACGGCATCGAGCTTACTTTGCAGATCGACGGTTTCGGCTTGCAACCGATACTTGGAATAGATGCCGAATTCGCCGTGATAGGCGTGGAAGCCGAAATAGGCGAGGAATGCCACGCAGAGCGAGGGAATGATCAGCCGACCGGTATTTCTCTGCTTGTGCTGACGTGTCCACATGATCCAAATCCCTTAGAGCGCCGCGCGTCCTCTTGGACGCGCAAAGGGCGCTCTAACACTCTGCGACCTCGCCCTTTCTCGCCCGATTGTGCTTAATGGACGGTTACGGACGACCGGATCTGGCGGTGTTGAAACAAAAAAGGCGAGAATGCCCCGCCCCTTCGTTTTCGGATTTTCTGCGGCTCAGCCCTTCACGATCGACTTGCCAGCGTAGAGCGCCTGCTTGCCGAGCTCTTCCTCGATGCGGATGAGCTGGTTGTACTTGGCCATGCGATCCGAGCGCGACAGCGAACCCGTCTTGATCTGCCCGCAATTCGTGGCGACGGCGAGATCGGCGATGGTCGAATCTTCAGTTTCGCCCGAGCGGTGCGACATGACAGCGGTGTAGCCGGCCTTGTGCGCGGTCTCGACGGCGTCGAGCGTTTCGGTCAGTGAGCCGATCTGGTTGACCTTGACCAGGATAGAATTGGCGACGCCCATGCGGATGCCGTCGCGCAGCCGCGCCGTATTGGTGACGAACAAATCGTCACCGACCAGCTGCGTCTTCTTGCCGATGAGGTCGGTCAGCGTTTTCCAGCCGTCCCAGTCGTCTTCGGCCAACCCGTCCTCGATGGTGATGATCGGATAGTCCGCGGCGAGCTTGGCCAGATACTTGGCCTGGGTCTTAGGATCGCGGGTCTTTTTCTCGCCTTCATAGACGTAGTTGCCGTCCTTGAAGAATTCGGTCGCGGCGCAGTCGAGGCCGAGCGCAACCTCTTCGCCCGGCTTGAAGCCGGCCTTCTCGATCGATTCCATGATGAAATCGAGCGCAGCGGGCGCGCTCTTCAAGTTAGGCGCGAAGCCGCCCTCGTCACCGACATTGGTGTTGTGGCCGGCGTCCTTCAGCCGCTTCCTCAACGTGTGAAAGATTTCCGAGCCCCAGCGCACCCCGTCACGCAGTGTCGGCGCACCGATCGGCAGGATCATGAATTCCTGGAAGTCGATCGGGTTGTCAGCATGCGCGCCACCGTTGATGATGTTCATCATCGGCACTGGAAGCACATGCGCCTTGCTGCCACCGACATAGCGGTAGAGCGGCAGGCCGGCCGCTTCCGCCGCAGCCTTGGCGACAGCTAGCGAGACGCCGAGGATGGCGTTGGCGCCGAGCCGGCTCTTGTTGGGCGTGCCGTCGAGCTCGACCATGGTCTGGTCGATGTGGATCTGGTTCTCGGCTTCCATGCCGCCGATCGCCTCGAACAGCTCGCCATTGACGGCCTCTACCGCCTGCAGGACGCCCTTGCCGAGATAACGGGCGCCGCCGTCACGCAGTTCGACCGCCTCATGCGCGCCGGTCGAGGCACCGGAAGGCACCGCGGCGCGGCCCATCGAGCCGTCTTCGAGCACGACGTCGACCTCGACGGTCGGGTTTCCGCGGCTGTCCAGGATTTCACGCCCGACAATGTCGATGATGGCAGTCATTGCGATGTCCCCGATTTGATCTGACGAAGCGTCGCGCACCTCTTAGCCAAAGTGCTGCAAAACGCAATCGTGGCGTCCGCAAATATTGCCGCCACGCCCGTCATGCCGGTTCACGACGGACAAACTTCTGTCATCAAAAGTCATCTCTGTCATAGGTCTTGGCGGCGTGCGGCTTTCTGGTTTATGCTCACAGTCGCGCGGGGCGAAACAGGAGGAGTTTCGCCATGTCTCAGTTGAGCGGTATTGTGAGTTTGTTCCTGATCGCGGCGGCGTTTTTGACGTCGTGTGACACTCAGCAGCCTCAACAGGGCGCGGTAGAGTTGTCGACCCTTGCAGCGGAGTAGATATCCTGCAGAAAAGGCCCCCGGTCCAACCCGGGGGCCTTTTTTTTGATTCCGGCAGAGCAAGGTCAATGCCAATAAGGCTCCACCTTGTAGTAGCTGTAAGAAGCATCACGCGCGGCCTCGCCGTCGGCGCCCGTCAATTCGTTGATCGAATAGGCGGGAGCAGCCTTCAGTTGCTCCTTCGTGAACGGTACGACATAGCCGCCCTTGTTCTCGTCATAGTCGAGGCTCGCCCACGGAATGGCGTGGTACCTCTCGCCGATGCCGAGAAATCCGCCAAAGCCGATCACGGCAAACATGATTCCATTCGACAACTTGTCGAGCATGACATCCTCGATGTCGCCGATGTGCGTGCCTTCCGTGTTGTAGACGGATGTGCCGATGACCCGCGAGGCAGCGATGGCTTCAGTGTGTCCTGTCTGGGTGGTCATTGTGTACTCCTCGTTGTCGTTGACGCTATGCCTGACAATGAGGGGCGCGGATGAAGGTTCCAGAGTTTTCGACGCTAGAGCGGGATGCATTCAAATTGAACTGAGCATCCCGCTCTATCTATTTGTTTTAGCTGCATGTTAGCGACGTCAAGTGATTCCACTTGGCTGCAAAAATGCTCTAACCGGTCACTCAGCGAGGATGAAGGTGACCTTCATGTTGACGCGATACGCGGAGATCTTGCCGTCCTCGACGACCACCTTCTGGTCCTGGATCCAGGCGCCTTCGACGTTCTTCAAGGTCTTTGCGGCGCGCGCAATTCCCAGTTCGATGGCTTCTTGAAAACTCTTATTAGACGATGATGTGATTTCGGTGACGCGGGCGACGGACATGGCTTCCTCCTCCAAGGCACTCTGTTGCCTGGGCAGCGTACAACCGGCACCGGTTGACCACAAGTTTAGGGGCCGGGACTTAGGCCCGGCCCCTCAGCTTGCTCAGCCCTTGGCGACGCGATCGAATGCCATCAGCCTTTCGAGCAGCGCCCGAAGGTCCTTCAGCGGCACCATGTTGGGACCATCGGAGGGGGCATTGTCGGGATCTTGATGCGTCTCGATGAAGACGCCGGCGACACCGACCGCAACCGCGGCGCGCGCCAGCGTCTCGACGAAGCGCCGCTCGCCACCCGAGGAGCCGCCCTGGCCGCCCGGCTGCTGCACCGAATGCGTGGCGTCGAAAATCACCGGCGCGCCGATCTCGGCCATGATCGGCAGGGCGCGCATATCGGACACCAGCGTGTTGTAGCCGAAGGACGCGCCGCGCTCGGTGACCAACACATTGGCGTTGCCGGAACCGGTGATCTTGGCGACGACGTTCTTCATGTCCCACGGTGCGAGGAACTGGCCCTTCTTCACGTTGACGACCTTGCCGGTTCTTGCCGCCGCGATCAGCAGATCGGTCTGGCGACTGAGGAAAGCCGGAACCTGCAGGATATCGATATGCGGCGCCACGACCGCGCACTGTTCCTCGGTGTGGATATCGGTCAGGATCGGCAGCGAAAACGCCTTGCGCAAATCGTCGAAGACGGGCAGCGCCGCATCGAGGCCGGCGCCGCGCGTGCCGCCAAGCGAGGTGCGGTTGGCCTTGTCGTAACTGGTCTTGTAGACGAGGCCCAGCCCCAGCTTCTCAGTCAGTTCCTTCAGCGCCCCAGCCATGTCGAAGGCGTGCTGGCGGGATTCAAGCTGGCACGGGCCGGCAATCAGCGATAGCGGCGCGGTGTTGCTGAAGACGACATTGCCGACAGTTACGGACGAATTGGGCTTGTTCATGCGATCTCCCGGAAATTGAAGGCCGCACCCTGCCCGGATGCCGGCCGCACGACAATATCATTGCCGCGTATTTCGTGTTCGACGGAACTGGCTGCAAGCAGCTTGGCGACCGTGTCTGCGAAGCGAACCGAAAAGACGATCCCCGCGAAGCGGAGTTCCGATGGCGCGTCGGCAGGTATGCCGAAGCGCGTTTCGAAAGCAACGGGGTCAAGCAGGGTCAAGGTTGCGTTCGGCAGGCCAAACACAATGCTGCTCCCCTGTCCGGCAGCCGGACTGCGCGTCGCGATCGAAATCAATCGGTGCTGTTCGGACGGCTCGTTGCTGACCGCCACGACTTCGATGATGCCGGTTGCGCCATTGGGGTGGATCTGCAACGCGGTGCGGTCTACCTTCGGCGCATTGATCCGCTCGCAGGCGAACAGGAATGCGTCCGTCGCCCCGGTGCCGGAGGCGAAGGCCAGTTTGAACGATGCCGTGTCGCTCTTTCCCGCCGGGTCGGTGAAGGCGCGCGAAAAGCTCAGCATGTCTCCGGCAGACAGGCCGGCTTCGACATAGCGCACCTGATCGGCATCCGCATCTTCGGTGCCCAGGACCAGGGCGGAAAATCCCTCATCGCCGCGCTTGTCGCGATAGGTGCGATCGCGCGCGACGAAGACGTTGCCGTCGGCGATCGCTTTCGCCACCGCCTGCTCGTTGCCCACCGCCAGCGGCTCGAGATAGGTGCCGTCCTCAAGGAAGACGCAGCAGTTTTCCGTCCCGAAAGGATGGATGCCGGTCGGCGCCACGACAAAGCCAAGCGAAACCAGCCGCGCCCGCGCCACGTCGAGGCTCGCGGTCGGCAGCACAAGATGGTCAAGCGGATAGGTGCCCGGCGGATAAGGGCCTGGCGGATAAGGGACTGCTGTCTTCGTCTCGGTCATGCCGGTCGCGGTGTGCATCATTCCGGAATTTGGTTCAAGAGCCTCGCCTGACGCCGCAAGGATCCAAGGCAGCCGATCGCGTGGCCGCATTACGCGAACCTCCGGGATACTTGCCGCTGCCGGAAAACCAACCTACGTCAACCAAAATGAGAAAGATCCTGTTCATAGCGGCAGCGGTCGTCGCAATGGCTGTTCTCGCCATGCTGGTCTGGGACGCGCCGAAGCGGCCGGGCGCCGAATCGACAGACCCGACCGCCGCTCAGACGGAGTAACGTTGCTCCTGCTTCGCTCAATTTCTCTTCAGGTTGCAGCCGCAACATCCGCCGAATATCGCAATTCGCGCAGCGGTTTGACCTGGCTGGTCGTCTCGGCATAGAGCGGATGCGCCTTGTAGGCGGCCAGAGCGGCATCATCCTCGAATTCGGCATAAACGACCACGTCGATCTCGTCCGAAAGCGGGTCGACCTTGCTGTTGAGCGTCACCTCGAAAAGACGGGAATGGGGGATGTTGCCCAGCGCCAGCAAGCCCGCGCGCACGACCTCGACATCCTCTTTGTGCCGCGCGCTGAAGAAAACGATATGCCGGATCAACCCCAGCCTCCTCGATCTATGTGCAAGCGTGTTTTGTGTGAGCAAAACGGTCGCGTCAACCGGCAACGATGTCGCGGCGACAACGCGTTGGGCGGGGAAAAGAACCTATACCATCCCGGTGATGTAGCGCACGATGCGCGTTATCTCCCTGACCGTGGTGTCGAGATAGCGGCCCTGATTGTAGAGTCCGTCCCAGATCAGGAAGAACGTGACGGTGCAGATGACGATGACATAACGCATGGCTAAAACTACTGCATCTGGGTGGCTGCAACCATAGTGATTCCGGCGTTGATCAGCGCCCTGCCGCAAAATCTATCCATTGATCCATGTTCGCTTGCCTTGGCTCTTGAAGTTCCCTTTGATGGCATGAAAGATTGCTGCGGGGATTCATCGGGAAGCGGCGTTCGCGCCCTGACGAATGAACTGCGAGAGAGTGTCGAAACCGGCGATTTTGCGCCGGCGCCGCAGAGTCCCGGGGGGCGTGACATGGCTCACAAGGAAGACACCAGCGTTGCGTCGGGCGACGCAGTCAGATTGGACGAATTCAATTTCGCCGAGACCGTCAAAGGCCTGCCGGCCAAGGCGCGCATGGTGCTGTCGGCGGCGATGAACCTGCCGCGTGGCTCGCTCAAGGTGAGGATGCCGGACGGCCGCGCCGTCCTCGTCGGCGGCAAGGGCCCGGGTCCGGACGCCGAACTGGTGCTCAAGAACTGGCGCTTGCCCGGCCGTGCCTTCACCGGCGGCACCATCGGCATCGCCGAATCCTACATCGACGGCGATTGGGACAGTCCCGATGTGACCAGTTTCCTGGAACTGTTCGTAGTCAATTCAGAAATCGGAGAGCGCATCGCCGGCGGCGCCAGCTGGCTGATCAACGCCGTCCAGCGTGTCCGCCACTGGTTCAACCAAAACACCCGCACCGGCTCGAAGCGCAACATTTCGGCGCATTACGATCTCGGCAACGCCTTTTACAAGGAATGGCTGGATCCGAGCATGACCTATTCGTCGGCGCTCTATGCGGCTGGCGCCAACGATCTGGAAAGCGCGCAAGCCGCCAAATATCGCGCGCTGGCCAAGGACACGGGCATCGGCGCGAACGACCACGTGCTTGAAATCGGTTGCGGCTGGGGCGGCTTTGCCGAATTCGCCGCGCGCGAGATCGGCTGCCGCGTCACCGGGCTGACGATCAGCCGCGAGCAGCATGATTTCGCCAGCGCACGCGTCCAGAAAGCTGGATTTGCCGACAAGGTCGACATCAAGCTGCAGGACTACCGCGACGAAACCGGTTCCTACGACCGCATCGCTTCGATCGAGATGTTCGAGGCGGTCGGCGAAAAATACTGGCCTGTGTTTTTCGGCAAGATGAAGGATTGCCTGCGGCCTGGCGGCACCGCCGGCCTGCAGATCATCACCATCAACGAGAAAGCCTACGACACCTATCGCGCCCGGCCGGATTTCATCCAGCGTTACGTCTTCCCGGGCGGCATGCTGCCGACGCCGTCGATCCTGAAAACGCTCGGCAAAGACCATGGCCTTGCTCATCTGCGCGAGCGCATTTTCCCGGACGACTATGCCCGCACGCTCGCCGAATGGCGCCACCGCTTTTGGGGGTCATGGGAAAAGATCGTCCCACTCGGTTTCGACGACCGCTTCAAGAAGCTCTGGGAGTTTTACCTGCACTATTGCGAAGCCGGCTTCCGCGCCAGCTACATCGATGTCCGCCAGGTGGTTTACAGGGCTTAGGGCGTCCGCCGACGGGTTGATCGTGCCCTGACTGATGAGGTAGCCAATCACGTCGCGGTTGGTGTCCGGCGCCTCGCAGATGATCTTCGAGGCGTTGATCTCCGGGAATTGCCGCCGCCGCTGGCACGGTAATTTTTTGGTGGCGACGACAATTTCCGCATGGGATCAATTGGTTTTCCGTCGAACATCAAGTCGATGATGCGGTTCGAAGCGGCTCCCGTTCAACGACGTGCCAGCCCTCAACAGCGTGCCAAGTCCTGCCCGAAGGCAGAGCTTCGCGCCTGAATCCAGTCGAGTCCATCAGGAACAGAGGACGTGCGGATGAATGTGCGCGGGCGAAGACGTCAGTTCCTGTCGTCGTCGCCTTGGGTGATCAGCCGCGCGCTGCGCTGACCTGTCGCGTAAATCCATAGCCAGCTCAGCGATACCGCAAGCCGGTTACGGAAGCCAATCAGGAAATAGATGTGCGCGAGACCCCACAGCCACCAGGCCAGCCGGCCGGTGAGCTTGATCCAGCCGAAATCGATCGCGGCGGCGCGCTTGCCGATCGTCGCCAGATCGCCGTCATGCTTGTAGCGGAAAGGCCGCGGGGTCATGTCGCCGGCAAGCCGGGCCTTGATCGTCGCGGCGACATGCCGGCCCTGCTGTTTTGCGGCGGGTGCTACGCCGGGCACCATGCGGCCATCCGGCCGCAGGACGTGTGCTGCGTCGCCGACGATGAAAATCTCCGGGCTGCCCGGCACGGTCAGGTCGGGCTCGACCAGCACCCTGCCCGCGCGGTCCGCTGCTACCCCCAGCCATTCGGCGGCCGGCGAAGCGGCAACGCCTGCTGCCCACAGAATGGTTCTGGCCGGCAGGTGCGTGTCACCGAACACGACACCCTCGGCATCGCAGCTTGTAACGGGCCGGCCGAGTTCGACTGTCACGCCGAGCCGCTCGAGCGCCTTGCTGGCATAGTCGGAGAGTTCCTGCGCGAAATTGGGAAGGACGCGGTCGCCGGCCTCGATGAGCACCACGCGCGTCTGCCGCGTATCGATGTTGCGGAATTCACCGCGCAGCATGTCGTGCGCCAGTTCGACAATGGTGCCGGCCAATTCCACGCCGGTCGGTCCGCCACCAACGATCGCCAGCGTCAGCAGCGCTTGGCGCTTGGCGGGATCGGTTTCCCGCTCGGCTTGCTCGAAGGCCAGCAGAATGCGCCGTCGAATGGTGGTGGCATCCTCCAGTGTCTTCAGGCCTGGCGCGAAAGGCTCCCACTCGTCATGGCCGAAATAGGCGTGGCGCGCGCCGGTTGCCAGCAGCAGCGTGTCGTAGGCGACCGCCCCGCCATCATCGAACAGCACGCGCTTGCCAACGGGGTCGACGCCGCTGACGGTGGCGAGCAGCGTCGTCACGTCCTTGCGCTTGCGCAGGAGATGGCGGATCGGCCAGGCGACTTCCGAGGTCGCCAGCGCCGTGGTCGCCACCTGGTAGAGCAGCGGCTGGAAGAGATGATGGTTGCGCTTGTCAATCATGGTGATGCGCACCGGCGCACCGTCAAGCGCGCGGGTGAATTCGAGCCCCCCAAAGCCCGCCCCGACGACGACGACACGATGGCTGGATTCGTTCATCTCATTCACTCCGGGAGAGCAGGTTGGCCGGGAGAACAGGCTGGCCGGGAGAACAGGCTGGAGAGCAATTTCGCCAAATCTGATGTAGGGACGTTTGTGCACTGCAACAACATCCGACTTTGCCGACTGCCCGCCCTAAGATGTCGCGAATGTACATGCCCCCTATCTGCCGCCGAGTATAATTTCATTGAAACTGACGACAGGAGTGGAACTTGGATAGCGATCATGACGATGAAGGTCCGGCTCACTATTCCTCGCCGCCTTGCTTCATGCAGGAACTCGACCCGGAATTCCGGGCGCCCCTATCCGACTGGACCGACGTGAAACGATGGCGCAAGGCCGAGCGCGAGCAGCTGATTGCGGCGCGCCTCGCTGTCTCGGCTGACGCGCGAACGGCAATGTCGCAGCGCATCGGCGAAAGCCTTGACCCGATTATCGGCGACGTCGCCGGCCGCGTGGTCAGCCTCTACTGGCCGTTCCGCGGCGAGCCGGATCTGCGGCCGTGGATGGCTTCCGTCAATGAGCGCGGCGGCCGTACCGCACTGCCTGTCGTCGTCGAGAAAGGCCGGCCGCTTGTCTTTCGCGCCTACACACCGGGCGACCGGCTGGAGAAGGGCGTCTGGAATATCCCGATCCCGGCTGAAGGCGATCCGGTGCTGCCCGATATCGTCATCTCACCGATCGTCGGCATCGATCCGGGACAGTATCGGCTGGGCTATGGCGGTGGCTTCTTCGACCGCACACTGGCGGCGATGCCGTTCAAGCCGCTGGTCATCGGTGTCGGCTACGAACTGCAGCGCATCGCCACCATCTATCCGCAGCCGCATGACATCCCGATGGACCGGGTGGTGACGGAGGCCTTCAAGGCCTAAGCAAGCTCCGGCTTCATCCCCACCGCCGTCCGGTCGACGATCTCGCGCAAAGCGAAGGACGAATTGATCTTCGTCACATGCGGCATCGCCGACAACCATTCCTTATGAATGCGCTCATAGTCGACGAGGTCCTTCGCCGCGATGCGCAGGATATAATCGTATTCGCCCGACATCAGGTGGCAGGACAGGACATTCGGGCAGCGCTTTATCGCCGCCTCAAAATCCGACAACGTCTTCTCGAATTGCCCCGACAGCGATATATGCACGATTGCCGTCATCTGGTGGCCAAGAGCAGCGTTGGAAAGCCGGGCGTGGTAGCCGCGGATGGTTCCGGATTTCTCCAGATTGTCCAGCCGCCGCGAACAGGCGGATTGCGACAAGCCGACCTTCTCGGCAAGCGCCGCGTTGGGTATCCGCCCATCCTTCTGCAACGTTTCGAGAATGGCGATATCGATCCTGTCGAGCGGCATTTTTCGGGATTCCTGCGACAATCCAGCTATTTTGCGCAACGATTATCGAACCATGCGCTTCTGCGCAAGCGCATTCGCAAACACTTACGGGACGATTCGTGGTTCACTATCTCTAGACAGGGAACGTGCCCCAAAGGGCCGGATCAGGAGGAGGAGAAGATGCGCGTCGGCTGCCCCAGAGAAATCAAGAACCACGAATACCGCGTCGGCCTGACGCCGGGCTCGGTCCGCGAATATATCGCGCATGGCCACGAAGTACTGGTCGAGACCGGTGCCGGCGCCGGCATCGGCGCCGACGACAACGCCTATCGAGCAGCCGGCGCTACCATCGCCAAGACGGCCGCCGACGTGTTTGCCAAGTCCGACATGATCGTCAAGGTCAAGGAGCCGCAGCCCAACGAATGGGTTCAGCTCCGTGACGGCCAGATCCTCTACACCTATCTCCATCTCGCTCCGGATCCAGAGCAGACCAAGGGCCTGCTGGCCTCGGGCGTGACGGCCATCGCCTACGAGACGGTCACCGATGACCGTGGCGGCCTGCCGCTGCTGGCGCCGATGTCGGAAGTCGCCGGCCGCCTGTCGATACAGGCCGGCGCCACCGCGCTGCAGAAGGCCAATGGCGGCCGCGGCGTGCTGCTTGGCGGCGTGCCCGGCGTTCTGCCGGGCAAGGTCACGGTGCTCGGCGGCGGCGTCGTCGGCCTGCACGCAGCCAGGATGGCGGTCGGCCTTGGCGCCGACGTCACCATCATCGACCGCTCGATCCCGCGCCTGCGCCAGCTCGACGACATCTTCGGCGGCCGCGTCCACACCCGCTACTCGACCGTCGAGGCGCTGGAAGAGGAATGTTTTTCGGCCGACATCGTCGTCGGCGCCGTGCTGATCCCGGGTGCCGCCGCGCCGAAACTCGTTTCGTGCGAGATGCTGTCGGGCATGAAGAAAGGCTCGGTGCTTGTCGACGTCGCCATCGACCAGGGCGGCTGCTTCGAGACCTCGCACGCCACAACTCATGCCGCGCCGACCTATGAGGTCGACGGCGTCATTCACTATTGCGTCGCCAACATGCCGGGTGCGGTGCCGGTCACTTCGGCCCACGCGCTCAACAACGCAACGTTGCATTACGGCCTGCAGCTCGCCGACAAGGGCCTGAAGGCGCTGATCGACGATCATCATTTGCGCAACGGCCTGAATGTCCACAAGGGCAAGATCACCAATCGCGCGGTGGCCGAAGCACTCGGCTATGAGTTGGTCGAGCCGAAGGCCGTTCTCGCCGCCTGAACCCGCCGCTCAATCCTCTCCCGACAGAGCCGCCGACGCCCTCGGCGGCTCTTTTTTTCCACAAGCAAATTTCCCGGTTTGCGATTGGCTGACAGGCTTTGCCCGTCATGCTTGCAATGTGTCTTTCCTGTGGCTTTTTTTACAGCCGCCAGCATGGGTGGGTGCTAGACTTGGCAGAAATACAAACTCGACACGAACGCTGGTTTTGATTTCGATTGGGACCAGAGCGGCTACTTCGTCGGAGCTGGCGTTGAAACGGCCATCAACAGCAACTGGACCATCAAGTCAGAATATCGCTATACCCGCTTCGGTACTAATGATGATCTCCTTTCCGATTTCGGTGTACCGGATGGCACCCTCAACCTCGACACGTCGCGGCATACATTCCAGGTTGCGGCCAACTATCGCTTTGGCGCCCAGAATGGTGGCGTCGCCTCTTTTGAGGCTCCTGCCTACAACTGGACCGGCTTCTACGTCGGCGGCGCCGCCGGTGCGGGCGCATCGGTGCATCAGATCGACGTTCCGCCGGCTGGCGACCTCGAGTTCAACGGGATCGGTGGCGAAGGCGTGTTCGGCGAATTGAACGTCGGCTACGACCATGATTTCGGCAGCTGGGTCGCAGGCGTCATGGTGGATGCCCGCTACTCCGGCATGACTTCGGAACTCGAGATCCCGGGCGGGTCGATCAATCTGGATACTGATTACGGATTCGATGTGCTTGGTCGTGTCGGTATGAAAGTCAACGACTCAACCCTCGCCTACGTGCTCGGTGGTTACAGTTGGCAGCACTTCGATCTGAACGCGTCTTCACCCATCGGCGATATCCTCGATTGGGACTCCAGCGGCTTCTCGGTGGGTGGTGGTTTGGAAACGGCCATGTCCAGCAACGTGACCGTCGGCCTGGAGTACCGCTATTCGCAGTTCTCCGAGAAGGATTTTTCGTCGGAACTTGGGCTGCCGGACGACACTCTCACCTCCACGCCTTCGTTCCATACCGTCCGCATCGGCGCGAAGTATAAGTTCAACTAAAAACCGTCCAGACAACAGTCAAAGCCCGCCGGTCATTTCGGCGGGCTTTTTCTTTGGGGCGGAAGAAATGCGGGGCGGACAGGGCGGGCAACAAAAAAGCGGAGCCAAAGCCCCGCTTCCTCTGATATCGAGACTTCCCGCCGGTTCATCCGCGGTCGGCAAATCGATCGACAATCATTCCGTAACGCGACAATGCGACAGGCATACGACGCGACCGATGAATACCGCCCGGATCGTCACGCGCGCTCGATCCGGCACTGGTAGCAGTTGTTGCGCGCCGAGCGGACATGCACATAGGCGATATCGTTGCGCTCGAACAAGGTCTCGGCCCGCGCCGCGATAGCGCCCGTCGGAATGACGGCGCCGCTGCCGTAGACGATGCGGTCGTCCCTGCCGTAGCCGCGCACGATGTAGTCGGCACTTTCGAGCATTTCTGGAAGCGCCTCGGCTTCGGCGGCGCGCTCGCATTCCTCGGCATGCAGAAAGATCGGTCCGGTTTCGGCGTAGGGCTGCAATTCCGGGAATGGCCGGTAGGCCAGGATGAGATAGGCGTCTCCGGCGGTCACGTTCTTCAGGCAGTGGCGGCAAGGCACGCCGTCGCCGTCGGATATTTTCCGCTCTGGTATCAGTCCATAGGCGTCCGGCGCGCCGCGCTGCAAGGCTCTTACATCTTCCGTGGGCAAGGCTTTGAACTGGATGGTCATGGCGAAATCTCCGGTATCGTCGACCGAAAATTACGCCGCTGCGCCAGCGTCTCCCACCCGATTCCTGCCAATTTGGATCAGTCCATCAAGGCGTCGAGACCGCGCACCAGCCCTGTGATCTCCTGTACCCGCCTGATAGCGAGCAGTGTGCCGGCCACGTAAGGAGCAGCGGACGAGCCGGCGTCGTGACGAATGGTCAGCCGCTCGTCGGGCAGGCCGAACAGCGCCTCACAGGACAGGATGTAGGAAGGCAGGCGAAGCGCATGCACCTGCACCCCCTCGCCCGTACCGACCGCCGCACCGCGGGTTCCCGGCACACCCGAGACCTCCGAGACCGGCCGCACCGTCGAAGCCTTGCGGACATCGGCCAGCGCTTGGGCAAGCTCGCTCGCGGTGCCGGACGGCGCGTCGGGCTTCTTGGCGCTCGCATAGTCGATCACCTCGACATCCGGCACGTATTTCGCCGCCATCAGGGCAAACCGCTTCATCAGCGTGGCAGTGATCGAAAAATTGCCGGCTGCAATGACGCCGACACGATTGGCGCGTGCTGCAGCGTCGATCTCCCCGAAATCGGTCGCACCCAGCCCCGACGTGCCGATCACAACGTGCCGCCCCTTCTCTATGGCCAGCAGCGCATGGTCTTTCACCACATGCGGCTTGGTGTAGTCGACCAGCACGTCCGACGGTACCTCCAGCGCCTCGGCCAGCGAAACGGAAACGGTGATGCCGTTGGCCGGCATGCCAATCAGGAGGCCGGAATCCTGCCCCGCGCCGCTGCGCGACACAGCCCCGGCCAGTGCCATGTCGCCTTGCGCCCCGATCGCCGGAATCAGTGCCTTGCCGACCCAGCCGGTCGCACCGGCCATCACCACCCGAATCGTCATCGTTTGATCCTCCATCATCATTGGAGCGCCGCGCGTCCTTTTTTGAAGCGCAAAGGACACTCCAACATTTGAGTCTACGCATCGTGCTTTCCGAAAATCGATCCCGATTTTCGGGCCGATGCGGTAGGCTTTGAGCGACAGCGATATGGAAAGAGCGCGACTCATTCAAGCCAGGCTCTTTTTCGGCTGTTGATCCAGACCGCAGTGACTGAGCCTGTTTCGAAAATGACAGCGGCGAGTCAGATGATGGTGTCTTCGAGAACCGGAAGCGCAGAAAACGCCTTCAGATGGCCGCCAATGCGGATTTCGGACAGGCTCAGCGGATGAAGTCGTCGAAGCGGCGCAGCGTCACCCGGCGATTGCGCCAATTCTCGTTCTGCGTCTGCACCAGCAGGAATTCCTCGCCGTAGCCGACGGTTTCCAATGTATAGCCCGGCACGCCGAATTCGCGCACCAAGGTGCGCTTCAGCGCAGCGGCGCGCTGTTCGGAGAGGATCTGGTTCGACTGGAAAGAGCCGACCGCGTCGGTATGGCCTTCGATCAGCACGCGGGCACCGCGGTCGCGCCGCAGGATGCGCCGAAGCGCATCGGCGATATTTTCGATCTTGCCATATTGCGATTCGGAAATGGCCGCCGAGCCAAAGGCGAAATTGATCGACTGGATATCGATCGAACGGGCCATGCGCCGCAGGTCCGGCCGCCTCTTGAATTCGCGGATGGAGACGCGCTGGTTCGGGCGCAGCTTAACGCGGGGTGCGGCCTCGAGCTGACGCTCGATCGTCGCCGCCGAAGGCGTGGTTGCCTGGGCGACGGCAAAGGTCGGCACGGCGAGGGCCGCAATCAGCGCGGCGGCAAATGTGCGTCGGGTCAGCATGTCTTTTCTCCTTCGGCCTCTGCCGCATTGATGGTGCCGGCAAGATGGCAAAGACAAGCTGAAGCATTGATGAACAATAGGTTCAGTTTGCGGAGAAAATCATGGCCGCATGACACTGGCCGCACGCTCGGCGAAGGTCATTGGATGCACGATCTCCTTCTTTTGCGCGACCGGTGCAAAGCCGAGCTTCTGGTAGAGCGGCAATGCCGCCGGATGGTCGAGCGTGCAGGTCTGCACCGTCACCCGCCTTGGGCCGTGCGACCAGGCGGCGGCGATCGCCGCACCGAGGAACCAACGGCCGATGCCTTGGCCGGTCGCGTGCTCCATCATGCCGAAATAGGCAAGTTCCACTTCTTCAGGCAGATGCGGCTTTAGGTCGAAGAAGCCGGCCGGAGATCCATCGAGATACAGCACCCTGATGTCGCGGTCCTCGCGATGGATGCCTGCAGAAAGCTCCTCGTCGCTCAGCCTCAGCACGTTGACCCAGTGCCATTTGCGGCCTACCCGATCCATCAAATAGCGGTAGAAATGCAGCGGAATGTCTTTGGTCTTCAGCAGAGCGACCTGGCGGTTGTACGGCACCGGCGGCGAATAGGCCGGCGGCACATGCATTTCGAGAAACGTCACCGTGACCTCGATGTCTTCAAGCGCTCCGTTTTCCATCACTGTCGATCCTTGCCCGTCACGACGGGCGTATCGCCAAGCCCTCCCCATTCCGTCCATGAACCGTCGTAGAGCCTGTTGTCGGTATGGCCAAGCGTCTCGAGCGCCAGCGTGATCGCCGCCGCAGTGACGCCTGAGCCGCAAGAGGTGACAACCGGCTTCGATAGGTCGATGCCGGCGTCCTCGATCACCTTGCGCAATCGATCTTTCGGCAGCAGCTCGCCGTCCTCGGCAAGCGCCGAAAACGGCACATTGTGCGCGCCGGGCATATGGCCCGAGCGGATGCCGGCGCGAGGCTCCGGCTCGGTACCGGCAAACCGGCCAGGCGAACGCGCGTCGGCGATCTGGCTTTCCCCGGTCTCGACGATCCAGCGCATATCGGCCAGGCTGGCGACGCGAGCGGCATCGAAGTCGGCATGAAACACGCAGGGCGCGATCTTCGTCGGCTCCGCCGTTACCGGCCGTCCCTCCGCTTTCCAGCGGTCGAAACCGCCGTCCAACACGTAGACCTGGAACACCCCCATGACACGGAACATCCACCAGGCGCGCGGCGCCGAGAAGAAGCCCGGACCGTCATAGACGACGATGGTGTCGTCGGCCGAAATGCCCATGGCGCCGACATATTGGGCGAAATGCTGCGGCGACGGCAGCGTATGCGGCAGTGGGGAATCGGGATCCGAGATCGCATCCTGATCCAGGAAACGGGCACCTGGAATGTGCGCTGCGTCATATTCGGCGCGCGCGTCGCGCTTCTGCGCCGGCAGATACCAGGATGCGTCGACGATGGTCAGGCCAGGTTCGCCGAGGCGCTTCTGCAACCAGTCCGCATCGACGGTGAAAGGGCTGTCTTCGGCCATTCTTCTTCTCCTGCCCGCCTTTGACAATCTGTTTATCAGGCCGGCGGCATCGGTCCAAAGCGTATTCGGAAGCGCCGGTTCTCGCGACCCTTCTTCTCGATCTTGCCGATATGGATCTCGCCGACTTCTCCTGTGCTCTTCACATGGGTGCCGCCGCAAGGCTGGCTGTCGATCGAGGCGTTCTCGCCAATGCAGACCAGGCGGATCTTGCCCGTGCCGACGGGTGGCCGAACATTCTTGGATTTCACCAGTCCCGGATTGGCCGCCAGTTCCTCGTCGGTGATCAGCCTGACAAAGACCGGGTGGTCGGCCCGCACCAGTTCCATCAGCCTGGCCGTCACGTCTTCCCTGGTGAAGCCGGCATCCGGGATGTCGAAGTCGATACGGCTGTCATCCTCGGAAACCGAGGCGCCGGTGATCGGGAACGGGCAGACGACGGTGAGCAAATGGCAGGCTGTGTGCATGCGCATCAGCAGATACCGCCTCTCCCAATCGACGGCGAGCTTTATCGGCTCGCCGACCTCAAGCACTGCTTGCTCAGGCGGGGGCACATGGATGATCTCGTCCTTGGTCTCGCCGGTGATGGTGGCGGCAACGTTGATTAGGCTGCCGTCGGCGCGCTCGAGAGTGCCGGTATCGCCCGGCTGCCCGCCCGACGTGGCATAGAAGATCGTCCGGTCCAGAATGATGCCGCCACGGTCGTTGACGGCGACAATCGTGGCGTCAGCCGTCCTGAGATAGGCGTCGTCGCGAAACAGCGCTTCCGTTTTGTAAGCCATCACGCGACCTTCTCGAACGGCACCGAAATTGTGCTCCGCTGCTCCATCCAGCCCGGTACCGGCAGTTTCTTTTGACGCAGGAATTCCGGGTTGAACAATTTCGACTGATAGCGCGTGCCGTAGTCGCAAAGCACCGTCACGATGGTGTGGCCGGGACCTATCTCACGCGCCAACCGGATCGCGCCGGCAATGTTGATGCCGGTCGAGCCGCCGACGCACAGACCCTCCTCCTGGATAAGATCGAAGACGATCGGCAGTGCATTCTCGTCCGGGATCTGGAAGGAGAAATCCGGCGTGAACCCTTCCAGATTGGCGGTGACCCGCCCCTGCCCGATGCCTTCGGTGATCGAGCTGCCTTCAGATTTCAGCTCTCCGGTGGTGTAGAAACTATAGAGCGCTGCCCCCAGCGGATCGGCGAGCGCGATCTTGACGTCCTTGCTCTTGGACTTGAGCCCGAACGCGACGCCGGCCAGCGTTCCGCCGGAGCCGACCGCCGAGACGAAACCGTCGACCTTGCCGCCGGTCTGGGCCCAGATTTCTTCCGCCGTGGTGCGGGTATGGCCATCACGGTTGGCGACGTTGTCGAACTGATTGGCCCAGATCGCGCCGTTCGGCTCGGACCGGGCCATCTGCTCGGCCAGGCGGCCCGACAGTTTCACATAATTGTTGGGGTTCTTGTAGGGAACGGCAGGCACCTCGATCAGCTCGGCGCCGAGCAATTTGATCGTGTCCTTCTTCTCCTGGCTTTGCGTCTCGGGGATGACGATCACGGTGCGGTAGCCAAGCGCCTTGGCGACAAGCGTCAATCCGATGCCGGTGTTGCCGGCCGTCCCCTCGACGATGACCCCGCCCGGCCTCAAGAGCCCGCGCTGCTCGGCGTCGCGGATGATGAACAGCGCGGCGCGGTCCTTGACCGACTGGCCCGGATTCATGAATTCGGCCTTGCCCAGGATCTCGCAGCCGGTTTCTTCCGAGGCTTTGTTGAGGCGGATCAGAGGCGTATTGCCGATCGCTTCGATCACAGAACGGGGCATGGACATTCCTTTATGCTTGCGGCGGAACCCTAGAAACCCGAAGCTTCGGTTTCAAGGCAAGAATTTGTCTGGTCCAGCGGCATTTCTGGGCTGCAATTCCTAAAATAGACGTCGCCTTCCGCTATTCGTTGAAGCTCCCACTGAAAAGCGCTCTTTTCATTCGATTTCTTCACCGCTAGAGCACAGGCTAAAAAAGTCGCAGGGCATAGCATGACTCTCTACCGGGCCAACCCGAAAGACGGCATCGCGTGGATCACGGGCGGCAGCAGCGGCATCGGCCGTTCATTGGCCAAGGACCTTGCGGAGCAAGGCTATGCCGTCGCGGTGACGGCGCTCGACGACGATCCGATCGATACGCTTGTTGTCGAGACGGCGCAGATGGCGGGCCATGTCACGGCCTATCCTTGCGATGTCACCGACGAGAGACGCATGGCAAAGACGGTGGCAGCGATCGAGAAGGATCTTGGCCCGATCGTCTTGGCCGTCTTCAATGCCGGGAGCTATATTGCGACCGCCGGCGAAGACCTCACCGTCCGTGGATTTCGCCAGTCCTTCGATGTCAATTATTTCGGCATCATCAACGGCCTGGTGCCGGTCATCGAACGCATGCGCGTCCGCGCGCGCGGCCATATCGTCCTGGTCGGTTCGGTCACCGCCTATTTCGGCTGGCCGACCACGGCCGCCTATGGCGGCACCAAGGCGGCGGTCAATATCCTCGCAGAGTCGCTGAAATACGATTTCGACAAGATGAACGTCCGCATCCAGGTGATAAATCCGGGCTTCGTCGACACCCCGCTGACCGAGAAGAATTTGCTGCCGATGCCCGGTCTGATGCCCGTCAATCGCGCCTCGCGCCGCATGGCGCGCGGCATCAAGTCCGGCGGCTTCGAAGTCACCTTCCCGCGCCGCTTGAGCTGGGGCCTGAAGCTGCTCAGAATCCTGCCGAGACCGTTCTGCCGATGGGTCATCAGCACCGCGACCCGCTGGAAGGCGCGTCCGCTGATTTTCGACCGCAAGCCGCCGAGCGAATAGACGGGCCTTCAAAGTTGGCGATCCCGCCGCCGGCGAGACGCCGTTGCCTGTTTGCCATCGCGGCCATAGGTTGCGGATTGTTGCGTGGAGTCTGCGATGGGGCGACGGATCGTGCTTGCGGTATTGGGTCTCGCCGTCATTCTTGTCCTGGCCTTCGTGCTTGGCCCGCGCATCCAAGCCGACACCACGATCCGCTTCGATCCTTCCGTGATCGGCGATGATCCACAAGCTTATCTGGCACGCAAGGAGGCTGCCGTACCGGGCGTCTACGACGGGCTGGAGAAGGAGATCATCTGGGCCAATCCGATGGTTCACGCCAGGACGCCGCTGTCGATCGTCTATATCCACGGCTTTTCGGCGTCGAAGGGCGAGGTTCGTCCGCTGCCGGACGAGGTGGCCGACCAGCTCGATGCCAATCTTTACTACACCCGCCTCACCGGCCACGGACAGGGCGGTGCCGCAATGGCGGATGGCAGCGTCAACGCCTGGATCAACGACTATGCGGAAGCCCTCGCCATCGGCCGGGCGATCGGCGACAAGGTGATCGTCATCGCCACCTCGACCGGCGGCTCGCTGGCAGCCTGGGCTGCGACGCAGCCGGGCGCATCGGAGGGGGTGGCGGCAATAGCGTTCATCTCGCCGAATTTCGGCGTCAAGGCTTCCGGCGCCGAACTTCTGACCATGCCGTGGGGCCGAGAGATCGCCGAGTTGGTCGCCGGCAAGCAGCGCAGCTTCGTGCCACGCAATGCGCTGCACGAGAAATTCTGGACCTACCGCTATCCGATCGCGGCGACCCTCCCAATGGTGGCGCTGACCGAGCTAGCCTATGGCGCGCCGGTGGAGAAGGCGACCATCCCTTCCCTGTTCATCTTTTCCGATTCGGACAAGATCGTGCGGCCGGACCGCACCCGCGAAATCGCCGGGCGCTGGGGCGCCGCGCACGAACTGGTGCCGGTCGACGATACCGGCGATCGGGACAATCACGTCATTGCAGGTGACGCACTGTCGCCAGCAACAACGGCTTTCCTCGCGCAGCGCATTGTCGTGTGGATACAGGCGGTGGTGAAGTAGATCTCAGGCGAAAAAGGCGACCGAAGCATCGCTCCGATCGCCTTTTTTCAGTTACCCGCAATCAAGCCAAGCCCGCGGGCTCAGCCGGATCTAACTATCCGATTACGCAGCTCGCGCCGCTGGCCGCTTGCCGCCGAAACGACGCTTGTTGTTGCCCTTGAAGGGCTTGGCGCCTTCCGGCTTGCGCTCGCCGACAAAGGCTGGCTTGTCGCCAAAACGCTTCTTGCCGAAGCCGTTGTTCTGGCCACCGGGACGCCTGCCGTCGCGACGGCCATTGCGGTCGTTGGCCGGCTCGAAGCTGCGCTCGTTCTTTTCGGCGGGATTGCGCTGCGGGTCGGGGCTGCCGAGATGGTCGGCAACGATCGGCAGCTTGGTGCGGATGATGCGCTCGACCTGGCGCAGCTTGCTGTTCTCGGACGGGTCGCAAAGCGTGATGGCGATGCCGTCCATACCGTTACGACCGGTGCGGCCGATGCGGTGGACATAGCTCTCCGCCTCGTCCGGCAGGTCGAAATTGACAACATGGCTGATGCCGGGCACGTCGATGCCGCGCGCCGCGATATCGGTCGCCACAAGAATGCGCACCGAACCGTCGCGGAAATCGTTCAGCGCCTTCTGGCGGGCGTTCTGCGACTTGTTGCCGTGGATAACGGCGGCGTTGAAGCCGTCGCGCTCAAGGTCCTTGGTCACCCTGTCGGCGCCATGCTTGGTGCGCGAAAAGATGATGACGGACTTCATTGCCTCGTCGGCGAGCATTGTCGACAGCACCTGGCGCTTCTGCTTGGTGCGGGCAAAGACGACGCCCTGTACAATCTCGGCCGCCGCAGTGCTGTGAGGCGCAACTTCGACGCGGATCGGGTTCTTCAGCAGGCCCTTGGCCAGTTCGGCGATTTCGGCCGGCATGGTCGCCGAGAACAGCACCGTCTGACGGTCCGGCGCAGTCGCCCTGGCGATGCGCTTGACGTCGTTGATGAAGCCCATGTCGAGCATACGGTCGCCCTCGTCGAGCACCAGCCATTTGGTGTCGGCAAGAATGAGGTCGCCCTCACGCACCAGGTCGGTCAGCCGGCCGGGCGTGGCAATCAAAATGTCGACGCCGGGAGCAATCTTTTTTACCTGGCTGAAGCGCGAGACGCCGCCAAGCACGAGTGCTGTCGAGACATGCGCGCCCTTGGCGAGCAGCTTGATCATCTCTTCGATCTGCACGGCGAGTTCGCGCGTCGGCGCCAGAATAAGCGCGCGAGCGGTCTTCGGCCGGCGCTTGGTGCCGAGCGCGATGATCTTCGACAGGATCGGCAGCGCGAACGCCGCGGTCTTGCCCGAACCGGTCTGGGCGATGCCGAAAATGTCACGGCCTTCCAGCTGCGGCGGGATCGCCTGCGCCTGGATCGGCTTCGGATCGGTGAAGCCGGCGGCATGGGTGGCCTTGAGCAGCGCGCCCGTAATTCCAAGTGCTGCGAAACCCGAAAGTTCCCCAGTGTCCTTACCGGTCAGAGTGTCCTTACCGGTCAAAGTGTTTTCGTTGGTCAAAATATTCTTCTTTCACGCGGCTTCTGGCCGCAAACATCGATGGCGGCAGGGCGCAACAACCTGCCGTCGAAAAAACTGTCATGAAACGACAAGGCGGCGGACGTTATCGTCCGCACGGCTGCGCTGTCGTGCCCGCAGGCATCATGCCACGGGGCTTTTTCGCCGCCTTGCCGATATGTCGGAAAGAGGGAAAACAGACGCAACCAGTCTCATTCGTCGAGAAGGCCGGATAGTCCCGGCCCAAGCGCCTATGTCGCCGCATATGGCCCAGTTCGTTGCGAAATGCAAGGGGCGTCATGTTGCAGCGCAGCGAAAGCCATGGCGAAGCGGCGCTTGCGCTCGCCTGCCGTCATGATTACCACAAATCAGCTTCCGTTTTGGGGATCGACCGATGAAGGACGTGCTGAAGGAACTCGAGCGCCGCCGCGATATGGCGCGCATGGGCGGCGGCCAGGCCCGCATCCACGCTCAGCACAAGAAGGGCAAGCTCACCGCGCGCGAACGCATCGACGTCTTTCTCGACGAGGGTTCGTTCGAGGAGTTCGACATGTATGTCGAGCATCGCTCGACCGATTTCGGCATGGAGAAGACCAAGATCGCCGGCGACGGCGTCGTCACCGGCTGGGGCACCGTCAACGGCCGCCCGGTCTATGTCTTCGCCAAGGACTTTACCGTTTTCGGCGGCTCGCTGTCCGAGGCCCACGCCGAAAAGGTGGTCAAGGTGCAGGAGATGGCGCTGCGCAACCGCGCACCGATCATCGGCCTCTACGACGCCGGCGGCGCCCGCATTCAGGAAGGCGTGGCAGCACTTGGCGGCTATGCCGAGATCTTCCAGCGCAATGTGCTCGCCTCCGGTGTCATCCCGCAGATTTCACTGATCATGGGCCCTTGCGCCGGCGGCGACGTCTATTCGCCTGCCATGACCGACTTCATCTTCATGGTTCGCGACACCTCCTACATGTTCGTCACCGGGCCGGACGTGGTGAAGACCGTAACCAACGAAACGGTGACTGCCGAGAGCCTCGGCGGCGCCTTCGTCCACACGACCAAGTCCTCGATCGCCGATGGCGCCTACGACAATGACGTCGAGGCGTTGCTACAGATGCGCCGGCTGGTCGATCTGCTGCCTGCCTCCAATACGGCTGATATCCCCGAGATCCAATGCTACCAGTCGGTCACCGATCACGATCTATCGCTCGACCGGCTGATCCCCGACAACGCCAATAAACCCTACGACATCAAAGAGTTGATCCTTAAAGTTGCCGACGAGGGTGACTTCTTCGAGATCCAGCAGAATTTTGCGAAAAACATCGTTACCGGTTTCGGCCGCGTCGAAGGCCGCACGGTCGGCTTCGTCGCCAACCAGCCGATGGTGCTGGCCGGCGTTCTCGATTCAGACGCCAGCCGCAAAGCGGCGCGGTTCGTGCGCTTCTGCGACTGTTTTTCGATTCCGATCGTCACCTTCGTCGACGTTCCCGGCTTTCTGCCCGGTACCGCGCAGGAATATGGCGGGCTGATCAAGCACGGCGCCAAGCTTTTGTTCGCCTATGCCGAAGCGACCGTCCCGAAGATCACCGTCATCACCCGAAAGGCCTATGGCGGCGCTTATGACGTGATGGCGTCAAAGCATCTGCGCGGCGACATGAACTATGCCTGGCCGACGGCGCAGATCGCGGTGATGGGCGCTAGGGGCGCGGTCGAGATCATCTATCGCAAGGACATCGGCGATGCGGAGAAGATCGCCGCACATACAAAGGCTTACGAGGATCGCTTCCTGTCACCCTTCGTCGCCGCCGAGCGCGGCTATGTCGATGAGGTGATCATGCCGCATTCGACCCGCCGCCGCATTGCGCGCGCGCTCCGCATGCTGCGCAACAAGGATATGCAGAACCCCTGGAAGAAGCACGACAACATTCCGTTGTGAGACGCTGATGTCGCGCCTGGTCCTCTACACGGGAGAGCACTTCGGCAGATTTGCCGTCCTGCTTTTTGTTCTGCCGCTTTTCTGCCCGGTGCTCCTCTGGCTGCTGCTCCTTGATCGGCATCCGCTCGCGGTTATCGCGGGCGGTATTATTGCCGTACCGGCTGCAATGCTGGCTTTCGTTCTGTTAATTGGAGCATTGTTTGCCGGTTTTCGGCCTAGCAGGGTGGAAGGGATTACTCGGGAATCGGCGCCAAAATTGTGGGCAGTGTGGGACAGCGTGGCTGGCAAACACCGCGCCAGCCAGACGACGATTGTGCTGAGCAGTGACCTGAACGCCAGCATTGGGGAAGAGCGCCCGTTTCTGGGTCTGCTCGGCCGTCGAGCGCTCTTGACCGTCGGTATCCCGTTGCTTGCCGTGACCGACGAAAAGGCATTTTCGGCAATCCTTGCTCACGAAAACGCTCATCTGAAAAACAGGGATACAAACGGCGGTCTCAATCTTGCCGAGCTCGACAAAAGCTTCGATTTGATCTTCGAGTATGCTCCTTCCGGAAAAACAGTTTCCGGCAGATGCTGGCTCCGCTGTCGTACTCTCTGGAACGCGAAGGAATACGGCTATCGCGACGAGCGGAAATCGATGCCGATCGTCATGCGGCAATGTCAGGCGATTCGTACGAAGCAGCACGCGCCCTGCTCCTGATTGCAGCGGCCGACAAGTTCTTCAATGACCAGGTCTACAATCCGCTTAAGCGTGAGTTGCTTGGCGCGATGGCACCGCCTCGCCCGCCGCTTGATAGAGTTCTGGCGGTGTGCAGCGACTTGTCGAGCACGAGCCTTCTGCAAGAATATGCACTGAAGGCCTGGGACGCCCCCGATGACGAGAAGGCGGACCATCCACCATGGTCGGAACGTCTGACTGCTCTTGGATATAGCTCCGTTCCAACGATAGAGCCGGTTTTGGTTCCTGCCCTGTCGAGCCTGCTGAGCAATGAAATGGTCGGAGAGCGAGTTCGCCATTTCGACAGTGAATGGACATCGAAAATCGCCGATTATCTCGATCGGTAGGCGATCCCTTTGGATTTTTGCGACGAGGTACCGGTCACTCCGCTTCCGCCGCGCCAAACCCCGCCCCCATGGCGGCGCGGACAGCGCCCGCCCAGGGTGTGGCATGATTGTCGATGCGCATCTGGAAGATAAAATAGGTCGGCGAGCAGAAGCCGATACCTTTCATCTTGCCGATACCAGGCGTATCGGGCGGCAGCGACTGGCACATATAATCCTCGCGGCAGAAATGATCGGCCGAGCAGGCCGGCCTGTTGCCGCGATTAACGGCGCCGCCGAGGCACTGGTCGAAATTGTTGGTCGCCACGCAAATGTCGAATTTTTTCCCGCCGACCAGCCCGCAGATCTCGTTCGGCATCGGCTTGCCCGGCTTGAAGCCGGCAAAGGCACGATCCTTGTCATTGCAGCCGCGATAGGCGATGCCGGCCGGCACGCCGATCTTCGGCGGCCGGCAAGTGTAGGCGGTGCGCGAAATATCGGTGGCGAAGGCCGCGAATTGGCCTGATATGCTGTAGCGGTCATTGAAAGGCTGCGCCGGGTTGCTGAAGATCGAGCCGGTCAGACATGGATGACCGGAGAACATCTTTTCGCTGCCCTTGGGCAACAGGCATTGCGCCAGTTTCGTCCGCACGCCCGATGCAGTCGCCAGCACCGTGCAGACGGTGCCGCCGCCGCATTGCCAGCCCGCAGCGAAGTGCTTTGCGTCCTCCGGCATCAGACACGGCATCGCCACCTCGGCCGGCAGATAGGCGACCTCGCCGGCGTCCTGCCATGCGGCCGGGGGCGCGAAGGACAGCGGGCGAAGGCGGTTCGGCTCCTTGCCCTCGACGGTCGCGCGCAGCCACGCCTCGCGCCGCGGCATCTCGGCGTGGAGATGCGGCGAGATGCCGACTTCGATGCGGTTCAGCGGCGATGTGGTCTTGTCGTCGAGGCCGATGAAATGGAAACCGGCGGTCGACCCCGCCTGATGGCAACCCTGGCAGGCGCCATTATCCAGCCGCTCGACCAGCGCTTCCGGCGTGCGCACCAGCTTCAGCGCGGAATAGTCGAGCCCAGAAAAATCCGCGGGCTGGAACAGCGGCGTGAACGGGTGATTGGCCTGCCTTGCGCTGCCAAAAGTCGACCACGAGATGACTTTCTTCGCCAGGAATTCATGCGGAATTTCGTAGACACCGAGATCGACCGCCGCGAGACTGGCGCTGATATAGTCGGCAAGTTTTGCTTTCAGCGCGGCGTCGTCGGCAAGCAGCGCCACATCCGGTGTGTTTTCCAGCGGCTTTTCGCTGACCGTCTCTCCATCGATGCCAAAAATCCGCATGAGGTAGGCAGCCTGCCCGCCAAATTCGGTCTGCTGGCCGGAGGGAAAGCGCACCACCTGGGCGTTGAGTTCGAGCTGCTTGAAGGTCAGCCCGGCCTTCTCCAGCGGCCCGCCGATGAGCCAGCCGGTATCGACGGTCTCGTCGAGCTGCGGCGTCCAGCGCCCGGCAACGCCGACGCAGCCGCCGTCGACGTCCGGCGCGGCGCTGTAGATAGCATTGAAGTTGAACGGCAGGCGCGAGGCCAGAACCTTGCCGTTTTTCTTGAAGCTGTAGGCAAGGCGATAGATGAAACGCACCTCGCCGCAGCGCCCGTCGCCTCGTATATCGGCGAAATCACGCCGATCGAGCCGGTTGACGACACCGACCAGCCGGAAACGGGCGGCGTCGGTCTTCAGCCAGCGCATGTCCATGATGCGGCCGACATTGCCGTCGGTGACTTCGTAGAGCGGCCGCCCGCCAGCCTTCATCTCGGCCCGCAGCGCGGCGACATCGCCGGCAACCGTTTCGACGATCTGGTGATAAGCAGGCGCCTTGTCATAGAGCGCCTTCAGGTCGCCCCCGCCATCGACGCCAAAAATGCCGGCGAAGCCAAAACCCTTGGTGTCGAGGGCGGCAAGCAAGGCCGGATCGTCGACGATCATCACCGGACCTTCGGCGCGCGCGAGGTTGGCTAGGAAGAGGCTGACGAAAATCACAGCGATCAAGGCGAGCCGACGGTTCATTCAGCGGTCATCCCGTGGCGATTTTCGACAAGCTCGCGCAGCACCGGCACCAGCGCCAGCGGCAAGTCTTCGGCGATCAGCCCAGGCCCGAAACGGCTGCCGGCCTCGGCATGGATCCAGACCGCCGCGCAGGCGGCTTCGAAAGCCGGCATGCCTTGCGCCAGGAAGCCGGCGATGATGCCCGACAGCACGTCGCCCGACCCGGCTGTGGCCAGCCATGGCGCGCCGTTACCGTTGATCGCTGCCCTGCGATCGGGCGCCGCGATCACCGTGTCCGCGCCCTTGTAGACGACGATGGCACCGGCACGCTCGGCGGCAGTGCGCGCCTTGGCCAGCTTGGACAGGTTCTTGTCTCCGGCGATGTCTGGAAACAGCCTGGCGAATTCGCCCTCATGCGGCGTCAGCACCAGCACCGGCGCGTTCGGGCGACGGGCGGCTTCGAACAAAACGTTGGGCGTATCGCGAAACGCGGTGATGCCATCGGCATCGAGCACCAGCCCGTCGACCCTGCCGTCTGGCCGTTGTCCGGCGGCCAGTACGCCGAGGGCAAAATCGCGTGTTTTTTCGCCGACGCCAAATCCGGGTCCGAGGACGAAAGCCGACGGCCGGCGATCGCCGATGAATTCCTGTACGTCCGCGATGGTGTCGGCCTTGCGCAACATGATCGAAGTCAAATGCGCGGCATTCACCTGCAGTCCGTTCGCCGGCGACAGCACGGTCACCGCCCCTGCCCCGCTCCTGGCCGCGGCGAGCGCCGACAGCCGTGCCGCACCCGTCGCAGATGGCCCACCCGAAAAAACGCCGACATGGCCGCGCCTGTATTTATGCGTGTCGACGGCTGGCATCGGGAAACTTTCTAACCAAAGCGGCGGGGTGTTCTCGAAAGTCCGCGGTTCAAGCTGCGCAATGATCCTATCGCCGATGCCGATGTCGGCAAGCACCAGCTCGCCGCACATCTCGCGCCCAGGCAACAGCAGATGGCCGGCCTTTTTTCGCGCGAACGTCACCGTGAATCGGGCGCGGAATGCCTGGCCGAGAATCTGGCCGCTCTCGCCTGACACGCCTGAGGGCAGATCGACCGCAACGACGGGCAGGTTCAGTTCTGTCGCAACCTCGACCGCCCTGGCGGCATCGCCGGATAGCGGCTTGGACAGCCCTGCCCCATAAAGGGCGTCGACCAGGATCGCTCCTGTCTCGGCGGCAAATTCCGACAGCGGCCGAGGCCTGACCGGGCATTCCGAAGCGGCGAGCGCCGCGTCGCTGCCGGCTTTGGGCGAGCCGGATGCCCACATCAAGACGTCGATGGCGCTGTCCTGAAGAATGCGGGCGACGACATATCCGTCGCCGCCATTGTTGCCCGGCCCGCACAACACGTGGACGCGCCTGGCAGCCGGAAAATGGGCGAGCACCACCGCAGCGACCGCGGCACCTGCATTGCGCATCAGGCCAATGCCGTCGAGAGGTCCGGCGGAGATCGTCAACCGGTCGGCCTCAGCCATTTCGGCCGGAGACAAAATTTCATTGTTCATGGATGCCGATCCGTATTGGCTCAAGCCCGATCCTTGTGGTCAGAACATTGTCCAGTTTTCGGTTCGAAGCAAACGGTGATGAGGTGGCACAATCCATAAGCACATCTTGGGGACAATGGCTTCGTCGAAGCACAAATGCTCACGAAATGCTCTGTCTGCCCAATTATTGTGCGGACGAAAGCGCCGACAATGTGTAGGTTCCCAGTATCCATGACGCATTCAACGCAGCGAATGACGCGAATTTACCCCCCAACGCGGCATGGCATCGAAATCGCGTGATACCGCTTCGAATCCCCTCAAATTGGCACAATTCGTGCTTGAAGGAGGCGCAAGCGGGGCTCACAACCCGTCTTTTTGGCAGTGGAGGCCATTTTTTACATGAAAAAGATCGAAGCGATCATCAAGCCGTTCAAGCTAGACGAAGTGAAGGAAGCGCTTCAGGAGGCCGGGCTGCAAGGCATCACCGTTACGGAGGCCAAGGGTTTTGGCCGCCAGAAGGGCCATACCGAACTCTATCGCGGCGCTGAATATGTCGTGGATTTTCTGCCCAAGGTGAAAATCGAGGTCGTGCTCGGCGACGAGGCGGTCGAAGGCGCGATCGAAGCCATTCGCAAGGCGGCCCAGACCGGCCGCATCGGCGACGGCAAGATCTTTGTCTCCAACATCGAGGAAGTCGTGCGCATCCGCACCGGCGAAACAGGGATGGACGCGGTCTGAGCTTTCTGATTTCAGATCATTTCCTCGAAACGTCATCAGACAGGGAAACATGACATGACGACAGCCAAAGACATCATGAAGCAGATCAAGGACAACGACGTTAAATTCGTTGATCTGCGCTTCACCGATCCGAAGGGCAAGCTGCAGCACGTGACGATGGATGTCGTCGAGGTCGAGGAAGACATGTTTGCCGACGGCGTCATGTTCGATGGGTCCTCCATCGCCGGCTGGAAGGCGATCAACGAGTCCGACATGGTGCTGATGCCCGATACCGAGACGGTGCATATGGATCCGTTCTTCGCGCAGTCGACCATGGTCATCCTGTGCGATATCCTCGACCCGATCTCCGGAGAATCCTACAACCGCGACCCGCGCGGCACCGCCAAGAAGGCCGAAGCCTATATGAAGGCGGAAGGCATCGGCGATCAGATCTTCGTCGGCCCGGAAGCCGAGTTCTTCGTGTTCGATGACGTCAAGTACAAGGCCGACCCGTACAACACCGGCTTCAAGCTCGACTCCACCGAATTGCCGTCCAACGACGACACCGACTATGAGACCGGCAACCTCGGTCACCGTCCGCGCATCAAGGGCGGCTATTTCCCGGTGCCGCCGATCGACTCGGCGCAGGACATGCGCTCGGAGATGCTGACCGTGCTCGCCGAAATGGGCGTGCGGGTCGAAAAGCATCACCACGAAGTGGCCGCTGCCCAGCACGAACTCGGCATCAAGTTCGACACGCTGGTCCGCAACGCCGACAAGATGCTGATCTACAAGTACGTCGTGCACCAGGTCGCCAATGCCTACGGCAAGACGGCCACCTTCATGCCGAAGCCGGTCTTCGGCGACAATGGTTCGGGCATGCATGTCCACCAGTCGATCTGGAAGGAGGGCAAGCCGACCTTCGCCGGCAATGAATATGCCGGTCTCTCGGAGAGCTGCCTGTTTTACATCGGCGGCGTCATCAAGCACGCCAAGGCGATCAATGCTTTCACCAACCCGCTGACCAACTCCTACAAGCGCCTGGTGCCGGGCTATGAAGCGCCGGTGCTGCTCGCCTATTCGGCGCGCAACCGCTCCGCCTCCTGCCGCATTCCATTCGGCTCGTCGCCGAAGTCCAAGCGCGTCGAGGTCCGCTTCCCCGATCCCGGCGCGAACCCCTACCTCGCCTTTGCCGCCATGCTGATGGCCGGCCTCGACGGCATCAAGAACAAGATCCATCCCGGCCAGCCGATGGACAAGGATCTCTACGACCTGCCGCCGAAGGAACTGAAGAAAATCCCGACCGTCTGCGGTTCGCTGCGCGAAGCCCTTCAGAGCCTCGACAAGGACCGCGGCTTCCTGAAGGCCGGCGGCGTGTTCGACGACGACCAGATCGACAGCTATATCGAGCTCAAGATGGCCGAAGTGATGCGCTTCGAAATGACCCCGCATCCGGTCGAGTACGACATGTATTATTCGGTCTGACCGGATCGGCTAAGCGACAAACAAAACCCCGCCGGAGCGATCCTGCGGGGTTTTGTTTGGGATGGAGAAAATACTCAATCGAGCAGTTGGTGTAGTCGCCCTTGGCAAACGCCGACGCGACGAGGAGCAGTCACGACGCAGACACTCAGGTCCGCACCGTGACTACATGTTCAAGCGGCAGCCGAAACCTGGGCGCTGGTCGGGACGGAGGCGATCGTCTTCAGGATCTGCGAGGCGATCTGGTAGGGGTCGCCCTGCGAGTTCGGGCGGCGATCCTCGAGATAACCCTTGTAGCCGTTGTTGATGAAGGAATGCGGCACGCGGATCGAGGCGCCGCGGTCGGCAATGCCATAGCTGAACCTGTTCCACGGCGCGGTCTCATGCTTGCCGGTCAAACGCTTGTCGTTGTCCGGGCCGTAGACGGCGATGTGATCCATCAGGTTCTTGTCGAAGGCGGCCATCAGCGCCTCGAAATAGTCCTTGCCGCCGACCTCGCGCATATAGGCGGTCGAGAAATTGGCGTGCATGCCGGAACCGTTCCAGTCGGTGTCGCCGAGCGGCTTGCAGTGGTATTCGATGTCGATGCCGTATTTCTCGGTGAGGCGCTGCATCAGGTAGCGGGCCATCCACATCTGGTCGGCGGCCTTCTTGGAGCCCTTGCCGAAAATCTGGAATTCCCACTGGCCCTTGGCCACCTCGGCGTTGATGCCTTCATGGTTGATGCCGGCGGCAAGGCAGAAGTCGAGATGCTCCTCGACGATCTGCCTGGCGACGCTGCCGACGTTGCTGTAGCCGACGCCGGTGTAGTACGGGCCTTGCGGCGCAGGGTAACCGCTCTCGGGGAAGCCGAGCGGGCGGCCGTCCTTGTAGAAGAAATACTCCTGCTCGAAGCCGAACCAGGCGCCCTCGTCGTCGAGGATGGTTGCGCGCTTGTTGGATGCATGCGGCGTCATGCCGTCCGGCATCATGACTTCGCACATGACGAGCACGCCGTTTGTGCGCGCAGGGTCCGGATAGATGGCGACCGGCTTCAGCACGCAGTCGGACGAGTGGCCTTCGGCCTGCATGGTCGAGGAACCGTCGAAGCCCCACAGCGGAAGCTGGTCGAGCGTCGGGAACTCGGCATATTCCTTGATCTGCGTCTTTCCACGAAGGTTGGGAACCGGGGTGTATCCATCGAGCCAAATGTACTCGAGCTTGTATTTCGTCATTCTAGCCTCTCGTTGCTTTGATCACCGAACCTTGGACGGCGCTGGCGTGCCAGCCACCCTGCAGCCGACCTGCCGGACTATTAAAAAGCAATTCGTGTGCCATTCTCGCCGGCAAGGATGCGGCAGAAGTGACGCCGGATCCCGACAAAATTCATTGCGCCGTCACCGCAATGCGTCCGGATCAATCACAAGCACATTTCGCACAAATAATAGGCAACTACTGATCTTTTCGTAATCATGTTGCCTAACTGGATTGCAGAACCTATGTTCGGGAAAGATTGAATCGGCAAGGCTCTGCAGAATAAAGGAGACCGACAATGGAAATCACTCCTACCCGTCAGTCGGCCAAAATCCTGATGTTCCCGGCGGCAGCGCGCGCTTCTGCCTCAAATTTAAGCGGAAAGGCTAAGTTCGCGGCAGAACTTGCTTCGTTGCGCAACCATACGGATTTCGGAAGCGGCTGGTATCACGAAGCGGCCATCGAGGAAGCGAGACAAGACCGGAAGAGCTAACCCCTTCCATTCGCCTCGCTTCTGACGAATTGCAAAGCCCGGCGCGATCACTCGCGCCGGGCTTTGCATTTTTGCTGTTAGGCCAGGATCAGGTCTTGGCGTGCAAGTTCGTTCCCAGCGTATCCCTGACGAAGATCATACCAATGACCAGCGACATCGCTGCGATCACCACCGGATACCAGAGGCCGTAATAGATATCGCCGCTGTAGGCGCTGAGCGCGAACACCGTTGCTGGCAGCAGGCCCCCGAACCAGCCATTGCCGATGTGATAGGGCAACGACATGCCGGTATAGCGGATGCGTGTCGGGAACATCTCGACCAAGATCGCCGCGATCGGTCCGTAGACCATGGTCACGTAAAGGACCAGGACGAACAAGATGCCGATGACCTTTGCCCAGTTGACCTGTTCAGGGTCGGCAAACATCGCAAAGACGCCTGCTCCCGGGACATTGTAGACGGTGATCTCGGGCGCTCCCGCCGCGGCCTCATCGGCCGTCAGCAGCTTGTCCTTGATCGCCTGATCGGCCGCAACCGTCGTCTTGTCGCCGGCGCGGATTACGGCGGCGTCGAGCTTCAGTTCCGGATTGGCCGCGACGAAGGCGTCAAGCTTCTGGTCGGCGACTTTGGCCGCAGCACGCTTCAGCGGATAGCCGCCGTCCTGCAACGCAATGTTGATTGCCTTCTTGAACGCGGCGTCGCTTGAAGCTGCCTTGTCTGCGGCTGCCACGGCATCATAGGACGTCACCGTTTCGTTGCCGATCTTGACACTGGCCGCGGTCCCCGCTGCCGCTGTCGTGACAATGTCGTAGGGCACGGAGCTCTTGGCAAGGAAATCCGTCGCGATGTCACACGACGTGAGAGGCTTGCGCGTTCCGGTCGGATTGAACTGGAACTTGCAGTCGCCAGGCGCAGCGGTAATCGTCGCACGGGTGTTTTGCTGCGCAGTGGCGAGCGCCGGGTTGGCTGCCCAGGTCAGCGCCTTGAACAGCGGAAAGGTGGTGACGATCGCCAGCGCCAGGCCCGCCATGATGATCGGCTTGCGGCCAATCTTGTCGGAGAGCCAGCCGAACACGACGAAGAATATCGTGCCGAGCGCCAGTGCGATAGCGATCATGATGTTGACCGACTGGCCGTCAACCTTGAGCACGTTCTGCAGGAAGAACAGCGCATAGAATTGGCCATTGTACCAGACCACGGCCTGGCCGGCAGTAAGGCCGAGAAGCGCCAGAATGGCGATCTTGGCATTTTTCCATTGGCCGAACGCTTCCGTCAGCGGCGCCTTGGAACCCTTACCTTCGTCCTTCATCCGCTGGAATGTCGGCGATTCGGCAAGCGACAGGCGAATCCAGACCGAAATGCCCAGCAGGATCGCTGAAACCAGGAACGGAATGCGCCAGCCCCACTCCGCGAAGTCTTCCTTGCTCAGCGAATTCTGCACGGTCAGGATGACGATCAGCGACAGGAACAGGCCGAGCGTGGCTGTCGTCTGGATCCACGACGTGTAGAAGCCACGACGGTCGTCGGGTGCGTGCTCGGCGACGTAGGTCGCGGCACCGCCATACTCGCCACCGAGCGCCAGGCCTTGCAGCATGCGCAGGGCAACCAGGATGATCGGCGCCGCGATGCCCCAACTGGCCGCGCCAGGAAGTATGCCGACCAGGAAGGTCGACAGACCCATGATCAGGATGGTGACGAGAAAGGTGTATTTGCGGCCGACGAGATCGCCGATGCGGCCGAACACCAGCGCACCGAACGGGCGCACGAGGAAGCCTGCGGCGAAAGCCAGCAGCGTGAAGATGTTGCGCGTTGTTTCGGGATACTGAGTGAAGAACGCAGCGCCGATCGCGGCCGCCAAGGTGCCGTAGAGATAAAAATCATACCATTCGAAAACGGTGCCGAGTGAGGAAGCGAAGATGACTTTCTTCTCTTCCCGCGTCATGCCGCGGCTTGCTCTGCCGGCGGTCGCTGCCATTACCATGAATTCGTCCTCCCGTGACATCTCGCTGTGCTTGATGCTGCGCGGTGTCGTGCCTAGACACGAACTCGGGCAGCAATCGCCGCGAGAAATGACAGAAAGCGCCGCCCAGAGGCAGCCCGCCTTTGGGATTATGACTTTGGTCCAATGCATCGGCCCGAAGATCGGAATCGATCTACGGAAAGCACGATGCATAGATTCAAAGTGTTAGTGCGTACTTTGTGCGTCCAACTTGAGCAAGTTGGTCTAATGTGCAACGCGAAAACGAATGCGGGCGGCGATTGCCGTCAGCCCTTGAGCGCCTCGACAAGGCCGACCGCCGCCATGAAATCGCGTTTGCGGTGGGCACGGCGGGCGACAGCCTCCGCGTCATGGCCCCAGTGCTCGGCCTGCCAGTCCTCGTCGACATGGCCGGCAGTCCAGGCGGCGTCGCCGTCGATCTCGCCGAACTCGACGGCCAGCGCCAGCAGAGCCGATCCCGTCAACGACGTCATGACGTGGATGGCCGCCAGTCGTAGCGGGTCGGCACGCTGGGCAAGGTGAACACCGAGCACCGCAATGGTCTCACGCGGCTGCTCGATATGGATCACCCCTTCGGCGAGGTGAAACCGGGCGCCGAGCGCGCTCCGCGCCCAATCGATGATGGGATCCCAATGTTCGTCCTGCCGGTCGACCAGCCCTTGTGGGGCGTCGGCGCGATAGCAGAGCAGATCGGACGAGGCGAAGCGCAGGATGTCCTCCAGCACCGCCTGCGGGTCACTGGCGACGCCGTCGATGGCCGTGTTGACCAGACGCATGACCGGCATCGTCATCGGGTCGATGGTCTCACCTTGCGCAGCGAACTCGTCGGCGACCAGCGCGGCCGCTTTTTCGGTCGGCAGCACCAGCAGCGCCTTGCCCGGCGTGCGAACCGGCTTGCCATCGAGATGAACGGCAAAACCAGCTTCGGCCGGTGCGACCGAGACGGCTTTGTAGAAGCGTTTCGGCAGGTGCGTCTTCATCTGGATCTGGGCACGGCGTACCGGATCCGGATCGGAGAGCTGCTTTCCCGCTTCGAGGTCGTTGAGAATATCGCGCATGCCGGAGCCTTTCATCCGGGGATCTGTTTTCGGGCCGGCCGATTCACAATGATCAGGCCGGCTGCGATGAGGCCGAGTGCCAGGAAAATACGAATGGTCAGCGGCTCGTTCAAGAAGATGGCGCCGCACAGCACGCCGAACACCGGCGACAGGAAGGTGAAGCTCGACAGGCCCGATGCCGGATAGCGCCGCAGCAGCCAGAACCACAGCACATAGGTGAAGGCGACGATGTAGACCGCCTGAAAAAGCAGAGCCAAGGTCGGCAACGCGGCGAAGTCGCGGACAGGCGGCCCGGCAAAAGGCGCCACCAAGGCGCCGACCACGGCAGCGCCGGCCAATTGGTAGAGCAGCAATTTCTCGGCGCTCGTTTCCGCCAATTTCGTCCGCTTGATGACGATGTAGGTCAAGGCCCACAGAATGCCGGCGCCGAGACTGAGCAGGTCACCGGTCAATGTCCCACCATAATCGGCGCTCAACTGGTCGGAAAACACCGCGACCAGGCCAGCGAATGCGAGCAGAAGTCCGACGAGCCGGCGCACGGTGATGCGTTCGCCCAGCAGGAAATGCCCGCCGACCAATACCCAGAACGGCATGGTGTTGACCAGCAAGGTGTTGCGCGCGACGGTCGTCTGTTCGAGCCCGACATAGAGAAACAGGAACTCGAGACCAAAAAGCGCACCTGCCAGAATGCCGGCGACAAGCGTTCCGTCGCGGGTAAAAAGCACAATACCGCGCCAGCGGCAGCAGGCGAGAACGCACAGCCCGCCAATGATCGACCGCGCAATCGACAGGAAAACGGGATCATAGCCGGCATAGGAGATCTTGGCAGCGACGTAGTTCAGCCCCCAGGAAAAGGTCAGTCCGACCATGATGGCGGCGGCCGCTATGTCGACCCTGTCGCGGCGGTCGAGTGTATCGGTGGCGATACCCACTGGACCTAGTCCTCCGCGCTGGCCTCGTCGAAGCCGATCAGATTCCAGCTCTGGCGCATATGCGGCGGCATCGGTGCGGTGACGTCGATAAGACCCTTGTCGGGATGCGGGATGACGATGCGGCGCGCGTGCAGGTGCAAGCGGTTCTGCATGCCGCCGGGAAAATCCCAATTGGTGTCGGCCTCGAAATATTTGGGGTCGCCGATGATCGGGCAGCCGATGTGAGCGGCATGGACGCGAAGCTGGTGGGTACGGCCGGTATAGGGTTCCATTTCCAGCCAGGACAGGGTCTGCGCCGCCTGTTCGACGATCCGGTAATAAGACACCGCGTGGTCGGCACCCTTTTCGCCATGCTTGGCGACGCGAACGCGGTCGCCGTCGGGTGTCGGCTCCTTGATCAGCCAGGTCGAGATCTTGTCCTCGCGCTTCGGCGGCACGCCCTTGACCAGCGCCCAATAGGTCTTCTTGGTCTCACGCGCCCGGAACGCCTCGGCAAGTTTCATGGCGGCGAGCCTGGTGCGGGCGACGACCAGCACGCCTGACGTGTCGCGGTCGAGCCGGTGCACCAGACGCGGTTTCTCGCCCTTCTGGTTGCGCCAGGCTTCCAGCATGTCGTCGACATTGCGGGTGACACCCGAGCCACCCTGAACGGCAAGGCCTGCAGGCTTGTTGAAGACGAAGACTTTCGGATCTTCATGGATCAGCATCTTGGCCAGAACGTCGGCGTCGCCCTGGTTGCGGATCGAGTGACCGGTGAGCGGGCTCTCGCCCTTCTTGTCCACTTCGAGCGGCGGGATGCGGACCATCTGGCCCGGCTCGACGCGGGTATCAGCCTTCACCCTGCCACCGTCGACACGGATCTGGCCGGAACGCAGCAGTTTTTGCAGATGGCCGAAGCCAAGACCCGGAAAATGGGTCTTGAACCAGCGGTCGAGCCGCATACCCGCCTCGCCGGCCTCTACCGTGATCTGTTCAACGCCTGTCATAATTCCAATCGCCGTTTCGCTGGCATGCAACGGCATTCACCGGCACCCGCAACCTCACACTCGATCATTCGTTATCGGTTCCATATTGCAGAACCTGAACTTTCTCCAGTGTGATCAAACCACTTGTCATGATTGTTTCAAGGACGGGCAGGAAAGCGGCTATCTTTTCCTCGTCATCGACGATCTCGATCACAAGGGGCAGATCCTCCGACAGACGGAGGATCTTCGTGGTGTGAAGCCGGCTGGAATGGCCGAACCCCATCGCCCCGCGCAGGACGGTAGCGCCGGCAATCTGCATTTCGCGGGCCTTCAGCACAATCGCCTCATACAGCGGACGGCCGTCTGCCCTGTCGTTCTCGCCGATGAATATGCGCAGCAACTGCGCCTGTCTTGGTATCTTCATTGCCTGGATCCTCTTAGCCGGTTGCGGCGCACTGCAAGGATGTGGCCAAGCCAGACGGCGGCAAGCCACGTTACCACGGAGATCGCGATATTGGCCGCAGCCGCCATAAGCTTCCCGCTTTGCGCGAGGGTGAGCGTTTCAATGCTGAAGGCGGAGAAGGTTGTCAGGCCACCGCAGAAGCCGGTCATGAAGAACTGGCGCTGCAACGGGCTGGCGAAGATGCGGCCATCCGGCCCCGTCAATGTCGCGTAGAAGCCGATGAGGAATGAGCCGACAATATTCACGAGGAGCGTGCCGAATGGGAATCCATTGCCCCACAGGGCAGTGCTCGTCAGCGAGGCAAGCGCCCGCAGCACGCCGCCAATCATGCTGCCTGCGGCCACGGTCGCATAGATCCGAACCGCTTCGTTCGTTTTGCGACAGCTAATAAGGCGCGCCGCATGCTCTGCTACGGCGGTGTCTGTCCCGCCGGAGCGGAGCTTCCGCGGACTGCTCATGGCGCCCCACTGCCAATCAGAAGACTTCCTGCGGCAAAGCCCAGCGTCACACCACCGAGGCTCAGAAAGACCGAAAGCAGCACATTGCCACCGGCGCGCAGCCATTCGCCCTCACGCGCCAGTGCCAGCGTCTGCAGGCTAAAGGAGGAAACCGTGGTGTAGCAGCCGAGGCCGCCGGTTGCGGCAAAGGCCCAGGTGGCGGGCATGCTGTCGCGCGCCACCGCATGCGCAACGACACCGATCGCAAATGCCCCCGAAACGTTGACGACCATTGTGCCCCAGGGAAAGGTCTCGCCGACCCGGCGGGCGACGAAGCCGGACAGGAAGAAGCGGGCCATTGCGCCGATCGCGCCGCCAAGACAGACAAGCAACAGATGATACATCATGCTCCCTCTTGCCGGTCAAGCTACGGTGTCAGGCAGCTCCGGCTTCTTGGTCTTGCTTGAGACGATCATCTTCCAGTTCTTGTAGAACATGGAATTGATGCGCTCGACGCTGACCGAGACGATGGCCAGCAAGGCCGAGATGAGGCCGGGAAACGGCGATGGTCGAATGATATCCACGAACACGCAGTAGCGGCGCCCGTCGTACTCGTTGACCGAGCGGTGAAGCAACGTGTCGTCAAAAATGAACAGCGGATTGTCGTGCCAGTAATTCTTGGCGTTGCCGCATTCGACGAAGATTTCTGATTTCACAGGGATGAGATTGTAGAGAATCCGCAGGCTGAGCCGCAGCGGGCCAAAATGCCAGGAGGTTGATTCACGTTTGCTGAAAACGGACACGGCAATGGTCTTGATGTATTTGAAATCCTTTTTGAATTCAGCGACGTTGTCTATTTTGTGCTTACCGTACCACTGATAGACATACATGCCGCGTCTGCCGGCGCCGAAATTGGCGTCGATATCGGCGATAATCTCGTCCTTGCGTGCCTTGAAGACGTCCAGCACCTCGTTAACCTCGCGCTGGTAGTCTTCCGGAAACTGCTCCAGTTTCCAGACGCCCCGGTTCTTATAGCACAGCAGGTCCACCAGCAGGTTGAAGGGCGAAAGCAACCAGGTGAAAATGCCATTGCCGAGGAAATAGCGGCTGAACAATTCCCAATCCTTCTTGTCGTTACGCAAGACGTCGATCAGTCCGAGGCCAAAGAAAATCGCCGTCGGGATTGGAATGAAATAGAAGCCAAGTACAACAAGCGGGACCGCTATCGCGGCCTGGCGGATGGATTTGCGAAGTTTCTTTGTCATTGCCCCACGCGCCGAGCGCGATCCCGATCTGAGCCTTGATAAGGTTTTTCGCCCCGCCATACAACGCCCATCACACGACCGTGAGCAACCGGCGGCCACCGCAGGCGGCTATCCTGTTGCTGTCTTGCCAGCGAAATGCCCATGGCAGCTTTTGCCCCCGGGGCTTTCAGCGACAACAAGGCCGCGCAAGCCTACTTTTGCCGCTCGCCGCGCAGCTTCGCCCAATAGTCGAGCCGTTTCCTGATATCACGCTCGAAACCGCGCTCCGGCGGGTCATAGAATGTGCGGCGGCCCATCTTTTCCGGAAAATAATCCTGTCCGGAAAAAGCGTCCGGCTCGTCGTGGTCGTAACGGTAGCCGGCGCCGTAATCTTCTTCTTTCATCAGCTTGGTCGGCGCGTTGAGGATGTGTTTGGGCGGCAGCAGCGAGCCGAACTCCTTCGCCGCCTGAGTGGCGGCCTTGAAGGCGGTGTAGACGGCGTTGGATTTGGGCGCGCTGGCGAGATAGACGGTGGCCTCGGCGAAGGCGAGCTCGCCCTCTGGCGAGCCCAGGTAGTCGTAGGCATCCTTGGCGGCATTGGCGATGACCAGCGCCTGCGGGTCGGCCAGCCCGATATCCTCCATCGCCATGCGCACCAGCCGGCGGCCGAGATAGAGCGGATCCTCGCCGGCGTCGAACATACGGGCCAGATAATAGAGGGCGGCGTCCGGGTCGGAGCCGCGCACCGATTTGTGCAGCGCCGAGATCAGATTGTAGTGGCCGTCCTGGCCCTTGTCGTAGATCGGCGCCCGGCGCTGGACGATGCGCTGCAGGCCCTCGGCGCCGAACACCTCGCCTGACTTGGCGGCGCGCCAGACCTCTTCGGCCAGCGTCAGCGCCGCGCGGCCATCGCCATCGCTCATGCGGATGAGCATCGCCCTCGCCTCGTCGTCGAGCGGCAGCGCCCTACCCTCAGTCTCCTCGGCACGCGCCAGCAGTTTTGCGATGCTGTCCTCACCGAGCGAATGGAAGACCAGCACGCGCGCGCGGGACAGAAGCGCCGCGTTCAGCTCAAAGGACGGGTTCTCCGTCGTGGCGCCAACCAGCACGACGGTCCCGTCTTCCATGACAGGCAGAAAACTGTCCTGCTGGGCGCGGTTGAAGCGATGGATCTCGTCGACGAAGAGCAGCGTCTGACGGCCGTTGGAGCGGCGCAGCTTCGCCGTCTCGAACACTTTCTTCAGGTCGGCGACACCGGAAAACACCGCCGATATCTGTTGGAAGGCAAGGCTGGTTTCGCCGGCAAGCAGCCGCGCGACCGTCGTCTTGCCCGTCCCGGGCGGCCCCCAGAAGATCATCGAGCCAAGCGAGCCGGAGCCGATCAGCCGCGTCAGTGCGCCGTCGGGCCCGGTCAGATGCTCCTGGCCAACGACCTCGCCGAGGTTCTTCGGGCGCAGCCGGTCGGCCAGCGGCCTGCCGGGCGGCGCCTTTTCCGGTTCATCGACACTGAACAGATCGGCCATGCACTTCGTTTCGTTGGAGCGCGATCTCGTCCGAAGGATCGACGCTCGGGCTCAGTAACGCAACACCTGGCGCAGTATCTGCCCGCCACGCTCGACGGTAAAGCGCCACCAGCGCGTCTCTTCCATGGCTGCCTGTTCCAGGGTCGCGGCGGTATCGATAGTCAAGCCATTGACCTCGCGAACGATGTCGCCCGGCTGGAACCCGAAATCGGCTGCGGGCGAACCCCGATTGATGTCGACCACCGTAACACCCTTGACATCGGTACGCATGCCGAGCCGCTGGGCGAGCCGGGGCGACAGTTCCGCAACCTTGGCACCGGAAAACGGGCTGCGACCGCGCAGTGTCACTTCCGCGAGTTTTGCACCTTCAGGCGCGCGCTCCAGCGCAATCTCCATCGTCGCTTGCTGGCCTTTGCTGAGGACGCCGAAGCTGGCATTGGTGCCGATCGACAGCGTCGCCATCCGGTAATCCAGCGCCTCGATGCTCTCGACCGGCGTGCCGTTGAGCGACAGCACGACATCGCCGGGCTTGAGCCCCGCCGTGGCCGCCGGCCCTGCTTCTTCGACGGTCGAAACCAGCGCCCCGGTCGGGGTCTCCAGACCGAGCGATTCGGCGATCTGCGGCGTCACGCGCTCGAATTCGGCGCCGATATAGGGCCGCTCGAAGAAGTTGCGCCCGGCCTTGGCCGCATCGGCAAACGCGCGAACCATGTTGGAGGGAATAGCAAAGCCGATGCCGATCGAGCCGCCGCTGCGGCTGTAGATCGCCGTGTTGATGCCGACCAGTTGGCCACCCATGTTGATCAGCGCACCGCCGGAATTGCCGGGATTGATTGCGGCGTCGGTCTGGATGAAGAAACTGGAATCGGAAACGCCGATGTGGCTGCGGGCAAGCGCCGAAACGATGCCGCTGGTGGTGGTCTGGCCGACACCGAACGGATTGCCGATGGCCAGCAACAGGTCACCAACCTCGAGCGCGTCGGAATCGCCGATGGCGACGACCGGAAATGGCTTGTCGGAGGAGATCTTGAGCACGGCGAGGTCAAGCGTCTCGTCCTTGAGCAGCACCTTGCTGTCGAATTCACGCCCGTCCGCGGTGGCGACCTTGACCTGATCGGCTTCCTTGATGAGGTGGAAATTGGTGACCACTATGCCTGTCGGATCGACCAGCACGCCGGAGCCGAGCGAGGACTGCGCACGCGGCTGCGAACGGCCGAAGAACTCTTCGAAGAAAGGATCGCCGTCGAAGGGCGACCTCAACTTGGCCGTTTGCGAAGCATAGACATTGACCACGGCCGGCGCCGTCTGCTTGACCAGCGGCGCGAAGGACAGTTGCACCTCCTCGCGGCCGAACGGCACGCGCTTGTCTGGACCGGAGGTGGCATTTTCGCCTTCGGCGCCGCGCAGCATGTCGGTGAGCACATCGGACAGACCGGGATCGGCCTTGGTGTCCTGAGCCAGCGCCTGCCTCGTCGCCGGCACGACTGCCAGCGCCATCAAGGCGCAGAGTAGAACATGGGACATCCGTTTTACGCGCATTCCGAATCCTCCGGGTCGGGCGCCATTGTCCCGACGATTGTGCAAAATGAAAGGCTAAGGCAATGAAATCGAATTATTTTGGGTAGCAAAGCAGCTATCGGTCAGTTTGAAACCGGAAAGCCTTGTCGGCCCTCATGAAAAAACAGCTCGTTTCATTCCGTGACTTTTTGGTCGGCTGTGAAGAACGTCGATTTCGCTGACGGCGGTTGCGATCAGGGCCGGAAAGACGGGGCTGGCAAATGGGCGC